>NZ_AHZV01000334.1 GCF_000250735.1 Anaerophaga thermohalophila str. Valhall
CAGGTTAAATCTAAAAGTCTAACGATCTGTTGGAATTAAAGACCTCTCAAAAAAGTATCATTATGAGTAACAAGAAAAATACACGAAGGGAATTCCTGAAAAAATCAGCAATAGGAGCAGCAGGACTAACTTTTGCAGGCATGGGCATGACAGCCAGGAGCTATGCCTCGATAATGGGTGCCAATGACCGGCTGAATATTGCAATAATTGGACTGGGGCGAAGGCTGGGCGCATACATTCCGCCAATCGCAGCTGCCGAAAGTAATGTAAGACTGCTCTATTTATGTGACGTTATGCAAAGCCAGATGGTAAACGCAGGCAAACGATTTGCAAAAGTTCTTGATTACACCCCGAAACAGGAAGAAGATTTCTTTAAAGTCATTGATGATCCTAATGTAGATGCGGTGTTAATTGCCACTCCCGATCACTGGCATGCTCCGGGTACCTGGCTTGCCAATGCCGCCGGAAAACACGTCTATGTTGAAAAACCATGTACGCATAATCCGTATGAAGGTGAACTGCTGGTGAAATCGCGCGACCGGTATGGTAAAATAATCCAGATGGGAAATCAGCAACGCTCATCAGCAGAAACCATCGAAATTATCAATGAAATCCATAACGGGGTGATCGGGACACCATACCTGGCTAAAGCTTTCTATTCCAACGCCCGGGGACGAGTCGTGAATCCCACCGAAGCTCCGGTACCGGACGGACTGAACTGGGAGTTATGGCAGGGACCTGCACCGCGCAAAACCTACAAACACAACACATGGGATTACAACTGGCACTGGTATGGATGGGATTACGGAACAGCCGAAACCGGTAATAATGCCGTCCACGAGCTGGATGTTGCCCGATGGGCATTACAGGTTTCTTTTCCGGAAGAAGTAATTGTTGATTCGGGGAAATACCATTGGCCCGATGATGGCTGGACCATGTACGATACTATGGATGCAACTTTTCGCTTTCCCGGGAAAAAGGTTATAAAATGGGACGGCAAAAGCCGAAACGGACACAAAACGTATGATGGCGGCCGCGGAACCATTATCTATGGAACAGAGGGGAGCGTATGGGTTGACCGTGGCGGGTACAAACTTTTCGATCGTAGCGGTAACCTCCTCCGCGAAAGGCAATCGGGAAGCAGTGAAGGAGGCACACAACTTGGAGGCGGAGGCGACATGTCAACGGTGCATGTCCGGAATTTCTTCGAGGCCATACGCGGTAAAGAAAAGCAACGTTCTCCCATTGATGAAGGCGCCATAAGCACATTGTTAGGACATCTGGCAAACATATCTTCCCGAACCGGGGAAATACTTAAATGCAATCCGGAAAACGGACATATTACAAACAGCTATAAAGCAATGGCATTGTGGGAGCGCGAATATGAGAAAGGATGGGAACCAAAACTTTAAGCATCCATATCATAAATCTGCCTTCCTGATGAACACTGTCCTGGACATTGTTATCTGGGGCTGTGAAATGGAATATGCAGAAAATGCATCATCCGCCATTATCAACAAGATAAAGAGGCTTCAGGAAGTGCTTGACAGATATGATAGCAAAGCTGAAACTTACCAAATAAACCAGAAAGCATCACGAGGGACTGTTCCGGTCAGTCCCTTGCTGATGCATTTTATCCGGCTGGGCATCGACTATCTCAATCAGACTGATGGTTATTTCAACATTTTTGGTGGTAAAATTTACTCGTGCCTAAAAGAAAACAGTAGCGTAAACACACTTCAGCCCCCATTAGCCGCCCATACCGAAGAAATGATACAGATAAACGGAAGACACAACACAGTGCATTTTCTGACAGATAATGTATCACTTGATTTTGGAGGAATGGGAAAAGGAATTGCATTGGATGCAGCAGCCGGCATTCTTGAAAAGCAGGGAATAATCAATGCCTTTTTAAGCTTTGGAGGAAGCTCTGTTCTAACCAGGGGGCATCATCCGCACGGAGATTTCTGGCCTTTTGCTTTAAAATCGGGCAACAAGCAGGACGAAGTCTGGAAACTCACAGATACCGCCGTTTCGGTGAGCGAGGCGAAAACCGGCCAAAATAAACGCCCACACATTTGGAATGTAAAAGAAGAGATACCGGTATCATCAGACCGGATTTCATGTGTTCAGGCACAAACCGCTGCCGTTGCCGAAGTTTTATCAACGGCACTCATTGCAGCACCTGCCGAAAAACAAAAAAGTATCATTCAAAATTTTAAAGTAATACAATGGAGAGTATTCGATACCACTCACGAAGAGAGTTCTTGAAAAAACTGGCCATCTCAGGATCGGCAGCAACATTGGCTTCCATGCCCTGGCTTAATGCATTTGCCGACAATAATCCAACGCGTAAAATCCATCGGACAGGGTACGGCTTGCAGTAATTGGCACCGGCAGCAGAGGTCAACAATTGATGCGCTTCTTGTTGGATTTGACAGAAACAAAAGACATGGAAATTGTGGCTCTCTGCGATATTTACAGACCACATCTTAGTGAGGCGATAAAAATGTGCGACGCAAAAGGTATTAAGGTAAAACAATATTTACATTATGAGGATTTACTTTCAAGTGAAAAACCCGATGGGGTAATCATTGCGACCCCCCTCCATCAGCATGCACATATAACCATAGATTGTTTAAAAGCTGGCATCCATGTTTTTTGTGAGAAAGCCATGGCCAGGACTTTGGATGATACCAGGGCGATGTACGACGCTCATATCGAAACCGGAAGAATCCTTCAAATTGGTCATCAGCGTCTTTTCAACCCCGTTTATCTCGAAGGAATAAAACGCATTCACGACGGAAAACTCGGCCAATTAGGTCAGATTCGTGCGTACTGGCACCGAAATAACGATTGGCGACGTCCGGTTCCTGACAAAACCGAAAAAATGGAACGCTTCATCAACTGGCGATTGTATAAAGAATACTCGGCAGGACTACTCACAGAGCTGATGTCCCATCAGATACAGGTGGCCAACTGGGCCCTGGACAAAACGCCTGTTTCGGTCACAGGAACAGGAAGTATCGTATTCTGGAAAGACGGGCGTGAAGTTGATGACAACGTGGCGTTGATCTATTCTTACGATAACGGGGTTCAGTTCATTTATGGCTCAATGACGAGCAATAAAAAATATGGTCTTGAAGAACAGATCATGGGCCATAAGGGCACCATAGAATTTGAGACCAACCGGTATTATACCGAAACACCCCCTCCTGCCCCTGGCATCCTTCAATTACTGAACGATATTGAATCGGGGCTGTTTGAAAAGGTAAACATAGGAGGTGCAAGCTGGGTTCCTGAAACAGCTGTAAAATATAACGGAGAGCCCATCATTGAAAATACAGATTTTTACGATACAGGGTTACAACTTGAAGGATTTATCAGCCACGTAAGAGAAGGAAAAGCGCCCGAAAAACTCATCAGGGAAGGCTATAATGCAAGCATCTGGACCTTACTGGGAGAAAAAGCCATAGAGACAGGCGAAAAAATAACATTACCGGAAAAATATCAGATATAAGATGAAGAACATAATCATTACACCTGCACAGATCAAAAAAGAACTGTTCATCTGGCTTCTTTGCCTGATCGCCGGAACCGGACTTAACATTTATGCAATCATTTATTACGAAACCATGTGGAGCGAACTTTATACCCAGGCCGGATACGTCATCGCTTTGAGTTTTGTTATCTACCTTATTCTATGGGTATTCAGAGGATTATTCAGACTGATTCGATATCTGACTAAAAAATTTTAAAGTAGCCAGGCCTGGCCCTGGCCGGAGAGTCTTTACCGGTTAACCGGTTTCAAAACATCTTCATTCCTTGTAAACGCAACATGATTGATAATAAGTCTGAGCTCGTCCCATGAAACTTCATCACCGAAATGTTGTTTTATCCGGGTCAGGGTGTCTGCATGGTTCTCTTTAAGCCAGGCCTCAACTGCCTTTACTTTTTCGGAAGAAACAAACTGAAATACATTTACCTCCCCCTTGCGCACAAAATGGCTGATATGATTATATATGGTACCCCTGGTCAATTGTCGCTCTTTGGCAATCTCATCAATATTCTTTCCTTTTTTGAAAAGGTTAAACGTCACCTGTTTGGTATCAACCTTTTCTTTCTTCGGGGGAGGCGGAGGAATCTCATATATTTCTTTTTCGTCACCGGGCAAAGCAAGATTTTTCTCCTTACAATAATCAAGAACAATATCAAGTACTTCCCGCCCGTATTGTTCCAATTTGCTTTTCCCAAAACCGTGAATCTTTTTTAACGCCTTGAGTGAAGCGGGAAGTGTATCGGCTATATGACGCATCGATTTTACCTGAAGAATCATATAAACCGGGCGATTCGACTCATCCGCCTGTTCATCCCGCCAGCTTTTCAATCGTGCATATAATTCGGGGTGAGCAACTGAAGCACTTACAGATTTTTGCTTTGCGGCCGAACTTTTCGGTATTTTCCCATTCTCCAATAAACCTTTGGCTTTTGCTTCGAGATATTTCTTTACCGCAAATCCGTCCCTGCACCCGTCGAACGTGTACCGGCGAACCATTATTTCATCGCGCAGACGCTCGAAGGCCTGATTTAAAGTTTTTCGGACAGCTTTATTATCCGTTTCAATAGTGAATTTTTCAAAAGGATTAGCAAGGCCTTTTCCGGTCTGTTGATAAAACCACGCGCAGGCCTTCTTCAACCTGTCCTGTAAAAGACTTTCATTTCCCTTATTTCCTTTTTCATTAATGATTCGCTCCACCTGAGCAATAAACTTCTCTGCCACCGGTTTTAATTCCGATGTTACAAGTGTTTTCATTTTCCCGAGTTCAACGTGAAGTTCCTTTTCCACAGAACTTTTGTTTTCGTAAACTGCTCTCAGAGTATAGGATAACTGCCTTTCCAGAGACGTGAAGTCGAACATTTCCTTCAGAAGGGAGAAGCGGTAATTTCTTTTTGACTGCTCCAGTGCATCATCATCAGCAGGGTTTTCTTCCACGTTGCGGATAAAATTTTTCACTTCAGGATCTGTTTTCAGTGCTCTTACATCAAGAGGATTAGTCAAAACAAGCCCTTCGAGTGTTTTGCATCTACTCAGTGCAACATAAACCTGTCCGTGAGCAAAAGCAGCATTTGCATCTATTATAGCTTTTTCGAAGGTAAGCCCCTGGCTTTTATGAATAGTAATCGCCCAGGCAGTCTTCAGCGGATATTGCGTAAAAGTCCCTTCAACCTCTTCCCGAATTTCCCTGGTTTCTTCATCAATCTTATATTTGGTGTTATCCCAGCTGTCGGGCTTTACGGCAATTGCTTCCGGATCATCCGGACATTTTACGAAGATGGTTTCTTTTGAAAACCCTGTTACCTTCCCTATTTTACCATTGTAATACAGCTTATCCGGTGACGAATCATTCTTTACAAACATAACCTGAGCGCCTGTTTTTAGCACAAGTTCATAATCTGTCGGAAAATTGCTTTCGGGGAAATTCCCCTCAACAATCGCCGGAAATTTCCTTGGATTGCCGGCAAGCGCTTCGAGCCGGGCATTATTTATTCTACGGGATTGGTAATTGTGAGTAGTCAAAGTGATGTACCCTTCCAAATTGCCTTTCAGCACTTCCGGCCGGTGACATTTATTGAGTAAGTTCAAACCTCGTGTATCGAGCCGGTTGTCTCTTATTTTATTCAGCAGTTCAATAAATTGTTCGTCCTGTTGACGAAAAATGTGCTTCAGCTCAATGCTCACATAATCTGTCTTCTGTAAAGCATGACTTCCAAAGAAAAAAGCCGATTGATAATGCGGCCTCAGCAATTGCCATTCGTCCTCTTTCACAACCGGCGCGAGCTGCTGAAGATCACCAATCATCAGAAGCTGTACACCGCCAAATGGTTTGTTACTTTTTCGGAAGCGGCGTAAAACCTCATCGATACCGTCGAGAAGGTCTGCCCTGACCATACTCACTTCATCAATAATCAGTAAATCAAGTGTTCTGAGGATATCAATTTTTTGCCGGCTGTAGCGGTGAGGATGGCGTGCCTCCTGACCACTCCCTCCGGTTGATCCGGGCAATATTGGTCCAAAAGGAAGCTGAAAAAAAGAATGAATGGTCACCCCCCCTGCATTAATGGCAGCCACTCCGGTCGGAGCAACAACAACCATGCGTTTGGGAAGTTCTTTCTGCAAATTGTGAAGAAAAGTGGTTTTACCGGTCCCGGCTTTGCCTGTCAGAAAAACATTACGGTTGGTAAATTCCACAAATTCGCGGGCAAGTCGGAGTTCAGGGTTAGTTTGGAAAGTCATAACTGAGGTATTTATATTCTTAAAAGACGAACAACTCTTCGATATTTTTTTGAGCAGTTTTATTCATATCACGCCGTTAATGTTTTACAGATATCTGGTAATTAACTATTTAGTGTCTGTCCATAAGGTACCATTTGCTGTGTTACGCTCGCCGCCAAAATCCTCATTTACGATTAGTAAACTCCGGTTTTGGCGGCTTCGCAAGCCTTGCAAATGGCACTTTCTGAACAGACACACATATTGTGAAAATTTTTTCGAGTTTATGGACAAACACTATTTATATGACTCACAACACAAACCACAACTCTCTCACCCAAAATCCGCAAGCGATTGTTTAAAATTGCGATGTATTCGTTGCGGATTCTATTGATTCACTCAATCATCAAAAATAAAGGATTAGAGTTAATTTTTCAAAAATCATACGACAATACTACAATTTCCTTGCGGATTTTGTGTGATAATTTATCAGGCAAAAGAAAAAAACTCCCTATTTTTGTATATCTCATATACCCAACTTATCCCTCTCAAATACATTTTTCAATAATTCAACCAACAGCAAGTCCCGGGTTTGATCGGATTTTTAAAAAAAGTATAACCCCTTGCAGGAGGAGTTCGATCAGACCAATAATTTAGACTAATTTTACACTGATGAAACAAGCATGGCAGGGAATGACATAATAGATTGTCAGATTGTTAAGTGTTAGATTGTTAGATGAAGTTATAACTTAACATTCTAACAACTTAACAATTCTAACAGCCGGAACAACTTATACAGATGTAAAATGAAACGAGCATGACAAGGTTTGTCACAAGAAAACATGTATAAACCCAATCATGCGAGTTCCATCAAACCAATAAAGACTAATTTTATACTGATGAAACGAGCATGGCAAAGTTTGCCACAATAAGCAATATGTTTAAACGCTTACATACGAGTTCCATTAGGCCTTAAAAATCAAATTATATACTAATGAAAAAACACTTAGCCATTATAGTATCCGGCCTGGCAATAATAGCAGGCTGTACAGACAAAAATAAAACAGATATGCGTCCTGCTTTCAATCCTGAAAAAGTTCAAGTAGAAAATGGTATACTTACACCGGAAATATTGTGGTCATTTGGCAGAATTGGTAATGTTAAAATATCACCTGATCACAAAAAAATTCTCTACACCGTAACCTGGCCTGATATCGAAAAAAATTCTTTCAACACCGATCTTTTCGTGTCGAATATAGACGGCACGGACAAAAAGCGGATAGTTCCATCCTTCAAAAGAACATGGACACTCAGTATTTCGTTTGGAATAAAAAGGAAAGTATCGGTAGACAGAGAAAAAGAAAACTTCAGCATTTCAGATGTCAACTGGCGACCCGATGGAAAGAAGATCACTTTCATAAGTAATAAACCGGGAAGCAAACAATTGTTTGAAATGCTGCCCGACGGGAAAGAAGTCGTTCAAATAACAGACATCCCAGACGGTATTAAAGGGTACAAATACGCTCCAAATATGGAGCATCTGCTTTTCGTCAGGGATGTAAAACTGGATGAAACACCTGCCGAAAAGTATTCAGACTTACCAAAAATAAATGCACGTATAGAGGAAGACCTGATGTACAGGCATTGGGATCACTGGCACGATTACAAATACAGTCACATTTTTGTTACCTCTTATAAACCCGACAAATTAATTACGGATGCAACCGACATAATGGAAGGTGAACGCTATGACACTCCTCTTCAGCCATTTGGAGGTATGGAGCAAATAACCTGGACTCCCGACAGCCGGAAAATAGCTTATACCTGCAAGAAAATGAGCGGAAAAGAGTATGCGCTTTCTACCAACTCCGACATTTACCTTTACGATATAGATACAAAAACCACAAAAAACCTAACGGAAGGAATGCCAGGATACGACAAAAACCCGGTATTCTCTCCCGACGGATTGCGAATGGCATGGGAAAGTATGCCACGTGACGGGTATGAAGCCGACAAAAACCGGCTGATGATAAAAGACCTGGAAACAGGAAGAGTAATTGATTATACGGCAAATCTGGATCAGGACATACATAACCCCGTCTGGAACCTGATGGGAGATGCCCTCTTCTTTATCAGTAACCGCCATGCCACAGAGGACATCTACCGCATTAATCTGCCAGGCGGTGATATTCACAAAATCACTGAAGGTGTGCATAACTACACGTCAGTCATTCCGGCCGGTGGTCAACTTATCGCTACCAGAACGAGCATGAGCATGCCGACTGAAATTTTTGCTGTCAATCCCATAGATGGAACAGCTGCAAATATTTCGAAAGTCAACCAGCCCATTCTCAATAAACTTACTATGGGTGAAGTAGAGAAACGCTGGATTACAACCACCGACAATAAAAAAATGCTCACATGGATCATCTATCCTCCCAATTTTGATCCCGGCAAAAAATATCCGGCACTCTTGTATTGCCAGGGAGGGCCACAAAGCAGTGTCAGCCAGTTTTGGAGTTATCGGTGGAACTTCCAGATGATGGCTGCCAACGACTACATAGTTGTTGCCCCAAACCGGCGCGGCTTGCCTGGATTTGGTCGTGAATGGACAGAGCAGATCAGCGGGGATTATGGCGGGCAAAACCTGCAGGATTACCTCAGTGCTATAGACACACTTGCAAAAGAGCCTTTTGTTGATGAAGAAAACCTTGGAGCCGTTGGCGCAAGTTACGGCGGCTATTCTGTTTATTGGCTTGCAGGAAATCATGACAATCGCTTCAATGCCTTTATATCTCATTGTGGTGTGTTCAATCAGGATATGATGTATACAACCACGGAAGAAATGTTTTTCGTTAACTGGGATTTGGGTGGCCCTTACTGGGAAAAACCCGATAAAAGATATAATTTCTCTCCACACCTTTTTGTTGATAAATGGGACACTCCGATGCTGGTCATTCACGGCGGGAAAGATTTCAGAATCCCTTACACGCAGGGGATGGCTGCCTTCAATGCGGCACAATTGCGAGGCATACCCTCGAAATTCCTGTTTTTCCCCGAAGAAAACCACTGGGTACTTTCTCCTCAAAACGGAATTCTTTGGCAACGCGAATTCTTCGGATGGCTCGACAAATGGCTGAAGGAAGGGAAAAGCTAACTGAGATGATGAATTGGGTGAGTTGGTGAGCGATTGAACTGTTGAGATGAAGATGATGAACTGTTGACACTTTGCCATGCTCGTTTTATTAGCAAACAGCACAAAAACTACCGCTTTGTCGACAGTTCTTGTGCTGCCCGTATGCGACGCCGACCTACAACAACCATAAATACAATGGAAACAGCTTTCAGCAGAAATCCGCTCATCATAATCCAGTGCCCCAGATCGGTTCCGGGAATGGCACTCTTCAGATACCCACCGCCCCCTACCATTGCTATTCCGACGAACAACATAACAACGTAACGTCCGGCAGCCAGGGTGCCATTCAACAACCCGATAACCAGATAAGCTATTTTTAAACCAATTCCGGGAATAAGAATATAATGATACCATTCAAAACCGGTCAACCGGAGTCCTATCCCCAAAAAGACCAAAGCCAGACCTGTAAATAAAAGATATTTGTAATTCAACACAAGACCATTAAATTTAGATTCCGGGATTTTTATTTCCGGCAGTTCTTATCCAACAGAAAGATAAGATTATTGTTCGAATCTTGATTATTGAGTGTCTGTCCATAAAGTACCATTTGCTGTGTTACGCTCGCCTCCAAAATACTCATTTACGAGTAGTAAACTCCGTTTTTGGCGGCTTCGCAAGCCTTGCAACTGGCACTTTCTGAACAGACACACATATTGTAAAAATCTTTGCGAGTTTATACAATAGTCCGTTAAAAAAGCCTTAACGCAATGACGCAAAGTTTTTAATATGAAAGAGTCGCGACCTGTGTCATTAATTATGTAAACAATTAATTATCAGACATCTGTAAAAGTTTAACGGAGTATTGTTATAGACACGCACTATTTAAAGCATTCGATTCGTAATTCAATGGATTGGAAAAAAACTTACATTCTATTATAATAGTTTTCTTATCTTTATCATAACCTGAGAGTCACTCTCAAACAAAAATCACCCACATCCATAGCGAGTTTATTTTTTTTTTTGGAGCAGATGATTACTGACAGGCAACGTATCACACTGAAACTATATGAAACGAACATGAATCTTGGAGTGCCAAATTGTAAAAAAGACATGAACAAGATTGGATATTGCCGATCTTCGATTCATCGTGAGTTCCATGCCATAATAGGTCATTAGATATTTAGATTGTCAGGATTGTTAGATGATTTAATAACATATAACATTCTAACAACTTAACAATTTTAACAGCCGCGTAATAACTATTAAATGTAAGATGTAAGATGAAATGAACATAGACAGGGTTACCACAACAAGAACATGTATAACCTTCAATCATGCGAGTTCCATCAGACCAATAACTTAGACTAATTTTATACTGATGAAAAGCAGCACAATGCTAATAACCGGTGCTTCTTCGGGTATCGGAATGGAAACGGTTCGTTATTTTGCAAGACGCGGATGGAAAGTAGCCGCCACAATGAGAAATACATCTAACGCGGGAAACCTGATTAATATCCCAGGCGTTGCTGTATACAGGCTGGATGTTACACAACCCCACAATGTTGAAGAAACGATAAACAAAGCCTGGAATGACATGAACGGGATTGACGTCATTGTCAATAATGCCGGATACGGTGCCATAGGTATTCTCGAAGGGGCCAACGACGAACAAATCGTCAGGCAGATGGATACCAACTTTTTTGGAACATTAAGAATCATCAGAAACATACTACCCTTAATGCGAAAACGCGGGCGGGGCACAATCATAAACCTGTCATCCATTGCAGGCCGTATGGGGCTTCCTCTTTATTCGTTGTATCACTCCAGCAAATATGCTGTAGAAGGTTTTACCGAAAGCCTTTATTACGAAGCCCGCCCATTCAATATAAAAGTTCGCCTGATTGAACCTGGCCCCATTCGTACCGAATTTAACGGCCGCTCGAAAGATGAAATTATCCCTCCCGACGATGAAAGATACATCGCTATTTCACAAAAAGTCTCCCATTTCTATAATGCAACCTTTAAATATGCTGCTGAGCCCAAAGTTGTGGCAAGTACAATTTTCAGGGCAGCCAGATCAAAAGGAAACAGACTTCGCTATCCGGCAGGTTTCCAGGCCCACATGTTTCTTTTTTTCTACCGGATTATGCCACTGCCTGTTTTTCGACTTGTCACAAGATTGTTGATCAATATTTGACATTGGATGAGGGAATGAGGGGATGAGAGAATGAGGGCGTGAAGAAGTGAGAGATTATAGAATGTTCCCATCTCCTCGTCTAAATATCTAATAATCTAACACCGAATCGTCTGTTTTTTGAACAACTTTACCCTGCATCAGTTAAACTTTTTTCATGAAAACCCGTCAATTTATTATGTTTTTTGCTATAGTTCTCACAGTTCAGATACTGGTCAATTTATACCTGACCGTAAGAGGATATCAGGCTCTGGAAGCATATCCCAAAATCAGACCATGGTTCATTGTTTTCATGGTGGTAGCCACGTTTTCGTATTTGCTCGGCCGAACTTTGGAAAAAAGCATGTACAACCCGCTTACCGTTTCGCTTCACTGGCTGGGCGCATTTTGGTTTGCGGTGATGCTTTATGCCACACTCCAGGTTTTTGTCATCGATCTGGCCCGATTGGTGAACCTTGGCATTCCTTTTATTAAAAAAATTTCGGGGACAGATTACACAAAATTCAAATTCTTTACCGGGGTTGTGGTAGCAGGAATTACGTTTCTTATTGTTACAGCCGGACATATTAATGCCTGGTATCCGCGCATTGTCAACATCCCGCTAACCATTAATAAAAGCGGCGGAAACCTCGACAGTCTGAAAATTGTGGCTGTCAGCGATGTACATCTGGGGACAATCATAGGACCTCGAAAAACAGCCAAACTGGTGAATACCATCAACAGCCTTGAACCGGATATTATCCTGATGGCCGGGGATGTGCTCGATGAAGATGTAGGCCCGGTAATTCGTCAAAACCTGGGTGATTCATTGTGTAAACTGGAAGCGCCTATGGGTGTCTACGCCTGCACCGGCAACCACGAATACATCGGAGGGGGCGAACCCTCCATCCGTTATCTCGAACAACATGGAATAAAGGTATTGCGCGATACAAGTATCCTCATTGAAAATTCTTTCTATTTGATTGGAAGAGAAGACCGTCATACCAATTTCAGGTCAGACAAAAAACGAAAATCGGTGGATGAATTACTGGCAAAGGTTAACACTCAAAAACCTGTAATTCTTTTAGACCACCAGCCCTATAACCTTGAAGAGGTCGCCAATACCGGTGTCGATCTTCAAATATCAGGACATACTCATCACGGACAGATGTGGCCCTTTGGCTACATCACAAAACGAATCTACGAAGTAAGCCGGGGCTACAAACAAAAAGGGAACGCCCATTTTTATGTAAGTACGGGATTTGGCACCTGGGGCCCGCCGGTTCGTACGGGAAACAGACCCGAAGTAATGGTTTTTACCCTGAATTTTAACCCGGCTGAATAAAGCTCAATAGATCGTCAGATTTTTAGATATAAGTAATTTAGTCAGTAGTTTTTAGTCAGTAGTCAGTAGCCAGTAGTGTGAATTATAAACGCTAACATACCTCTCTGCGTTTAGGCTTTTTTTTACTGACTATTGGAGACTAAAACTCCATAATTATTCCAATTGTTGGTAATACGGTTCCCGAAGTGGTGCGCAACTCTTTCAGGGCATATCTCTGCTCCTCTTGGGGAGCTTCGGGGTTTTCAATAACCGGATCGCCGTTTTCATCGAGTTCTCGTATGAGTTTTGGCGCATCATCGTTCTTCTTGTTATAGACATTCTGAACATCAAAATAGACACCAAGAGAAAACTTCGGAAAAATCCAGGATTTGTCTATTCTCAGGTCCAGTTGATGAAACGGCTCCAGTCTTTTTTCATTAAAACGGCTGTAATCAAGATATTCCCGGCCGTTCAAATCCCAGGCAGCCACATTTTCAGACCGCTCCAAGTCGTAAGGTGTATAAGGTAACCCTCCGGCAAATCTCCATTTTAAACCAAAGTCCCAGTTTTTCTTAAATGATTTATTGAATGTTAGCGTAAACAAGTGACCTGCATCCCATGATGACGGCACATACTCTCCATTAACATCTGTAAATAAGCTGTTTACCCAGGTATATGCAAGTATATAACTATAGCCTTTGGCCGATTTTTGGCGCACCAGGAGCTCTGCACCATAGGTTTGACCATCAGAAGAGCTGGTAACTTCCTCATCGCCTAAAACACCATAGTCGGCCCCTTTGCTGGCCAATGCCACCGAATCGGTTATCGAAAAAGGATAATTACCGTAGTTTTTCAGAAAACCTTCCAGACTAACCCGGGTATAATTATTAGGACGCCACTCAACACCTCCCACAAAATGGTCGGCATAGATATAACTCAATCCGTTTTCTTTATTCACGAGCGTTCCCTGGTTGTTTCGAAACCCTATTGTTGTATAAGGAGGCAACTGGAAATATCTGCCCGTATTAAAATTCAGGCTGAAGGTTGGAGCTAATCTGTACGATAAAGTAAGGCGGGGACTGAACTGCTCCGGCAAATTATTCATATCGTCACTGAAACTATTGGCATCCATCCTAAGGCCAAATCGCACATCAAGTTTATCGTCGGCCAGGGTTCGCGAAACCGATCCAAAAATTCCATAACTATAAAAATCAACATCCGAATTGTAATTGATCTCGGTTGGAACACCTTCACGAAACACCCTGGTATAAGTGCGATTGTAATAGGATATCCTTTTAAGATTCAGACCTGCACGAATAGTGTATGCCCCCGGATTACTGTAAAGTTCGAACCTGAGCCTGTCCTGTATCTCATCGCTGACATAATCATTTAGCAATTTTGCAGGGTCATCTTCATCATTATCCTGATATTTGGAAATTACGTTATTCAAATGACTACGGCTTAGGGCAACTACAAAATAGTTTTGCTCCATGAAATGCTTAAAGCTTGCACCTATCGTATAATTCCACTGCTCGAACGAGGGCAGATATTCAAGAATATACCTGTTTTCCCCGGTAGGATCAGGAGACGGGTTGTATTTAAACTCATCAATGGCGCCAACGCCCAACAATAAAAGTTCATTTTTGGAGTCAAACCGGGTACGCGTACGAAACTGAAAATCGGTAAAAGTAGGTAAGAACGGCAATCCCAACTGGTCAAATAAAAACTGAAGGTATGATCTTCGTACTGAAAACAATCCTCCGGTCTTCTCACCGAGCGGTGTATTGGATGAAAGCGATAATTCAGAAGCACCAAGTGTAGCCTTAAAAGCCGGTTTTTCTTTATTGGCATCAATCTGTTTAAACTCGAATACAGAGCTCAAAGCATTCCCTCTGTCGGCAGGAAAGGCACTCGAATAAAAGTCTACTTCCCGGATAAAATCAACATTGAGTATCCCCACCGACCCCCCGGAGGCACCTTGTGTGGAAAAATGATTTAACACGGGAATTTCTATTCCATCCAGAAAAAAACGATTCTCAGAGGGTCCTCCTCCCCTCACAATCAAATCGTTTCGAAAAGAGACATTTGCGCCAACACCGGGAAAGCTCTGAAGCACTTTCGCAAGGTCGCGTGCTGCACCGGCACTTTTTTCAATCTGTTCAATTCCAATCCGCCGCAAAGAAACGGGTGTTTCTCCCCTGCGTACAAAAGCACCGGCACTAACTTTTACTTCGCCAAGCTCAGTGGTCTTTTGCTGCATAGTAATTTCAACATAGTTGGAACGAACAGCCGAAAGATTAATCTCTTCAGTAAGTTTTCTTTCGTAACCTACTGATGACAGTTGCAGCCGAATAAATCCGGGTTCAATATCTTCAAAAACAAATTCTCCCTTCTCATTGGTAGTTGTACCCCTGCCTGTACCTTCAATCACAATATTGACAAACGGAACGGGTTCGTTGGTATATGCATCTTTTACCAACCCACGCAACACTGCAGTTTGCCCGTATAAGGAAAAAATATTGGCAGTGATGAAAAATACTGTAAGATATATAGAAATATTCCTTGCACTTATTTGTTAAACTTTTAGGTTTAAATCATTAAACAACAATCTGAGAAAGATGTTTAATTCGTGACTGTCCATAAAGTGCCATTTACTGTGTTACGCTCGTCCGAAAATTAGTCATTTACGATGAATAAACTCAGTTTTTTCGGACTTCGCAAGCCTTGTAAATGACACTTTCTGAACAGACAAATGATAAGCAGGAAACTTTTCCTACTTTATAGACAGGTACTAAATTGTGTCTGTCTATAAAGCAGGAAAAACATCTTCTTACTTTATTGACGGGCGTTAATGGCTTTTCTTGTGGAGAAGATTTTATTAACTTAAACCCAAAATTTGACAAGCGGAAACAGGAAAACCGAATACACGGTGTACAAAGAACAAACATGAACATTAAAGGGAAATTAGCACCAGACAGAATCTTAGGGAGTTTTTTGAAATGGCGCATAAGACATGTCAGCAACCGTCAATTCATCATGTTTTTGAGCATTATAGTTGGCATCGCCTCCGGACTGGGAGCTGTAGCCATCAAAAACAGCGTTCATTATATCAGTGTGTTGGTACAAAATGTAATTCATTCAGAGGGACCTGCCTATGTGTTCTTTATTTCTCCTTTTTTCGGAATACTTTTAACAGTTATATTCATTAAATACATACTCAAACGGCCTGTCCGCCATGGGATTCCAAATGTGCTCTACGCCCTTTCTAAAAGGAAAGGCCGAATCCGTCGACATAATATGTTCTCAAGCATTGTCACCAGTGCATTAACTGTAGGTTTTGGGGGAAGTGTAGGACTTGAAGGCCCCACTGTTGCGACCGGTGCAGCTATAGGTTCCAATGTTGGCCGCTTATTTCGACTCAATTTCAGGCAAATCACGCTCTTACTGGGATGTGCGTCAGCAGCAGCCATGTCGGCAATTTTTAAAGCACCTATTGCAGGCATTGTTTTTGCCCTTGAAGTGATTATGCTTGATCTCACCCTCACAGCAATTGTTCCTTTGCTTATGGCTTCAGCTTCGGCAGTACTTACCTCCTATCTTTTCATGGGGCAACAGGTACTTTATCCGGTAAATATTACCGAAACCTTTGTAATGGAAGATTTATTGTTCTACATCGTTCTGGGAATCATTACCGGATTTGTTGCTGTCTATTTTACAAAAGTATACCTGTACATTGAACGGATATTTCTGCGTATGAAGAAAGCCTCCACCCGGCTGATTGTTGGCGGGGCAATGTTAGGTGTTTTACTTTTCTTTTTCCCGTCATTATACGGCGAGGGGTATGACATCATCAACACAGCCCTAAGCGGCGACGCTTCTTTTATTTATGACCAGGAGTTATTCTCCAACCTTCAGTATTTCTGGCCGGTTACCGTTGTTTTAATGTTGATGGTGATAGGGTTCAAAGTTGTGGCAACATCCATCACATTTGGCAGTGGTGGTGTGGGCGGTATTTTTGCACCAACCCTGTTTATGGGCGCCAATACCGGCCTTCTTTTCGCCTTTGTAGCTAACCAGATAGGATTTCACGGCCTTTCGGAACAGAATTTTGCACTGGTGGGTATGGGAGGCCTCATAGCAGGAGTTTTGCAGGCTCCGCTGACCGGTTTGTTCCTCATCGCTGACGTTACCGGCGGGTACGAGCTTTTTCTGCCGCTCATGATAACCGCTACCATCTCTTTTGCAACGGCCAAATCGTTTGTAAAAAACTCGGTCTACACACACCAGCTTGCCCGACGGAAAGAACTTCTCACCCACGATAAGGACCAGGTGGCATTAACTTTAATGGATGTCACGAAGCTTATAGAAACCGATTTTTCAAAAATTTCGCCCGATGCCTTGCTGGGAGACCTTGTCAAAGTAGTTTCTAAAGCTCATCGTAACCTGTTCCCGGTTGTCGATGATAAGGGAATGCTTCACGGCATGGTAAAGATGGACGATATAAGAGATATAATATTCAAACCCGAACTTTATGATACTGTGAAAGTAAAGGACATCATGTATATGCCTGAATATTACATCAGTCCTGACGACAGCATGGAAGACCTGGTAGAGATGTTCAGAAAATCGGGACGATTCAATATCGCGGTCATCGACAAAGGCAAATATCTTGGTTTTATATCAAGAGCCCAGGCATTTACGGCCTATAGAAATTTTGTAAAACGATTTTCGGGAGAGTATTAGGAAGAGGCTGAGGTTGAGATTGAGCATTTACTGATGCATAGAGCAAAGCGCATAGGGCATGGAGGAAAACGCATTAGTGAAGACTGCTTTGATCAGGTCTGTGCTCTTTGCACCCTGCTCAATGCCCCATGCTCCTGGCCCCAATTCCTACTCAAACAGTCCCTCGTCCCTGATAAGCATTAAAATAGCAGATTGTGGTACAATAATATATTTCTGATTATTGAATTCTATTTCGAAACCACTGTTTTGGAGATAAATAGCCAAATCGCCTTCTTTGGGTTGCAGTGGCACGTAACGAACATTTTCATTTTTCGATTTCCAGGGTTCATCTTCCTCTGCAATAGCAGGAATAGGATAACCGGGGCCTACTTTGATCACATACCCCGAATGCACTTTCTCTTTTTCCTGCACATTGGGTGGAAGAAAAAGCCCTGACCTGGTACGTTTTTCTGGCGTTTTAGGCTGAATAAGAACACGATCGCCAACCACAATAAATTTACTCAGGTCTTTTTCGTCAATTCCGGAAATCATTTTTTGCTGCAAATATAAAAATAATCACAGTTAAAACTCTATTTTTGGAGTTGACTAAACAGAAAGACCATTGCCAATGATTAAAAAAGTTCCCCACACTTACGTTATTGTTTTTTCTTTAATTGTTATTGCAGCTGTTGCCACATGGTTTGTGCCCGGGGGTGAATATGTCCCGGCAGGAGAAATTCCGGAAGATGGTTCAGCACCAGAAGTTGTTTTCAAACGAGTTGAGAGCCAGCCGCAGACCTGGCAGGTTTTTTCGGCCCTTTTCGAAGGCTTTGAAAAGCAGTCGGGTATTATTGTTTTTATTCTGATGATCGGTGGTGCATTCTGGATTTTGAATGACAGTAAGGCCATTGACATTGGCATTTTATCTTTCCTGAATTTCACCCGTAAACTGGATAAACACAAAGCCATCAGGATAATTGGCGCTAACAATCTGATCATCGTGATGATTATGCTCATGTTCTCGGTTTTTGGCGCTGTATTTGGAATGAGTGAAGAAACTATCGCTTTTGTAGTGATACTTGTCCCGCTGGCTATTTCGATGGGCTATGACAGTATTATGGGGGTAGCCATGGTGTTTGTAGCTGCCGGATTAGGATTCGCCGGAGCCGTGTTGAATCCGTTCACTATCGGAATAGCCCAGGGATTAGCCGGACTTCCTCTTTTCAGCGGTTTTGAATACCGTTTGTTTTGCTGGATTGTTATCAATATTGTGGGGATATCATACGTATTATGGTATGGCTCCCGTATTAAAAAGGACCCGGCAAGATCGCCGGTTTATGAAGAAGACCACCATTGGCGACATGAAATAAGTGAAAACAGCACTGCTACAAATCATGCAACATACAAAGCATCGTGGGTAATATACTTTTTATTACTAGCCGCACTCATCCTCTTTTCGGTACAGTGGCCTTCAACAACCCTGAAAATAGGAGGAGGCGAAGGCATTACCGGCTGGTTTATACCCGCACTTACAGCACTTTTTGCCATAATGGGTTTCATTGCTTTAAGAAAATCGTCACCAGCCTTTGTCCTTGTTATTTTGGGTTTCACCATATTGTTTCTAATCGTCGGTGTTATGGGTTTCGGCTGGTACATCATGGAAATTGCCACCCTGTTTTTCGCCATGGGTATTTTATCGGGCATAGCAATGAACAATAGTGCCGACCGGATCACTCACCTGTTTCTGGAAGGCGCAAAAGACATCATGTCGGCCGCTTTGATTGTTGGTCTTGCAAGAGGCATCATCGTTATACTTGAAAACGGGAAAATTGTACATACCATACTACATGCAATGGCAGGAGGCATGCAAGACCTGGGAAATATTGCTTCGGTTAGTGTAATGTATGTCATTCAAACCTTAATAAATATCATTATTCCCAGTGGTTCGGCCAAGGCTGCGCTTACCATGCCCATCATGGCTCCGTTCAGCGATCTTATTGGTCTGTCGCGCCAAGCCACTGTTATGGCCTTTCAGTTTGGCGACGGCTTCACCAACCTTATTACTCCCACATCCGGAGTGCTTATTGGCGTACTGGGGGTAGCCCGAATTCCTTACGTGAAATGGGCCAGGTGGATAGGGCCACTCATTACCATATTGATCATCCTTGGATTCTTACTTCTTATCCCTACCGTAACAATGAATTTAAATGGTTTTTAGTGTTGATAGATGTTTAGATGTCAGATTATGGCAGGGGTATATGATGATTTGTATTAAACTTCAAACAGACTTTCTAAAACAAACGATTAGAAAGAATTATCTATTGACAGTTAATGGGTTAACAGACTACTGCAATGTGGTATTTCGTAAAAAATACACCATGCGGACTGATTAAAATTTCCATCCCTGATCTTGTTGTTTTTGTTCCAGGTTTGTTAATATTGCAAAAAGACAATTTCTTATGGCACGTCCCGAAAAAATTCTTAAATATTGTCCCAGCTGTGGTTCAGGGCTTTTCAAACCCGATTCACCAAAGTCGTTTCATTGTAGCAGTTGCGGTTTTAAATTTTTCATTAACAGCGCTGCTGCTGTTGCCGCTGTTATTGAGAATGATGCAGGCGAAATATTACTGACAGTGAGAGGTGTAGAACCGGCTATCGGCGCACTGGACCTGCCGGGAGGCTTCGTTGACCCAATGGAAAGCGGAGAAGAAGCATTAAAAAGAGAAGTAAAAGAAGAACTGAATCTGGATGTATCAGAAATGCAATATCTGATAAGCTATCCAAATGAATATATCTATAATGGTTACTCGGTTTTTACGACCGATTACGGATATGCCTGCAAAGTTAAGAACTTTGACAACATAAAAGTAGCCGATGACATAGCCGATTTTCAGTTTTTCAATCCGAAGGAAATTGATTTTAACAAAATCAGCAGCAATTCAATTAAGAAAATACTAAAGTTTTACCTGTCAGAGAAAAAGTAATGACCAACGAATTATTAATACTTCTCTGGAGTGCCGCCAGCATTGGTTTTGTGCATACTATTCTGGGTCCGGATCATTATTTACCATTCATCATGGTGGGCAAAGCCCGCAACTGGACCGTAAAACGCACCATTGGTTTAACAGCTCTTTGTGGAGTAGGCCATGTGCTGAGTAGTGTCATAATTGGCGCTGTTGGTATTTTAATCGGCATTCAGCTTCAGAAGCTGACCTGGTTTGAGGGTTTTAGAGGAAATCTTGCAGCCTGGGGGCTCATCGCTTTTGGACTGGTTTATGCCATTTGGGGATTAAGACATTATTTCAAACACAAGAACCCGGGAAACCATAGTCACGCGCCTGGCAATAAAGCCACTCCCTGGATGCTGTTCATAATTTTTCTGCTGGGTCCCTGCGAAGCGTTAATCCCTTTGTTGATGTATCCTGCCGCTCATGAAAGTATGCATGCCGTTATCATGGTTACCGCTGTATTTTCTGTGGCCACCGTTGGCACAATGCTGTTAGCTGTTTGGATTGCTTCCCTGGGATTGGCTCAGGTAAATCTCAATAAACTTCAACCATTGTCACACTTCCTGGCAGGTATCATCATTTTTGCCTCAGGTATGTCCATACAATTTCTGGGATTATAAAATTCAACGAGCATGAAACAGTCAACCGATTTAACCGGCTTCTGGCGCTTTCGTGAAGAGTTTGACGATGGCGAGGACTTAGGCGAAGCACGGCTGTTTCAAAACGGGAAAAATCTGTCGGGTCATTTAGTATTTAAAGAAATGATTCCGGGTGAACCTTCCATGTTTATCAGAACCAAACTAACAGGAAAAATTGAAAACGGGAAGGTTCATCTCAACGAAACTTCAGTTATTGTTTTATCTGAGGGCCACGGAGATTATGTGCCTGAGGAAAGAACAGGTCTGCTCAATGCCATGGGACAGATCGTCGGTTCGGGTGAAGACAGACAAGGCGTTCACGGGGTGTTTGTGCTGGAACGTATTTTGTGATCAAAGTTTTTATTTTTCTTCCGTTTTTGTCAAATTATTTGTAAATTTTATGCTTGACAAGACATTAAAGCTTTGTTCCACCAAAATCCACCAGTCATGAAACGTATTATTCTTCTTACCGATTTCTCGGAAATTGCCAGGAATGCTGCCCTCTATGCGCTCAAAATGTTTGAAGACCAAAACGTTCATTTTCAACTCCTGAATAATTTTGATGTTGAATTCAGTGGCAGTCCCTACATCATGCAGGTAAAAGAAGAGATGGCTGAAGAAAGTATGCGAGGCCTGCGCAAGGAATTGTCATTGCTCCACGCCAAACATCCGGATGCCAGAATTGAACTGGCTTCACGTTTTGGGGCCATGACAGAAGTTATAAGAAAAGAAATTCATGATTACCAACCAGACTTAATCGTATTAGGCTGTAAAGGAGAAACTGCTCTTGAACATTTTCTGCTTGGAAGTAACGCCCTTGAAATTATTAAATATGTTCACCATCCTATGTTGGTAGTCCCACGAAAAGCAAAATTTGCCCCACCCGAAAAAATTGTTTTTGCAACCGATCTTCAGGATGTAGATTTACAAAAAATGGTTGAGCCACTCACTGATCTGGTAAATACCTACAACAGCGAGTTACTTTTTTTGAATGTTCTGGAGAACAAATATGTGAACCGGGTCGAAGCCGAAGAAAAGATTGCATCTTATTTTCCAGGTATCAAATTAAGTTTTCACTTTATAGATCACGACGGCGATCTGTGTAAAAGCATCCTGAAATTCATGGAAGAAAAAGGTGCGACACTTCTGACTCTTATCCGGCACCATCACAAATTTTTCCAAAGAATTTTCAATCCGCATATTATCAGAAAAATGGTGCGTCATCCACACCACCCGATGTTAATACTACATGAAGCGGAGAATGGTAATGTTTAGGGGGTAGGGTTGTTGGACTTTCAACAGTTTTTAAGGAAATAAAAGAAATGAGAAAAAATTTGATACAATAGCAGGAAATCTTATTGCCCGTGTGCCAAAATTGCAATTCGTGAATTCGGATGTTCGTTTAACTTTTCAGTATTTCTTTAAAAGCTTTATTAAATATATCTTCCAGGGTTTCGGACAGAATCTCTTCCTCTTCGGATTCTTCAACCGAGTCATCTTTTTGTGAATCCCAGTATTTCAGGTGCCAGTCATTATTCTCAAATTCAAGTGCAGTCATATGATCCACCCAGTCGCCCGAGTTAAGATAAGTGATAGCACCTGCCGGTGATTTAATACGCTTTTTTGCCGGCCTGTGTATATGCCCGCAAATCACATAATGATATCCTTTTCTAATTCCAAGACGTGAGACCATACTTTCAAAATTGGAAACAGTATCTTTCTTCCCTCCTTTCACCTTGTCTTTTATTTTTCCTGCCAGGGAAATCGGGTTTCCTCCAAAAAAGACCAAAAAGAAGTTAACCAGCTTGTTTATTCCGGCCAAAATGCCATATCCGGCCGAGCCCATCTTGGCAAGCCATTTAGAATGATGCATTACCACATCAAAAACATCGCCGTGAAATATCCATGTCGACTTTCCTTCAATATTCAGGACAATCTTATTATCTATCTGAAAATGTCCAAAATCAATTCCGGTAAAGCGTCGCCCTACCTCGTCGTGATTGCCGGGAATAAAAATGATCTTTGTTCCTTTCTCAGCCATCTTAAAAAGATAACGAACAACTCTGATGTGAGAAGTAGGAAAATAGCGTCGGGAGAACCGCCATACATCAATGATATCACCATTAAGAACAAGAATTTCGGGCTGTATGGTTTTTAAATAGGAATAAAGTTCATTGGCTTTACTATTGAAAGTTCCGAGATGGGCATCGGAAATAACGGCTGCCTGTAATTTTCTTTTTGGACTCATAAAAAATGGTTATATCAACCAAAACATTGTTTATATGCACCAATAATTCTATCCACCAAATCTCCTCTGGCAGGATCAATTTGTATGCGTCCCGGTTCTTCCTCAAACCATCGAATCGTTCGCTTAATGCCCTCACTAAAAGGTATGACAGCCCGGAAACCGGGAACAAAACGTTTAATTTTTGAATTGTCAAAAATGACACTTTGGGCCTTGTCACCAATCAGGCTTCCATAAGAATGTTCATCAAACCGCGCAATAAAATCAGAGGGAATATGAACAGCCTTTAAGGGGGCACCGGCAGCCTCGGCCACCCACTCATAAATCTGATTCCAGGTCATAATCTCGTCGGAAGTAATATGAAAACTGTGACCAATAGACTGCCTGTGTCCTAAAAGTCCGTTAAATCCTTTAGCAAAATCCTCTGAATGTGTAATGGTCCAGAGTGAAGTCCCGTCTCCATGAATAATTACCTCTTTCCCGTGTCTGATCCTCTCTATTATGGTAAAATCTTTCCAGCCACATAAAGGCACCGGTATAACAGTATCATAAGTAAGTGAGGGTCGAACAATTGTTATGGGAAAACTATCATTCCTGAATCTTTGGGTAAGATAGTCTTCACATGCAATTTTGTCGCGTGAATACTGCCAGTAAGGATTATACAGGGGGGTAGATTCTGTAATAACAGGATGCCCCCCGGGCTTCTGGTAAGCAGAAGCTGAACTGATAAAGATGTATTGCCTGGTATGCCCTTTAAATATCTCGAAATCACGTTTAACATCTTCAGGAGTAAAAGCAATCCAGTTGACAACCACGTCCCACTTTTGTCCTTTAACGGCCTCTGCAACAGCATTCTTATCAGAATGATCCGCTACGATATTAGTGGCTCCCTTTATCTTGACAGAACCGGTTCCTCTGTTCAGAAGATACAGGTCAATTCCGCTTTTTACAGCCAGACGACTCGAGGCTGCACTAATATTTCCGGTTCCTCCTATGTAAAGTACTTTCATTATTGCTGGTCTATAAACTTTCAAAAAATCTTACAATATGTGTGTCTGTTCAGAAAGTGCCAGTTGCAAGGCTTGCGAAGCCGCCAAAAATGGAGTTTACTTTTCGTAAATAAGTATTTTGGCTGCAAGCGTAACACAGCAAATGGTACTTTATGGACAGACACTCATTAGTATAAAATTAGTCTAAGTTATTGGTCTGATGGAACTCGCAGGTAAGCATTTATACATATTCTTATTGTTGCAATCCTTGTCATGCTTGTTTCATCTTACATCAAATAAGGTGTTACGACTGCTATAATTGGGGATTGTTAATGTTGGTAATGCTGTTAGAATGTTATAAGTTATTAAATCATCTGACAAATTAACAACCAAACAATCCTAACAACCCTAACAATCCAAAAATCTAATCATATCATTGAAAAATCTGTGTACGCCCGGCTCTGCCGCTTTGCTTGCAAAGAATCTGCGATATCTGTGGTGTCCCTCAACCTCAACCTCAACCTCAACCTTAACCTTAGCCTCAGCCTTAGCCTCAGCCTTAGCCTTAACCTCAGCCTTAGCCTTAACCTCAGCCTCAGCCTCTAACCCTCTATCCTCAAGCTTTTCCCTATGCTACAAATCATTCAATGTGGTAACAATCAGCTCATTCTCCACATCCAGATCCTTATCTGTTTCCAGGTCAACTACCACCGATTCTCCCGGGAGAATATCAAAATAATTATCGGAAAAATGCCCTGAACCATCGGGAGTGTCCAGGAAAACGTTCTTTGCAAGATTTTTGGAAGATACCGTCACACTGTACCCGTCAGGTGTTTTTACTGAAGATATCTCTATCTTTGTTTCAGGAAGCTCAAGAGCTTTGGGACGCTCAAAATAGAGCAGGTTATCAGCAATAATCTGTCCGCCGGACTGAAATTCAACGGAGAGAAGCAGAGAATTTAATTCATGACCGTCTGCTTTTTCTGCCAAACTATTTTCAAAAATAATCTTTGAAGAATTGGCCGGAACTTCCGCTTCAACCTCTTCAGAGAACAAAATATTTCCTTCAAAATCAATCAATTTCACAAACAATTCACCCGAAATAGACTGGAGGTAATCATTTACAGCATAAACCCTGACCTTGCCATCTTCATTGACAGGGGAAATCATAATCGGCTCATTGGCTTCACGCACAAAATAATGTGAAGCTTTCCAGCGACCGTAATAATCGACCGTTGACCATGAAATGGTAGGCCAACTGTCGTTCAACTGCCAGTAAAGCGACCCCATACAATGAGGTTTGTTTCTCCGGTGTGCTTCAATGGCTGTTTTATAGGCTTTAGCCTGAAGCAATTGACTAACGTAAACAAAATTTTCAAACGAATCCGGAACATCATAATATTGTTCCATATACCATTTTATCATATCATTACCATCAAAACCGGGCCGGATGTAAGGCATTCTTCCGCGCTGACGGTGCCGCATAACTTCAGAGTCATAGCTCTCATCCTGCTTTTCGGTGAACTGACGAATGGTATGCATAGAGGGGAAGGATTGCAATCCGTATTCACTGACAAAGCGAGGAACATCTTCTTCGTAAGCAGAAAAGGGTTTTTGCCCGAACCAGATGGTCCAATCGTGTTCATCACCGGATTTCCGGTTGGCTTTTGTCCCTCCATAACCCATTGGGGATGACGGCCAGTATGCCCGCTGGGGATCGTATTTTTCAACGGCACCAGGGAGTATTTCGTGGAATATCTTTTCGTAGGTATTCCAGACAAAATCTCTTACATCGGGCTCATACATCTCCTTCCAACCCCATTCGTGCCAGCCGTGGAAATTTTCATTGTTTCCACACCATAATGCTAATGAAGGATGATTACGTAAACGCTTAACGTTATATTCGGCTTCTTTACGGATATTTTCCAAATGATCTTCATCGCCCGGTTGAAGGGCACAGGCAAACATAAAGTCCTGCCAAACCAAAATGCCGTTTTCATCGCAAAGCTCGTACAAATAGTTATCACCATAAATGGCGCCTCCCCAGATTCTGATCATATTCATATTGGCCTCAACCGCATTATTGATAAGTCGCTGATACCTTTGCTTTGTAATCAAAGGAGTAAGTGTCTCGGATGGTATTACATTGGCCCCTTTCATAAAAACGGGAATCCCGTTCAATTCAAAATAAAACGTATGTCCCGTCTCATCGGGTTCCTGTACCAGTTTAAGTGTGCGAATGCCATAATTTAGTTGATGTGTATCCAGCAATCGAATTTCGTCTTTCAGAGAAAAGTTGAAACTATAAAGATGCGGTTCCCCGAGTCCGTTTGTCCACCACAATTTGGGATCATTCACCTCCAACTCGAAAGGTATTTCATTCGTACCCTGTTTAAGTTCAACATTTTTACTAAATCCGTCGGAGACACCGTCCAACTCCAGCTCGATAGCGTATTTGCCTGATTTTGTAGTGCTTATAGTTACATATCCGGAAACTTTTGCGGTTTGCTCATCGGCTTGATCGGTTTGAACATAAATATCTTCTATAACAGCTTTGCTCCAGGCTTTCAGTACCACCGGCTTCCAAATACCTGAAGTAACAAGTCGCGGCCCCCAATCCCATCCGTAATGGAAAGGTGCTTTGCGCGTAAAAACGTTTGTCCGCTCCCCTTCGGGCGCTTGTTCATTAACAGCAGGAATAGTATACTCCAACTCTTTCAATTTTTTCATTCCCTCTTTGACGGGAGAATGAAAATAGATACGCAGTTCATTTTCACCCTCTACCAAATTCTCCCTGACATCGACATGCCAACCGACAAACATATTGTCCGCTTCCAGAATTTTGGTATCGTTCAGAAAAACATCGGCATAAGTATCCAACCCTTTGAAAGCAAGCTCTATAACATCGGGGCCCGACAAAAGAGATTCATCCACATTAAACGTTGTTCGATAAATCCAGTCTTCATCCTCAATCCATTGCACATCGTCCTCATTCATTCTGTAATGAGGATCTTCTATGACCCCGTTTGCCATAAGATCGGAATGAACAGTACCCGGAACTTTTGCAGGCATCCACTCATCGGTTCCTGCTTGTGAAAATTCCCAATTATCATTAATTTCAAGAGTCACGGGAGCTCCTTCAAATTGCTCTTTACAAGAGCCCGAAAACATTAAAATTCCGGAGAGGAAAAAAAGCATACCTAACAAAGATTTCTTTTGAAACATAGTTATTTAGAATTTATCCGAAAAACTTAACTTCTTTTAGTTGCCAGAAGAACATAAAAGTAATCATCATTACAATATCTGGCAAGTTGACCACGATTTTATTTATGAGTCCACTCCTAAAAATCTCTCTTAGGAACAGACTCATTTAAAAAAAGCCTAAACGCGGAGAAGCAATGACGCAAAATTTTTATTTAGACAGGCACTATTTAGAAAATCACTCATTTGGTTGAAGTATGAGACCATAAGAGATGATTTACTTTATCGAATCCGCAAGGAATACATCGCAATCTTAAACAATTGCTCACGGATTTTGGATGAGAGAGTTGTGATTTGTGTTGTTAATCGTTTAATTATCAGATATCTGCAAAGGTTTAAAGGAGTATAGATTATTATCCGTGCAAAAATAGCTTTTCCCGATTTACAGGAGAACTTGCATGAATGATCGATAATTACTCTTTTCCCGGAAAAGTGGAATAAGTTGTGAAAATTTTTGGAATGTTCGTTTTACTGATGCTGACTTGTTGTTTAGTAGTATGCACGCTTTTGCCATCCCCTGAATTATACTTATTTTTGGATGGATGTAAAGAAAATGAGTTCACACCTGACAGGCTTTTAGCCCAGACTCATTATTACAGACCCAACTTTAATAAGTCTCGTTTAGTAGCAGACTCATTAAAAAATTTCCTGACTTACATAGACGCACTTTATTATTGAGAAGATAATATTCTTATGCCTGAATATTTGAACAAGCAAAAAAACAGCCGGTACATTTTCAGAACCGGTGCTTTAATAGTGGTTATTTCATTGTCACTTTTCGCTGAAGCCCAGTCAAACGCAAGGAGAATTATAATTGGGAACCCGCCGGTATATCATTTTTCGCACACCGATTACAATAGTGATTCTCAATTCTGGACAGCTTGCCAGGATTCTTCCGGAGTGATGTATTTTGGCAATAATTACGGAATACTGCGATTTGACGGAGAGAGATGGGACAAAACAACAATGCCCAACAACAGCTCGGTCAGAAGCTTGTACTGTGCAGCCAACGGCACAGTTTATGCTGGAGGTTTTAATGAATTCGGAATAATAAAAAACAATACAGACGGAAGTTTTTCTTACCACTCACTAATCGGTAATCTTCCATCCAGATACAGGGATTTCGGGAATGTCTGGAAAATCATGGAAAAAAACGGAACCATCATTTTTCAGAGTTTTGATTATTTATGTCTCCTGAGTAATAATAATTACGAGATAATTGAGCCATCAGATTATTTCGGCTATGCCGGTGAATGCAAGAATCAAATATTTGTTTTGGATAACATTTTGCTTACATTGGATGTAAGTACATCTCAATTCACTCCTTTTATTTCAAATAATCTGCTGAACAATGAAGAGATTCTGAATATTATACCTGGTAACGCAACATCCAATATACTCATCCTTACAAAAGAAGGAAGCCTTTATACAGTTGATATCAATACCAGGACCATTCTGAAAAGAGATAATCTTAGTTCCAGAAACTCAGGCCAGGTTTTTACGTCGGTTCTTCGTTCGTCCTCCGGGACTATTTATACAGGAACATTAAGCAAGAAATTGTCTTCGTGGCAATACAAAGACAATCAGTTAAGGCACATCCGCACCTTTAGCGATTTACAAGACCACACCGTGCTCAATATTTTTGAAGCACGTGAAGGCATTATCTGGATATTACTGAATAAAGGTCTTGATTTTTTCGATCCCAATGCACACCTTACTTCTGTTTTTCAGGGATCATCCATCTATGATGTTGTTTTGTATAAAAATCGTCTTTACATAGCCACAAACCAGGGTGTTTTCAGAACGGATCAACCGGTATCCGACAACATCATTAATCTAAGTGAATTTGAAAAGCTACCCAGTCTGGAAGGCCAGGCCTGGTCTCTAAAAATAATAGAAGAGGAGCTTTTTTGCTCTCACGACAGAGGGTTGTTTCATATTTACGGCAATCAGGTGAAAAAGATAGGAGACTTCTCCGGAGTATGGAAACTATATCCGGTGTCACAAACGGAAAGTCAATATTTTGTATGCACTTACAATGGTTTGGGTCTAATTTCGGTTACACCTTCGAATGTCATAGTATTGCATGAAAAAATCTACGGATTCGATGAATCCACACGTGATTTGATGGCAATTCAAGGCGATCGACGTTCTTACTGGGTTTGTCACGGATATAAAGGAGTATTCAGAATAAAGACCAATGATTCCAACTCACGGGTGGTTTCTACAGAACATTTCAATGAGCAGAACGGATTGCCCTCTTCTTTCAATATAAACGTGCATCGTTGGAGAAGCAAGAATATTTTTTCCACTAATCATGGCCTTTATACGTTCGACTCAACCACGGGACAGTTTGTTGCTCATAAGGAATTGACCAATATTTTGGGAGATGAAAAAAACATTCGCCAGCTTGTTGCACACGGAGACACTACATGGTGCGTTATTGATGACCAGATAGCCTTTGTTAATCACAAACAGAATAACAAGGTAATAACAGGACCCTTCCTGTCTCTGAAAGGAACTCTCAATCGTGGAATGGAGTGTATTGTTCCACTGAAAGGAAGTAATGAGGTTCTTATTGGCACCACCAACGGTTTGTTTGCTTACAACCCTGCATCAACAAAAACTGCAAGTCCGGATAATCTTCCCAAAACGCAAATTCAAATCGTTACTTTCAGCATGAAAGATTCGACTGCCACACGCCGGCCCGATGCCTTAGAACCCCCAATAGTAATTCCCAACGATGCCTATAATATAAGTTTCAAATTTTCAGTATCATTTATCAGGGACAAGGCCAATATTCGCTATGCCTATTTACTGGAAGAACGAATGGATAAATGGGCGCAATGGCAAGAGAAACCGGAAGTCAGCTTTTCTTTTTTGAAGAGCGGCAATTATACATTGAAAGTGAAAGCACAAAGTCTCTCGGGAGAATCTGCTTCGCCTGCACAAATCAGTTTCACTGTTGAACCGGTATGGTATGCCACCTGGCCATGGGTCATTTTTTGGTCGGCTTTGGGACTTGCACTGGCTTTCAGTATTTTTAAACGAATACAGAAAATCATTTTGAAAGAAAAGGAAAAAACCCGCCAGGAAGAAAAAGAACTACAAAAAGCAAGAGAGATTGAACGGGAAAATCAAATAATTATACATGAAAAAGAACGCATCGAAGCCGAAAACATTGAAAAAAGTAAAGACCTGGCTAACAATGCCATGCTAATTGCAAAGAAGAGAGAATTGCTGATTGATATACAATCAAGACTCAATAATATCCGGAAAAATGCCAAGAATGACATAGTTCGCAAAAACATTCTGGACATTGTACGAAATATCCAGGTAAGTTTGAACGATGAAAGACAATATCAACTCTTCGACATTAATCTTGAGCGGGTACATCAGGAGCTCTTTGACGAATTAAAAAACGATATCCTTTTATTACAACAAAAGAACTTAGAATGTGTGCCTTCATAAAAATGGAATTAACCAACAAAGAAATGGCCAGTATATTTAACATTTCAGTAAGAGGGGTAGAAACGGCCAGGTACCGATTGAAAAAGAAATACCCCGAAATCCATGAATTGATTGGTCAGCCCTGATCAGGGAATCAGACGAGTGGCAAATAAAGAGCAATAGCCCTGTACTATATTCCGGGCTATTGCTCAAAACCTCCACCAATAATTCAAAGGAATTATTAGTCCACTCCTAAAAGTCTCTTTTTACTAATCTCTTTGTTGCACTAATTTTTTAAATCCTCATAAACAATCAGTTAACTCCGATTCAAAAAATTTCTTGCGCATAGACCTTGACAAAAATACCTCTTTTAAGAGCAGACTCAATTATCAAATTAGTTTTAGCTATTGTTCCAAAACAGACAGAACAGCATTATCTTTCCCGGCAGTTATGTCCACTTCAAAAACATAAGTAGCGCCCTCCGCCAGCGTTACTCCTTCAATCAATCCAAGATTTCCGGGATCTCTCCCATTTGTTCCATCACCAACAAACACAATATCACTGTTGGTTGTCAGGTTATCGTTTTTGTATTCACCTCCCCACCCTTTCTGATGAAAGAATTTAAAGTTGATGGCGGCAGCATTGACAGATTCGCCTGCAATTACTGTTACCTGGTACTTCTTTGGCGTTATTTGTGACATGCAAAGTGCTTTATCAGTATTCCATCCTACTTCATTAATTAACGAAGGTTTTCCAATATCTGTTCCGATTATCCAAAGAGCCCCGCTTCCGTCATCCTGGAGGGTTGCCAGTTCATCTCCCTGCATGGCTTCCACAACAAAATAACTAAACTCGAAGTTAGCTGTAATCCTGTACTTTCCGGTAACGGGAAGGAAAGTAAAGGTGCCGTCTTCATTGCTCCCAAAAAAGTCGGGGTCGATCCACCATTGTTCAATATCCGGGATTCCGTCTACTTCAATTGTTTGGTTTTGTTCCAATTCCAGTTCCACTTTATAGTTGTTGTCATCCACCATTGTCATTTCTTTGCCGGCAAATTCAAGCGTTATAAATGGTGCCCCTTGATAAGTAAGCGTATTAAAAGTAATATCATACTCTCCCGCTGTATAATTTGAGAATGTTATCGGAGCCTCTGTACCTTGTATTATACCACCATTTTCCCACCCAAAAGTAATTACATTTCCATAATCATCAAGTACTGGTGTTTTGATATATCCTTTTACTTTCTGCGGAAAATTATCTGTAACCTGGTATTGATACAAATCAATCCGGTTCATTTGGTATTCTGTCAGCTCTGTTACAAAAGTAAGATACGGATAATCGGGACGTGAGATATCCAAATTATAGTTCTGTTCCTCAATAGCGAACTCAATATTTTGAAGGACAAACTTCAGGGTTGCCGTCCCATCGGGAATGTCCTTAAGAAACGGCACATAAATTTTCCCATTGTATTCTCCTTCTGTTTTGGTACGAATTACAGTTTCCTCTACCATTTCATTGCCAAAAAACAATTGTGCTTTAAGAGTAGATAATGGTACCTCTTCAGCATCCCTTACATCAGCAGAAAAAGGGATACTGTCACCAAAATGAGCCTGATTGATTTCATTGTTTAATGTCAATTCCGGTTGTCCGGTTACCTCTTCGTCTTCTTCACACGAAACAAGAAACAAAACCGGTAGTAATAAGCTGAGATAAAATATTGTCTTTTTCATACTTAATCTGTTAATTTGAAAATTTTAAAACATGATGAAACGAGCATGTAAGATTTAAACGCATCCTCATTATGCAAAGCCTTGCCATATTCACATTTCATCTTTTCTGTTTTTCAAAGTATGAGCCCGGTCTAAAAAGCATCTTTATTGCCAAACTCTGTGTTGTTTTAAATTTTTGCATCCTCATTAACAACAAGTTAACTCCGGTACAAAAAATTAAAACGCCTTGATTTTGACAAAAATATGCTTTTTATACCGCACTCAAGGATTATTGATTCCATCGATACGATACAACCGACTGTGCCGGAACGTCATAAGAAAAATGGTTATCCCGGTCGCTTATGGTTATCATTTTTTTTTCATCCGTATCGTTCATAAGGACAAATGCAAAGGAGCCGTCCTTGTTTTCAAAAGCACTGTAAATAACGCCGTCGGCTTCATATCCTGATGTACCGATACGAACAGCTCCGGGTTTTACTACTGCAGCGAGATGCCCTATAATATAATAATGCGAATTGCGGGTAATCGTTTTATAATCATCTGCACTGATGTCAACCGCTCCAAAGCAGGTTTGGCAGCCGCCTTCTCTGTTGGGGCCACGATTTGAATCAAGCATCAGATTCCAGACGATGACTGCTCTACACCATTTATTTACGGTCTCCAAAGCAACGTACTCCATATCGTCCATCAACCTTTTTGACAAGTTTCTGCCATCATTCCATGTGCCGATAGAAGTTTCAGTAAAAATGAGCTCCTTATGGGGTGCTTTTTCATGAATATCGAGTAACTCGTCGCTCACACCGCCGTAATTATGGTAGGCCGCACCTTTGATATACTGTCCTGCTTCTTCATCCTGATATATCTTAACAGGATAATCCTGTTGATCACTCATGTTGTCATAATTGTAGTTGTGATCAAAAACATAAAGTTTTGTGTCCAGGCCAGCTTCTTCAAGTGCCGGGCCCAACACTTTTACAAACTCACGTTGCTCTTTCCATCCCATAAACAGAGAAGCCGAATTACCCCTGTTCAATGGTTCATTCTGAGGGGTAATGGCATCAATGTGGATGCCGTGTTGTGCAAAAGCCTGTATCCACTTCACAAAATAGGTCGCATACTCGTCGTAGTAGTCGGGGTTCAGATGCCCGCTGGTCCAGGAGTTGTAGGGTTGCAAATCAGTCAGGTTATTCACTTTCATCCATCGCGGACTTGTCCATGGAGACCCCAAAATTTTAAGATCGGGGTTAATCTCCAATACATCGTGCAAGACAGGAATAACATAATCGAGTTCCTCGGATTGCAAACCAAAGTTTTCAATACCTGGAGTGTCACAGCACGTATATTCGCTGAGAGAAAAATCGGAACATCCAATAGATATGCGAACATAACTGAATCCCATTCCAGTATTATGAGAAAAGGTTTCTTTCAGGAAGGTTTCACGGTCAGCTGCATCCATTTGCATCAGGTTATAGCATGATGAACCGGTAAGAGCTGCACCAAACCCGTCCATTTCCTGGTATCTGACAGCAGGATCGATGGTAATAGTAGTCGGCGACATATTGGAAGTTTTGCTGAAATCCACAGCTCTTTGGGCAAAATCGTAAGCCCGGTCTGATGTAGTGATGAATAATTTCACATCCCCTGTTTCCTTTACATCGGGAACCGTTTTGCCCGGATCATTGTCCTTATCTTCTGAACAAGCACCACACGACATAAACACCAATCCCATTATTAAAACATATAATATTTCTCTGATCATTATCGAATTATTTTAAGATTCTGTATAAAAACTCATTGGCCTTCCCATGCAGACACCAGGCAATAAGCATTAAAAACATTGTCAACTAACCAAATGCCTGAACATGCTTTTAATAGCCGGGATTTTGATCAAGATTAGTATTAGCATCTAATGCTGTTTGGGGAACTGGAAGCAGTTCAGAATTTTCTGTATAGGGTCTTGCCTGCGGTAATCTTCCGCTGTCGCGATTGTTGATTGAATTCATAACTGTTTGCAATTTCCCGTTTCGGATAAGATCGAACAGTCGATGTCCTTCAAAAGCAAGCTCTAACCGACGCTCATTCAGCACTGCATCCGTCATTTGCTCTTTGGAAGATTTAACAGATTCCGGCAACCCTGGAAGATTAACTCTTGCCCTGATTTGGTCCACAATAGTTGAAGCTGCATCAAGTTCACCGTTCCAGACCAGCGCTTCCGCCTTAAGCAACATAATATCAGCGAGTCTCAGTTTAATGATACTATTATTGCCGGAACGCATTTTGTACATAAAAGGATAATGATCAGACGGATAGTACAAACTCCATCCGGCCTCGTAATAAACTATCGACTGATTCATCCGGATGTCATCTCCTTCCGCTTCAAAAGCAGATATGAGGTCTCTCGAAGGTGTTACCCATTTTGCCCATGAAAAATTCTGGTCCCAGTCAAGCAAATTGCGACCAAACATCTATGTTACCCAGTTTCCACTACCAGTAAAAAACTGAATCTCAAAAATAGATTCGGATGTGTTGCGCGCGGCAATATCGGTTCCTGCCTCATTCATTCTAAAAAGAAGTGAATAATCATCAACCAGTGAGAATCCGTCATTAATAACAGAATCGCAATAAGCAATCACTTTATCATAGTCACGAACAGGTTCTTCAGCGTAGGCTTTGGCCAGGAGCGAACGGGCAACCGCTTTGGAAAGTATTGTTTTATTCTGGCTTGCTTCCGGTGCATCCGGTATGGCTGAAGTTAGATCTTTAATAATTTGCTGGTATGCCTCCTGCGGTGTGTTTTGGGAAGGGAAATAAGTCGGATAAACTTCTTCGATATTAGCAGCTGTAATGTCTTCGGCCTCTTTGGTAATTACCGGTATGTTTCCCCAAAACCTTACCATATCGAGCATAACCATTGCCCGGAATATTTTCGCCTCGGCTTTCCATTGAGCTCTTTCTAAATCGGAGAAAGAGGGATCGGGAACCAAATCTATATTTTCTATAATGGAATTGACATAAGCAATATCTTCCAGATAGCGGTTCCAGTCACGTGTTATCACACTGTTACCCCCGTCCAGCGAATTATCTTCGAAAGGCATAACCTCAGCGCCAACGGTACCTGCATAAGCATTATCAGAACGGACCTCTGTAATCATTAAATAATCGAGATACCAGTGTTCCTGACGTCCTCTGAATAGTTCGTACATACCTTCATATTGGGAAAGCATTTCACTGCGGGTCTCAAACTTAATACGATCTCCAGAATCATCGGAGCGTCCCAGAGTCACTTCCGAGAATTCGGAAACAGGGTCTTTGTCCAGCGAGCAGGAAACCAACGCCAAAAGCATCAGAATACCAATTACTTTGGTTAGTATATTAGTTCTCATAATATTAATCGATTAAAATTCAACATTAACACCAAAAACAAACGATTTTGTCTGGGGATAAGTACCCCAGTCGATGCCCTGAACAGCACCACTATTTCCCCATTGGTTAACTTCGGGATCCATACCCGAATAGTTGGTAAGTGTAAGCAGGTTGGTAGCTGTTACATAAGGCTGCAACCTGGCAATTCCCAAACGACTTAGGAAAGCCTTTTTAAATTCATAAGCAAGGGTAATGTCTTTTACTCTTAAATAGCTGCCATCTTCAACAAAATAAGAAGACGTTTTGATATCGAACCCGGCTTTAGGCGTATCAGTAATCTGGCCGGGAATTCTCCAGCGGTCGAGAATCGCTTTCGACTGATTCTTGCCATCATACATACCTTCAGTTTCGATACGCGAAGCATTGTAAATATCGTTACCATAGCTTCCCTGGAGCAACAGGTTCAGAGAAAAACCCTTATAGGTAATCGTATTGGTCATCCCGAAAGTAAAATCGGGATTGGGATCACCAATATAAGTCCGGTCAGTGGTAGAAAGAATACCATCTTCGTTAACATCACGATACATTAACTCCCCTGTTTCCGGATCAACGCCATCGCTGATGTATCCGTAAAAGCCGCCCAATGGTCTCCCGGGTTCAATCCGAACAGCATATTCATTGACAAATTCACTTGTGACAGCATAATTGTAAACTTTAGTCAGCTCAAGAGCGGTCAGTTCATTGCGATTGAATGAGATGTTAAAATCGGTATCCCATCTGAAGTTTGGGCGTGTAAAATTGTGAGAACTCAGCATGAACTCAAAGCCGGTGTTTGTCATTTCGCCCTCATTTCGACTTATCGTATTTGCAGCAGCTGATCCTGCAGGAAGGTCTACTGTCATCAACATATCGGTGGTCTTTTTATAGTACCAGTCCATCATAAATGTCAGGCGATTTCTCAAAATAGTCAAATCAACGCCAACATTTGTCTGGGTAGTGGTTTCCCAGGTAAGATCAGTGTTACGCAAATTGGCCTGACTAAGAATGACCGTGGCATTCTGATTCCCTTCCTCCCACCAGTTTTGACGAATAATATTATACCGTTCCAAATAGGCATAGTCGCCGAGTCCCGACTGATTACCTGTTTGTCCCCATCCGCCTCTGATTTTCAAATCATCGATCCAATCGATACCAGCCATAAAAGGTTCGGATGACAAACGCCATGCTGCGGAAGCAGATGGGAAATAGCCCCAGCGGTGATCGGGATGAAGCTTAGAAGAACCATCGGCACGCATATTTAAAGTCAACAAATATTTGTCGCTGAAGTTGTAGGCCAGGCGGCCAAACCAGGACATAATAGCCCATTCGGAGGCAACCGTACCATTGCCTGGCGATATTTTATTGGCGGCATTCAATGTTTTTATACTTCCATCACGATAATGAGAAGCGCTTTGATAACTTTGTGACCATTCAGAGGTGGTTCCGGAGCTGCCCGCCATTAAATCAAAACTATGGTTGTCAAAAGATTTGTTATAGTTCAGTACATTATCATAGACCATTACCGTACTTAGAGACCGGTTGTCGCTGCCCAGTCCGTAATTTGATCTGCCCCAGGCTGTTTTAACCGGATCAAGGAAGGAGACAGAGTGATTATAGCTCCTGTCAAGAGTGATGGAAGATTTCAATCTCAGATTGGAAGCAAATGTTATCTCAGCTTGTCCCGTAGCAAGTAAGCGTTGAGTATTGGATCGATTGTCTTCACTTCTTGACATATTTTCAACAGGATGCGTAATGTTTACCCCGTAAAAATTGTTGTAATACCGGTCAGGTTTTTCGGTATCCCAAATTGGCGCATAAGTAGGTGTATTAATTACTGATAAGACGACACCTGCCCTGTTCGCTCCTGTTCCGGAAATAATTCCATTCCCTGTATAATCTGAATAGGAAACATTTGCACCTACATTCAGCCACGGACGTATTTCATTCTCAAGGTTAGCTTTGAAATTGTAGCGCTCAAAGAACGAGACTTCAATAACGCCTTCTTCACGCGTATAACCGCCGGTTATATAATAATTCATTTTTTCATCACCATTGGAAGCAGAAATCTGATAATTCTGTGTCAGTGCCGTTTGGTAAGTTTCTTCGTACCAATCGGTCTGATCAGTTAGATTATCGGGCAATGAAATGTTCAGTTCCATATCGCTCAATAATTCACGATATTGTTCCAGATTCAAAGGTTCTATTTTGTTGGTTAAATCGGTTATGCCAACATGACCGTTGAAAGTAATTTTTGCTTCGCCGGATTCTCCGCTTTTGGTCGTAATTATCACGACTCCGTTGGCAGCACGCGATCCATAAATAGCTGCTGAAGAGGCATCCTTCAATATCTGCATGCTTTCAATTTCATTCGCAGAGAGATAAGAAATATCTGTCATTGGAACCCCATCTACAACATACAAAGGATCGTTATTACCATTTAAAGAAGTTGTACCACGAACTCGCACAACCATCCCTGCATCCGGAGCGCCGTTGGGTTTAATGACAGAAACCCCGGCAGCACGACCCTGAATGGCTTGTGCTACATTTGTAATAGGTTTCTTTTCCAGTTCTCTGGTAGAAACCGTTGATATGGACGTGGTAACATCCTTTTTCTTTACGGAACCATAACCTATTACCACCAACTCGTCGAGGGTGGCCAGCTCTTCCTCCATTTGAAGATTGATAACGGTGCGGCCGTCTACCGGAATTTCAGTTGTTTTCATTCCGATGAACGAAAATACAAGCGTTGCGGCAGGGTCAGCAGAAATGCTGTATTCACCATTCATGTCGGTGATTGTTCCCATAGTAGTTCCTTTTATGATTACAGAGGCTCCTGGTAAAGGCATATCCTGCTCATCCGTGACAGTTCCGCTAACTGTCAGTTCCTGAGCCAAACTCCCCTGGGTAAGCAGGAAAAACCCACTCAAAAGGAATAAACTGCATAAAATTTTTTGTTTCAAAATTTTCGTTTTTTTCTTCATTGCATTTTGTTTTAGTTAACATTGCTATTTCCTCTGACGATGTGTGAACATCTATTAAAAATTCAAAAGCGAAGTAAATTTTTTGACAACAGGAAAAGAAAAAACAGTTTACATCTTAGTTACACCATTCCGGAGAAGAGCACATTCTTTTCTACTTCATATCAATATATATTACTGATTTACTGACAATAAAAGGATTAAAATATGATTTACTAGGGAGAAAAATGTTGCTTATATATTTTTCTTCATTGGCATAAAAATTAGTCGAAAAACCTGCCCGAAGTTATTAGGAGAACTCGCATGGTTAATGGATACTCACTCGTTTCCCGGGAAAACGGGATGAGTTGTGAAAATTTTTGGGATGTTCGTTTTATGTATCTCTTTTTGTGCAATATCCTATGAACTTACTCATTACTTTTACAAACAATGACAATCATTGATCTTTCGCAATAAATTATTAAGACATAAATAAACGACTATACCTGACTAACAGAGATAATGGGAAAACTTTCTAAACAAAGCCCTCAAATAATTCTTGTTGTTTCATAAAGAAATATAAACAGGCAAACAACCGGTCAAAATATCCGTAAAATCTTACCACTTCACAGTACCTGCTTTATTTCAATTATGCCTTCATAACTCAATAAGAGTAGAGGAGAGCTTCTTTTTCTATAAATCATTTGAAACCAAAAACCGCATTACACATTATGAAGCAATTCAGACTATCCGACTTAAAATTCGGTACTAAAATTTTACTGGGATTTTCCGTTATTATTTTATTATTTGCAGCCAATGCTTTTTACACTATGACAATGCTTTATCTGGAAAGGGATCAACTCATTCAGATCAATGCCGAATATGTTCCTGCAACAGACTATTCCACCAAAATTCAGACACATTGGCTCAAATCCAGATACCATATCATCAGGTATGCGAAAGGGGAAGGTCTGGATGAAGCAAAAACCGGGCAAGCTCATGCAGATTCGGCCCATACTTTAATAACGCAGGCGATGGAAATGGTACAAAAACCGACGCTTCGGAAGAAATAAAGGAAGCTTTCAGGGAAATTGACCGGGACATAAACAAATTTGAATCAATGCTAAACCAATACATTGATATCAAAGAAAGCTCATTCATTGCAGATGAAGAAGTTGAAACGAATGAACTGGCCACCATATTATCAGAAATGACCGCATTATCCGAAATGATAGACGGTGAGAGCGAAGAAATTGCAAATACCTCATTCAACGATATTGTTTCTAAAATAAAGGATGCCGAAAATGTAATGATAGAATCCATTGCTCTGCTCACCACCGTTTTAATAGTAATCATTGCTCTGGGACTTATTCTGGCTTACTTGCTTTCTTCATCATTTGCCAAAAGTATCAAAAACGGAATTAAAATAACCGAACAAATATCGAAAGGCGACCTTACGGTGGATATCAATCATAAATACCTTTCCAGAAAAGACGAAATAGGAAGCCTGGCCAGAGCAATGGATCACATGAAAAACAACCTGGAGCGCGTTATCGGAAACCTGATGAACGGAATTGCTAATATCACCCTTGCAGGAGATGAACTGAGCAATGCTGCGCAGAAAATATCTTCTGGTGCCAACGAGCAGGCATCTTCTGCCGAAGAAGTTTCGTCAACCATGGAAGAGATTGCATCGAACATTGAGCAAAACTCAGCCAATGCAAGCAAAACAAAAGATGTTGCATTACATGCCACAGAAAGTGTCGAAAAAGGAAACAAAGTTGTACAACAAACAGTAGAATCAATTAATTATATCTCAGAAAAAATTAAGATCATTAATGATATTGCTTTCCAGACAAATATTCTTGCTTTAAATGCAGCAGTGGAATCGGCCCGTGCCGGTGAAGAAGGAAAAGGATTTGCGGTGGTTGCTTCAGAAGTTCGGAAATTAGCCGAACTCAGCAAGGATGCTGCCGATGAAATTATAAAAATTTCGACCCAAACAGTGAACATCTCTAACGATGCCGGTGATGCTCTGAAGAATGTAGTACCTGAAATTCAGGAAACCTCATCGCTGGTTGAAGAGATTACAGCATCCAGCTTTGAACAAAAATCCGGAGCCGATCAGGTTAATGAAGCACTCTCACAGCTCAATCTGGTTATACAGCAGAATGCTGCTTCTGCCGAAGAAATGAGCAGCACTTCCGAAGAGCTCGCCAATCAGGCGGAAGAGTTGCGCCAACTGGTTAAGTTTTTCAAAACCGATACAGGAGATGCTACTTTGGAGAAATGATTCTGATACTCAAATTCTTGCAAACAAGCGGCCGCTCAGCTCCCCCACTTGCTTGCAAGAACTTATGGGATAATCATTTTCAAGAGATTGAGGGCACTTTTCGCCGTTTTAACGAGTCCCAATACTCCGGCCATCTGTTCGCCCTCTTTCTTCTTATTGGTTGAATGAAGCTAGTGTCGTGTCAAGCATAAAATGTCGCACCAGGCATCACTGATTTTCGTTTTTTCTTCATGATAAAAAGCTTACGTAGCTATGGCTATGCGCGCTTTTTCTCATTTTGAAAAAAGCAAAAATCAGTTTCAACTTATACGACAGTTTATACATGACACGACACTATTCAAACTTAATCCAGTCAACAGAAAATGCGGTATTCTCGTCAGAAACAACAAAAAGATCATGAACACCGGTAGGACTATTCTTTAACCGTGTATTCTCAACTGCCCAATCATTGGTATTTTTCATATCTACAGTGGCCAGGACATCTCCATCGGGAGCATCAAGGCGGATTTCGAAACGACTGCCTGTTGGGGACATAACTTTTGTGCCAACTACTTTGTAGTTTTTGTCATTAAAGTCGACTTTATTATACCTCACCCACTCTCCTTTTTGACTTAAAGTAACTTTCCAGCCTTTATGTGTGTCAAGCGTGTCAATAAAGGCTGTTTTTACACCATCCCCGGAAATATCACTGTAACGGTCAATCTGAATCCGTTTATCGGCACGTGTTATGCCTACCCCACGTAATGTTGGCGTTACTTTCCGGATGGTACCATCGGTATTAAAAAAGAGGCTGTCGGCTCTGATAGAACGGTTTTTGTCGAAATGGGGTGAAAGATCGTTGTGATGATAGAACAAATACCACTGATCGTTATATTCGATTATAGAGTGGTGGTTAGTCCAGCAACCGGTAGGCGATTCGTCCATAATTACGCCCTTCATTTCGAAAGGCCCCATAGGATTGTCACCTACGGCATATTCTAAACGTTCGGTTTTATTTTCGACATGAGGAAAAGTTAGATAATAAGTGCCATTTCTCTTAAAAACCCAAGGTCCTTCTTTTAGTCCCTCTGAGGGCAAATTCTCAATTTTGTGCGGCTCTGATGCCAGTTCCAGCATATTATCTTTTAGTTTAGCCACGAAAATATCGCCCATCGACCAGTAAATATAGGCTTGTCCATCGTTGTCAATCAGAATATTAGGGTCAATCCCAAAAATACCTTCGATTGGTTCATCTTCCACAACATACGGTCCTTCGGGATTATCGGCTATAGCCACCCCAATACCAAAACCTTTCCGGCCGTTAGGTCCAACGTTCTTTGTATTGGCAGGGTAATAAAAGTAATACTTGCCGTTGCGTTCGATACAATCGGGCGCCCACATACTGTAAGATGTAGAATCCACCCAGTCGGCATCGTACTGACTGACAATCATACCGTGATCGATCCATTGCGTAAGATTCTCAGACGAAAATACGTGATAATCTTCCATGCAAAACCAATCCTCCCTTAAGCCTTTTCCCTCAGGAGCAGGAATGTCGTGCGATGGAAATACATAAACTCTATCGTTGAAAACCCTTGCCGACGGATCGGCAGTAAACTGATCCATAATCAGGGGATTTTGGGCTAATAGAGCCGGAATAGTTACTATCCATGCAAGAATACTTAATATTGTTTTCATAATAAAAAAGTTTAACGGGTATTGAAAGGCCATTTTGCAATCGGTTTTTCTATTTGCCTTCTTCAACCTTTTCATGATAATGGGGGCAGGTTTCAGGAGCCTGGTAAATTTGCCGGTAAAAACTACACATCAAAAAAGAAGCCACCCACATCATTAAATAGTGAGCAGCTTCCAATCTACTAATCAACAAATTCCTTTCAGGGTGTGAATTGCTTTAAAAATTCCCCGGAGAAAACTTTTAAATTTCCTAATCACTAATCACTTTTTGATCAAGCAATAAGAAACAGCACAGAACAAGTCTCCGGGGAATTCGAGAAAAACGGATTTTTAAATCGTTTAATCTAAAAATCCGCTCTTCACCAGCTATTTAAAGAGCTTTTTTTCATTATCCACTTTGCTTAATTAGTGTCTGTCCATAAAGTGCCATTTACTGTGTTACGCTCGTCCGAATATTACTCATTTACGATGAGCAAACTCCGTTTCTGAACAGACACATGAAAAGTAGGAAACTTTTACTACTTTATAGACACGCACTAAATAAATAAGCTGATACAAATGTAAAGTTGACTTTTATAAATTCTTTTCGATTTCAGATACTATATTTTTAAAATTGAATATAAATTCAATAGATCGTTAGATTTTTAGATACGAGACGGTTCATTAGTATAAAAAAATTAATGCTCAACTCCCCTATATTATCAGAAAAACGAAATGTTCAGTTCCCAAAAGGGCCTGAACATTTTGTTTATTGAAATCTGGTCTCAGATTAAAAAGTACCGTCCGCCACTATTTTTACATATCCTTTTTCCGAATTCCCCATAATATAGACTCCTGCAGGCAAGCCTGAAGTAGAATTTTTTCTTTTAACCCCGTTTCGGAGCTTTTGTCCCGTAACAGAATATACATCCACAATATCATCAGGTTTGATCTTTTCATAAATCACTTCCTGAATTGAAGTATTGTATTCATCGGAATTTGATAAAAACACATCATCAATAAAAATAGGACTTCCACCCAAAGACCAAAAACCGACAATATAAATATGCGATGGATCAACAGCTACTATTTGACCATCCACCTCTTTTTCCATTCGGTTAAGGTCAATAATTAATTCTGCTTCATTTTCAACATCATGGGTATATGGAGAAGACCAATAGCTATTCTCATCAAAAATACGGAAGGAGGCTCCATTTCCCGGAACTTCCTTTAACCTGACAACTAAATACTTATATCCGGACAAATCCAATCCGTTATCGTATTGCCAGCCACCGAAACCATACTGTCCTGTAATTAATTCGCCAGTTGTTTCGTCAAAAGTTCCGTTTTCCCATATAGAGGGATTAAATAGTTCATTGGTTAACGGAAAAGTGCTAACCACCACATTAAATTCAATGGTTTGTTGGTTTCCTACTCTGTCCTGGTAAGTCGCGGTAATATGACTCTCGCCGTTTTCGCCGGCAACAATTTGCCCGTTTACGATATTGACCACATCCGGGTTACTGTTCGAATAAGTAGCTTCTGTAGAAACATTTTCCGTATGCCCGTCCTGAAACAGGGCGGTAATTCTCAATGTCCTGCTGGTTCCCGTTAGCAATTGCATCTCAGTATTCTCCACAGAGAGGCTTTCGATTGTTAGCTGATCTTCGGTGAATCCGGAAAAATTGTCATCGTAGAACATCTCCTCGGTAAAAAATTCCTCTGTAGTAAACCAATCAATATCAACGTATCCACCTGTAGTCTCAGTTGCATAATTAAAGATGCAAAACTTATTTCCTGTAAAGACGGACAGATCGAAGGCCATATCCAATTCCTGTCCAAAACGGGTGTAGGTTTCATTATCAGTGCTGTAATAAAAACGGGCCTTACTGGTGCCATAATTGGCTACAGCACGCAGGTAAACAACTGTATCTTCCAATGCAATACCGGTTTCTATATTGCCATCGCTTTCTGTAATTAGTTTTCGCTCTCCGTCTGTCACGGTTACACCAATAAATGCATAGGGATTCTGAAAAACAGCCAGCCCGGCCACATCTCCTTCTTTCATATTGGCAACATGCATCTTAATGGTACCATACGAATCAACTCCTTCCGAATGATATCCAAATATCCTCTGCGTAAGTGTATTTCTAGCCTCGGGAAGTTCTGAAAACACATTAACTGTCTTTAAACGTAAAAAGCCCGCACGGTCAAACAAAGACCACCTGGAATTGTCCGGATTGTGATTCCAGCCCCATTGCAATCCAGGTTTATAATCCCTGAAATTGTCGTTAGTTGGCAAAACTTTTACAGGAAATTCACGCCCGACATCAGGCTTTCGATAAGTGGTAACGCCTTTTCCGTCTTCACCGATCTCCGGCCAGTTATCCACCCATGTAACCGGCTGCAGGTTGGGGAAACGACCGTAAGCACCTTTATCATAAAATAATATAGTCCACCATTCCCCGGTTTGCGTTTCTATCAAAGCCCCCTGATGGATATTGTCATCATCCAGAAGCAATTTCTCTTCGTAGGATCCGAATATATCAGTTGATCTGAAAGCAACCTGTGAAGCCGGCCATCCGCCATAAGTTGCATAAATGTAATAATACCCGTCTATTTTGTACATGTGACAACCTTCAAGTCCTTCATCGGGTCTTTCAATCACCGTCCGGTCCGCTCCCACTGCTTCAAAATTTTCATCCAGTTCGGTTATCTTGATGGTATTAATGCCATAAACCACATAAGTTTTACCATCATCGTCGAAAAACAGTCCGGGATCGTAGTAACTACGCGAAAGCTGCTCCAACGTCCACGGGCCTTCGGGATTGGTGGCTGTTAGCAGAAACCCGCCCTCATCCAGCGTATTAAACATGATGTAAAACTTACCGTCATTATATCTTAAACTTGATGCCCATTGTCCTCGAGCATACCGGTTTTCTCCGTTCAACAGGTTATAGGCATCACTCGATTCTATCATTTCCAGGGGATTGCTGCAATACTCCCAGTTAACGAGATCATAACTTTTCAGCAAGGTAGCACCCGGAAAGATATGCATTGTGGTACTTACCATATAATAAACATCATCCACGCGTATAACGTCGGGATCAGGAAAATCGGCATGTATCAAAGGATTGGTATATGTTCCGTCACCATTATCACTATGGGACTGATATTCAAACTCAGGACGAGGATAGTTTTCGTTGGCATAATCCCGAAACCAATGATAAACAGGCCAGGGACATGCTTCCGGGTCATTCAGGAATGTATAGGGTTCGCCATCAGCAGGGGCTTCATTGGTAAAATCTGCAAGCAAGTGCGGACTGGTAAAAAGCAACCAGCTAACATTGCCTGAATCATCCATTATTTTCTTGAAATTTGCTCCAAATCCATCTCCTCCGGCGGTTCCTGTTATTCCGGTTCCCCAGGATACATCCTCATATTTCCCGGGTGCCCAGTCCATTTCCGTTATCATAATTGGTGCAAAGTCAGAAACCGGCTTTACATTTGCATCCCACTCTCTTTTAAATACATCATAGCCATCAGCACTTCCAAACCAACCCGGATAAATATGAACGGCATAGCCGATATTCTCCCCCTCAATGGGATTTACTGCATAACCTTTATATTGAGACTGGTATCCCGAACCGGGAACCCATAAAACATTATGGAACCCATTTTCACGAATTTTATCTACAACAGGCTGGAAAATGTCTTTCAATGCATCGAAATGAGCCTGGCTATTGCTTCCAACACTTCCGTCAGCTAACTTAATTCTCACGGGCTCATTGGCAAGTTCAAACATGACCTCGTCCATTGCTTTGATCTTGGGATGAGATGAAACAATATCCCATACATTAAGTAAGTACTCTGCATAATTGTATTCATCGTTAACCCCTATTACTTCCGGACAAACGCCAGGAGGCCGGATAACTACATACAACCCTTTAGAGATAGCATACTCAGCCATGGGGACAAAAACCTCATCAAGATATTTTCTGAAGCGGGTTTCACTGAAACAATTGGGCAGTTCATGACCATCAGGCGTACAACCAGGTTCATTCGACCAGTAAGGGTCCATGTGTAAACGGATAAAATTCATTTTCCAACCGGCATCCAAAATATCATCAATGAGTCCCTGGTTGTATGTCAGGCATCCTTCCACATCATAATTATCCCAGTATTGTCCGCGTTCGTTAAACCAGGGACTGTATGTTTGAGCAAAACCATGCAGATTAACAGTGTTGCCATGGGTGTCTTTTAAATATCGGCCTTCCACATGCAAACGGGGTGTGGGCATACCTTCCCATGCGAAAACCATATCAACAGATAAAAAAAACACAAAACTTAAGAGTAGTAAAAATCTGGCATTCATAGTTCATTTTTTTAGTTGCCTGTAGCCTCTGGTACATTACCCCTTTTATTCAATAATTATTAGTTGTCTTTTTATCAACCATTAGTTTTCACTTATCAGCTTCCTGCTATTCTCAGCTATCTCCTTACGCTTCTGATTCAGATATTTTTTCATCATTGAGTGCGGTATAAAAAGCATATTTTTGTCAAAATCAAGGCGTTTTAAATTTTTGTACCGGAGTTAACTCGTTGTTAATGAGGATGCAAAATTTTAAAACAACACAGAGTTTGGCAACAAAGTTGCTTTTTAGACCGGGCTCATTATTACAACGACCTCCTTAAATTCAGGATCATTAACAACATTGATATTCTCATCGTAATCGAATTTATGGTCATAAAGCATTTGACCAACAACCTGATCATCAACGATACTTTCGGTATAGAAGCAAGCGACAAAAGAATAATAAAACTCCCCCCGGGAAGAACCGGGAGGAGCTGCTATGAAAAAAAAAATCAAAAATTACTCAGTCTCAACAAACTCTTCGCCTGCAAGTCCTTCAGCAAATCCGGCATAAGTATGTTTACGATAATCGAAGTCCTCTGTCCAGAGACCTATAGGCTCTCCACCTCTCCAGGATGAAGATGATGGAGGATCTGCAGGACTCCAATGTGCAATGCCATATCGCTGGTTTGCAGGAATAATTTCAAAATACTTTCGAATGATGAAATTATAGAACTCAGCCATTGCCATATGTTGTTCTTGAGTCACTCCATCATCTATCATTACAGCATCGCCGTTCTCATCCACCAGCCCCATATCCAGCTCGGTGATTTTCACCAATTTGCCGGTTTCTGCCAACAACTCATACATTTGTACAATATGCTCTTCCTTACTGGCTTGTGTTTCCGGATTCATATGGTATGAAACATGCATCTGCGTGCCAATGCCATCAATGACAGTCTCACCATCCGACTCCCATTGTTCAATCCAGTGGATCAAGCTTTTCAGCTTTTGGTTGTCATCCCAGTCAGACTCCAGATTGTAATCGTTGACAAATAATTTCATATCATCCGGGCCATATTCACGTGCCAGTTCCACAGCCGTACGTACATAGTTGTCTCCAAGATAGTCCTGCCAGTAGAAATTATTTTCAGGATCACCAGTGTCAGCCGATTGAAGGTCATAATACCCGTCACCATCGTTATCTGCACCTGAAATCGGTTCATTAACTACATCCCATGACTTCACATAACCATCGGTGGCTTCCATCATTCCAGCAATCCATTTGTCCAATGCATACGTTAAAGTATCAGCCTTCTCTTCATCTGTTAAGGGGATTTTATTTCCTGATTCTTCTATTTCAAAATAGATATCATCGAAATAATAGGTATTAGCTTCATCAAAAACAGCGAGGTTAAAAGCGATGGTGCTCATTCCGTCCTGTGCGGCATCTATTGTACCAGAGTAACTGTATTCCTGCCACTCGGTAGTAAAGTTAGGGCTTCCGACCATATACCAGATGAGGTATTGTCCAGGCTCGGCATGTGCCTGAGATTCCGAAGGGGCAGGTTTTTCAGCTCGAATCTTCATGCTGAAGCGATACTTTTCACCCTCTTTGAACACATGAGGAACCCTGACAAAGAACTGTGTGTCCCAAGGGTTTGTGGGATTATCACCAGACTGCACCACAATGGCTCTGCCAACACCGTCAGCACCGGTACCGGGTGCACCAACTGTGGCAGTTTTAGGACCATCTGTCATCTCAGTAGCAAAAAAGCAGGAAAGGTCATCACTTTCCACATCACTGTTGGTAACCAGATTGGTCCACCAAGAGATAGCGGCAGCCTCTTCATGCGTTACTTCTACCCAGTCTATCTCATAAGTTCCCACGTAATGTCCCGATTGTAGCATAACAAAGCTACTTTCTGCAGTACCAGTTAACTCTGCTGTCACTTCCTGCCATTCTTCAGTAAATGAAATTGTTGTATTTTCCTGGCCACCCCAGTCTCCCATTACCAAAGTAATATCTCCGGGAGTAGAGCCTTTTATGCGTAAAGTCACCTTATACTTGGTACCAACTTTGGTTGGAATCCCATCGGCAATATGAAATTGTACATCCCAAAAATTAGGTGTCGCTTCCTCATTGGTTACAACCAATATTTCATTCTCAACCACTGGATCTACATAGCTAGAAGACCAAAAGGTATATGCTCCTCCTAAATAATCTTCAGTTCCGTCAACTACCTCCACCGTTGCATCAGGATCAATATCAAGTTCTTTATCGGCGATGATGCTTTCAAGGTATTTTTTATTCTGCTGTGCATGCCAGACAAGGGTGTGTCCATAAATCTCAGTATTTGCTTCTTTGGCTGCAGAAACGAACTGAACAACCTGGGAAAAATCCATCGAACCGTCATCTTGAACAACAGATCCATATTTCATGGCATTTCCAGCGGTGATCTCATCGAAATTGGAATTTACAAGACTGTATAATGCTCCTTTTTCAGAATATCCACTTGCAGAAACTCCAGCCCCCAACTTAAAGTCTGGATTTTTATTGCGATCAACGTATGATTTCAATACGTCATATTCTTTTAAATATTCTTTCTCTGCAATACTTTTCGGCTTTGCTACATCATATTCAAGCATACTATTGTCTGCACAGGATGCCAACAATAATAATGCAATAGTGTATTGCCAGTATTTATTCAAAAGTTTCATATTCTTTCGGTTTAAAACGGTTAGTTAACACTATAAGAAGGACTGAACGTCTCTATTGTAACACCACGGTCACGAACCACCAGAGTATCTCGTGTCTGGTACTGTTTGATCTGGAAATCAATTTCATAGTCAAGATATAAGACATCGCGGTCTTTATTGCCCCAACTATTTTTATCGCCATCTTTTACAAATTCACCTGTTCCACTTGCAGTATAACCAGTTGTTCCTGATGTAATGGTACAATTATTATTGTCATCAAAAGTCAGAATCAACTCACAAGTCAATGTGTTAGTTCCATCTGTAGTACTTACAGGAAAAATTACAGAATTTAAAGAAGCTGTTTCCAGACTGACCACCTCGTCGTCCTCAACATATTCTTCATGCCTGACCTCAGTTCTAGTTTCGCCACCTTCAGTAATCACATCCTCACCTCGACGCAGGTAATTAGCATGCCAGGGATTGATGAATTTTACACAATAGAGGACAAAATCCTTGGGTTGAATTTCCCAGTCGGCAGCGTTAGTTCTGATGGGAGCATCAACCATTGGAACCCCCGAGAGTATAGAGTCTGCATTTGTAACACTATTCATTTTCAGTGGAATCACATAGGTGTTTTCCAGAGAATTTGGATCTGCAAAAAAGGCATCCGACAATTGTACTTCAACACCTCCCTCAAGTTCACCCTCCAGTGTTATCTTATTTGTTGCCAATGAGTAATAATCGTCAGGCATCGGTAGTACCGGAGTGGACCCTTCATCAAAGTACAAATTATCACACAATGCATCATCTACAGAAATATCTATTTCTATGTTTTTTTCATTTTCGTAAACGCCCCCCATAGTAGCATATATTTTACATTTATGCTCATTATCGAGGCTATTGTCATAGATATCTTCGCCCAACACTATTGTCCTTACCGGATATTGATAAGGAAAATAGACAGTGGTATATTCAAAATCAGGAAAATCCACGTCTTGGTTCTCACACGAAATCATCGTCAGCAATGCAAAGATTCCTGCAGACAATATCGATAAAATTTTAATCCGTTTCATATTTCAAGTATTTATCTTTTTATTAATCAATCAATTCCAACCCGCATTTTGTTCAAGATTATCCCATTTCAGAATTTCCTGATACGGAATTGGTCCATGATACATATAGTCTTTGTACATCCTGGGTTCAACATCAATTGTCTCATATTCTTTTCCTCCACCGGTTTCAGCAATTTGCATTCCAAGTGCTGTTTCATTTAACTTATTCAGTTCTACATTCCATCGACGTAAATCCCAGAAACGATGATTCTCGAAGCAGAGTTCCAGACGACGTTCATTACGAATCAGTTCACGCATTTGATCTTTACTGCCTGCAACTTCATCCAAATATGGATCACCATTACCATTCCCAACACCGGCTCTTTGACGGAGAGCTCCTATGACATCGTATGCCGAGTAGCCGTTTCCACCGGTACCTGTTGGTCCCCAGGCTTCGTTTGCCGCTTCGGCATAAGCCAGAAATATTTCAGTATAGCGGATACGGGCAGTGTAATGCTTTTGCTCGGTATCATACTCAGGATTGGGATTACAATCCGAACGTAAAAGTTTCCGTAGATAATAGCCTGTGCGGGTGGACAGCCCACTTTCACGGTTTATCGCATCTTCATTATCTCCATAAGTACCGGTAACAACCACAGCATCGTTAGGTCCTTGCGTACTTTCATTAATTACGATGTAATTTGTTAAACGAGGATCGCGATTATCATAAGGGGAAGAAGCATCAAAATTACTTGAAGGATGGTTAATGGGATATCCATTAGCCATGGGGAAAGCATCCACCAGATTCTGGGTGGGATTCACCCGCCCATTTCCGTATTGTGAAGGTGGAAAATTATCAGTCTCTAAATCATTGCTTTGACTAATATCACTTCTCCATATAATCTCAGCAGGAGTAACCCCGGATCCCAAGCCATCAATTTCACCGGTATTGGCAAACCATGTCCAACCGTCATCATCCATACCACTAACTCCATTTATACGATCCAGCACAATTGCGGCATAGTTTGCGGCATCTTCCCATGTCATTTCTGTTCCGTCAGTGTATGAAGGACTTGCTGCCAAAAGTGCAACCTGTGACCGCACGGCCTCCACAATACGACCGGAAATGCGTCCCCGCATGTGATTGCCATTTACCCGATTATAATCACTGGCATTGGTTACTCCTAATTCCTGATATTTCTGTGGAACTTCTGAATCTGACACATCACCATAATCCAGAGGTAACAATTCCAGGGCTTTATCAATATCAGCCATTATCTGCTCTACGCATTCCTGAAATGTATTCCTGGGGACATTAAATTCAGAGTCTTTATCCTCAGGTTCTGTAACAATCGGTACGCCAAGTAAACGACCATCTTCGGTCCATCCGCCATGAGACAATAACAGATGATACATCTGAAGGGCCCGTAAACCATAAGCTTCGCCTTTTAAACGATCGTTAAACATTGTCCTTATCACTTCATCTTTTGCCCAAACAACATCATCGGCATTGGCCAAGAAAATATTCAAATATTGAATGGCATTTCTCCGCCCTTGCCACTGTGATGTCGGATTGTTGTCAGACGACCAGGAGCCGGTGGCCATACTTAAATAATCATTTTCAAAGTCATTGGTCACAGCATCATCGGTCGCCAAATCACTATTGGGCGAATTCGAATAAGGAAGAAGAATATATGCATTCGCAAGTATGCCCTGGGCATACGTTGGTTCCTGATGCATTGCATCAAGCCCCCGAATGTTCTCTATTTCCGGAGTAAAAACATCCTGACAGCCTGTAACCAGGAACAATAGAACTAAAATTTTAATAATATTTTTCATAGCTTAATTCCTAATTTGATATTTTTTCATTTTTAGAATACTGCTTTTACACCCAGATTATAAAACCTTGTTTGAGGTGCATTCGTTACCTCCATTTCCAGGGTCTCGCGCTCGGGAGAGATGGTCAACAAATTGGATCCACTAACGTAAGCAGATAATTCCTTGAAAAAGATATTCTGTAACAAACTTTTCGGTATATCATAAGTAATCTGAACTTTAGCTATATTGAACCGGTCGGTGCTGTATAACCAGAAGTCAGAGTTTCTGAAATTATTACTTCCACTTTGCGTCGTTAACCTGGGATAGGTTGCTGAACCTTTTGTTTCCTCTGTCCAACGGCCGCGAACAACTTCTGAATATTTCCGATCACCGTAAACCCAATGATAGTTGTCATCTTTCATGGCATAAGCGCCAAAATAACCTGTTCCTAATACAAAAAATGTTAAATTATCCCACTTAGCAGTTACGTTTACACCCAAAGTAAAAGGATTACCATACCAGCCACCTTTACCAAGAAAAACCTCATCCCTGCTATCTATAACATTATCATTGTTCTGATCTACATACTTTATGTCTCCGGGTTTTACTGTTCCACCAAAAGTTTGTGTAGGTGAATTGTCAATATCTGACTGATTTTGGAAAAACCCGGCCGATTCAAGCCCCCATATTCCGTCAACAGCTTTGCCCTGACGTTTCTGATAATCATACTCATAATTCGTATCATCGCGTCGAGTGGCTTCAGTTGTATAATAAGTCCCTGACACCCCAAGTGTCAAATCAACGTCACCGAGGTCTTTATTATAATTCACACTAAAATCTATACCCATTCGCTGATCATTATTATAATTAACGTTTGGTACAAATGATGCTTCGGGATAATAAGTGAAAAAATAATTCGGATATAAACCCATAGGCTGAGTAACCATCCCTTCCATGGAGTTCATAAAGAAAGAAGCATCGGCATTAATCGTGTTTTTCCATAATGAAGTTCTCAAGTTTGCCGATAGTTCTTTCCGCTTAATAAAAGTCAAATCTTCATTTTCACCTTGTATGGCATTTGTTGATCGCTCTGCAGCCCCATCATACCAACCCCACCAGGCGCCATCAGACTGATTAAAGCTTCCGGCATATTCATAATGCCCATCAATACTCATATCGGTATGAAGAACACTTCCTGAGACGCTCAATATAAGATCATCAATTACTGATGAATTAGAAAGGAAATTTTCTTGTCCCATTCTCCACCCCAAGGTTACCGAGGGAGAGAAAGCATTTCTATTCCCTTCAGCAAATTTGGCCGAGTGAACAATTGCTCCGGCTAAATCGGTATAATACTTATTTTTAAAATTGTAACTTAACTGAAGACCCAGATTAGCATTGGCTGTATTGTGATAAACGCCTGACTCTGCTTGTTGGTAGCCTGTAGCCACCAAAACAGCCGAAATATTATGGTTATTATTTACCGTAGTTGAGTAATCAAACCACCCGGAAAAAGCAATCGTCTGACGGTAGTTTTCATCACTAAAATCAGGATTTCCCGATTTTTCATCATTGCCTTCTTTTTCCAATTCACCAATAACATCATCGCCATTGTAATTATACCATCTTGGAATATAAACAGCATATTCATTCTCATACGCAGAGGTAAAAGATGTTGCATAATCTACAGCAAACTGTGTATGGAAAGAAAGACCTTGTAAAAAATTTTGCAAGTCGAAATCAATGCCTGTATCGAACTGAAACTGACGATTTTTCCATTTATTATAACCTCCGGCATAAGAATCTGCGAAAACATTCTTATTATCTACTTGTGTCCCTGCAAGAAAATATTTCCCATCAATAATATTGCTGCTATTATTGACCAATGACAAAGCACTTAAGGCATTCCCATCGATATAACTTAGCGGAACCAGTGGAGCTATCCGGTTAGGGCGCATTGACGCTGCATAGGTCCAATAATTATCAACATTTTCATCATCGTCGGGATCACTATCAGTATAATTGATACCTCTGGATGTATAAAATGTTGCATTGGCATTAATATACGCATCAATAAAATCATTTAATTTCACATCAACATTCCCACGTACATTTAATCGCTCATCATAATTATTGGCAGCCTCACCAAAGTTAAGGAAATCGCCCTGCCGATAATAGCCAATATTAGTATAATACTGAGCTCGCTCATTTCCACCTACTAACTCGGTTAATATATCTGTACGGTTATAGGCTTTCTGAAGGTAGTCTGAAGAATAAAAATCCACATTAGGATAACGATATGGATTACTTCCTGATGCATGATTATAAATGTCTTCCTGACTGTACAGGGGGTCTCTTCCATCGTTGACCAAAGCCTCATTATAGAGTGTCATATATTCGGCTGAATTTAGATACTTCGGATAACTTTTCGAAACATGAAATCCGGTATTAACACGAACATTAACCTGAAGCGGCTGAGCTTTTCCACGTTTTGTTGTGATATAAATCACACCTTTTGCAGCACGACTTCCATAAAGAACAACAGCCGAAGCACCTTTAAGAAAAGTAATATCTTCAATTTCACTTGGCAAAACATTATCAGCATCTCTGGGAACACCATCTATGAGCACCAGCCGATCATCCATCCCCCATAATAAATTGCCGTTCCAGCCACCGATGTAGCCCTCCATATTTTCCAAACTATAAGTATGATAATTTTTATTCATCAAATCTTCTACATCGACTACAGAAACACCTCCTAAAAGGTTACTTTTGGCAACCTCTCTAAAGGCAACCTGAACCAGGGTATCCTGTTTTACTTTATCTATCGTATCAGTTTCATTTTCTGCAGTTGTTTGTGCCTTAATAAAGAAGGGCAACAAAACAAACGACGCAAATAAAATGAATCCTATTTGTATATGTTTCATTGTTTATTTCTTTGATAAATTACACTATATTTCTTTAATGAATTACCATCCGGGATTCTGGCTGAACTCAGGATACATAGAAGTATCCGAAATCTTAAGAGGAAGCCAATAGTGTTTTTTCCCGAACTGACGGGTCAATATCACTTTTTCACGGAAATTGGCAACTTGTGCATCGCGCGGATCATTGTCCTCATAGAAAGAATCATCTTCAACCCGCTCGAACTCCTGAGATGTTTTAATATTATAAGGCTCTTCTGTTAACAACAACCATCTCCGTAAATCATTAAAACGAAATCCTTCGAATGCCAATTCAACTGCTCTTTCTCTGCGCACTTCATCCATAAACAATTGTGGATCGCCAGTAAACTTTGCAGCCACATGACCAGCACCTACGCGGTCGCGAAGAGTATTAATGGCATCTTCAGCCGTTTTTGAGAAGTTAGAAGCACTGTATGTTGCTCCGCCGGCTGCTGCACAAGCCTCGGCATACATTAAATAAATATCGGCTAAACGCATATAGGGCAAGTAAGTATGAAGATTACCAGACCAGTTGTAGGCTCCATCATACTTATTAGCAGTATGAGGGACCAATTTTTGATAAAAATATCCTGTACGACTGGCATTGCTTACTTGCCGCATGGGACCGTCCGTATAAAGACTGGCATATCTAAGGTACTCCATATCCTCTGGCATAGAGCTATTCACGTACTGAAAACCATCAAATACAATATCATGATAGAACCTTGGATCGCGATTTTGAAATGGATAATTGGGATCAAACCCTGATTCGGGATCATCCAATGGCAAGCCATTTTCCATCCCATATAGATTCACATAATTGGCTGTTGGCTGATGAATTATATTATCATGCTCAACAAGTCCCTGTACTTTTGGTCCAAAAGTCTTTGTGGTGTTCCAGTTACTACCATTAGCATCAGGAGAAGGACCGCGAAAAATAGCTTCAGTCGAACCTGGCATCAACCAACCTTGTCCTGTAGTATAAAATATATCACTGTATTTTGTATCTGCATCGGACTCATGATTATATATATCCTCATAATCAAATTCGACCAGAGCATATTGAGTTTGGCCGCTTTCAACCAGACTCAATAATTCGCCAAAAGCTTCTGCAGCTTGTGTACAATAATCTACATCGTAATTATAGGTGTTTCCACCCCCGGTTTCAGCCCCATTTTTCATTAGAGGACTTCCTGCCCACAAGTAATTTTTACCTAAATAACCAAGTGCCATTATCTTGTTAACACGAAGTTGATTTTTGCCTGGTGTCTGACTACCTGGTCCTGTGTTGTCCCAATTAACAGGTAACAAATCTGCTGCTTTACGAAAATCAGAGCCAGCCATGTCGGCACACTCCTCATAAGTCAAACGCGGTTCAGAGAGCTGTTCTCCAGCCGGCAAAACTTCATCAATATATGGCATACCTCCAAAATACTGCATTAACTGAAAATGCCACCATGCTCTGAAGAAATACAACTGACCTTCGATCAGCGCAATTTCTTCCTGGGTAGCCTCTGTTAATTTATCCAGATTGGCCAAACCAATATTAGCCTTGCGAATAGAATACCATGCATGCGGCCATATGGCATGATCAAACTTATTTGTGGAAGAAGGATCGGCATTATCTTTGTCCAACCAGCTACCATTTTGAGCCATTCTGCCTGCCTGCCAGGCCCAGAAATTACCAATATCGACCTGATGCACCATGTGCCAGTCGGCCTCCGGATTCATAATCTCATCATCTCCCCAGTTCCAGGAAGTTGTCCAATATGATTTTTGTTTGTCGGGAATACAATTGTATATCTCTTCAATGAATCCCTGAAAATTCTTGAAATTCTTAAACGCCTCTTCCTCAGACACAATTGCCTCTTCTCCCTTTTCCAAATAATCTTCACAGGAACTATTTCCGAAAAGCATTATGAACAATATGCCTCCCCACAAAAATGCTTTATATAATTCTTTCATTGTCTTCATATTTTTATAATGTTATTTTGACACCAAGATTGTATCGTCTCATCATAGGATAAGCACCCTGACCACCTGCCCCGGCAAAGTTTGACTCCCGGTCGTCAGGCATATCTGACCATACCCAAAGATTGTTACCATTGATGAAAACTCTCAACGAATTAAAGCCAATCCTCTTAATCCATCCACTGTTATCGAAAGTGTATGCAATTTCTGCATTCTTTAAACGGATATAAGACCCGTCAAACAAAAATTGAGTGCCGGAATGGTAGCTTGGAGTAGACATCCAACGGGGAACGACAACATCGGCATTCGGATTGTCCTTCGACCACCACGAGCCCAGGTCATATACAGTATTTAATTGACTTCCAAAACTATTAAGCGGAACATATCGCGTCACATTATTAACACCATAAAATTGTACAAAACCGCTAAACCCTTTCCACTCAAAACCAACTGTCGCATTATAGGTGTTTTGCGGTGTACCCGAATAACCATAAGGGATTTGGTCTTTACTGTCAATTACGCCATCGCCATTGAAATCAATAATCTTATAATCACCAACCAATTTCTCTCCGTCATTTGTATCATGAGGTGTTGTTGCATATAGCTCATCATAGCTATTAACAAACCCTGCATCTACATGTGCCCTGTTCTGTCCAATACTATAGCCGGCATCTTTCTGATAATCGGGCAACAACTGAGGTTCTTCCATTTTAATGATCTCATTTTTTGCGTGAGTCATACTCATGTTCGCCCATAAACGCAGCCGGTTAGGAAGAACTTTATTGATACGTAGCTCTGCTTCATAACCTTTTACCTCTACTTCTCCAAGATTAGCAGCAGGAGGATCTGCTCCGAAGTAGGATGGAACTGAACGGTCTTCTCCTGAAATGAGTACATCCTCACGCCTATCTTTGAAGATATCGATGCTTCCGGCAAACAGACCATCAAAAAAGGCAAAGTCTGCACCATAGTTTAACTTCTTCACAGTTTCCCAACGAACATCAGGATTACCTATCGATGCAACTCGATACCAGGTATAAGGACTTTCACCCTGGTTCATATCCATTGATGTTTGGCCACCATATTCCCATACTGTTCTGTACAATCCCAGTGCATTTCCTATGGATGAATCATCCCCAATCTCACCGTAAGAAGCCCTCAGTTTTAACATATCGAGAAAACCGATTGACTGCATAAAAGATTCTTCAGATATCATCCAACCAACAGCTCCTGAACTAAAAAAAGCAAAACGGTATTCAGGGCCAAATTTATCGGATCCATTATATGCACCATTATATTCCAAGAAATACCTGGTATTGTAATCATAAGTAGCCCGGAAAGCCCAGTCTTCTCTCTTAACCGGGATAAATCCAAAATAATCTGCAGTATTCTCTTCACGAGAAAAAAGGCCCATCCCTGTCAGGTTATGATTTCCAAAACTACGAGCCCAGTCTAACTGTAATTGATAGTATAGTTTCCGTTGATCTAAACTGGCAGAACCTGCTTCAATATTCCACAATACAGACTGCATATAGTCAAATTTGTTATTAGCCTCATAGTCCTGCTTAAAATAAACATCTCCAGTTTCAGGGTCAATCCACTTTTGTTGCGGATCGTTGTAAAGGTCATTAATGCCCCGATTTGTTTCAACAAAAGTATTATCCCATGCTATTAATCCCTTAAAATTCAGGCCTTCTGTAATAAAATCAAGCTTCTGCTCAAGAGTGAAATCAGTATTGATCCGTGTAGTAGTTGTTGTCATACTTCCGGCAACAGCCAAATTCATAGCCGAATTCGATACATTCGAGATATCGGGATAATACCCCCACGATCCATCAGAATACTTAGGAAGAAACACATCGGGAGCGATATTATATGCACCTGCCCATTGCTGAGCAACTGCCCAGTCGGAAGAATTCGTCTGCCCCCAGGGAGATTTTTTCGCCCCGTTTGACCCAGCTATATTAACCTTAAAAGTAGTACTTCTGGTAATCTCAAAATCTAGATTACTTCTAACATTCAATCGGTTATAGCCATATCCCGATTCATAATTACGACCATTGTCCCATACATTAAAAAGATCGCCTTCATGAATAAAGTCTGCAGCGGCGTAATATTTTACAAAATCAGTACCTCCACTTACACTTAAATTGGCATTATACGACATGGCATAATCCTTAAATATAGCATCCTGCCAATCGACATTAGGATAACGCTCTCTCTGAGCTACGGTTGTTTGATTTCGATAGTTTTCGATAACTGACTGAGGAGTCATGTAATCCCATGAATCAGGGTTTAAAGACAATTCATGCTCAACAGCAACATTCCTGGCCATCAGAGCATCATAAGAATCGTATTTATTAGGGAGTTTCGATGGGGCTTTCAGTGTCACATCTCCACCTACGTCAATACGTGCTGAGCCTTTTTTACCCCGTTTGGTAGTTACAAGAATAACGCCATTGGCACCTTTTACACCATAAACGGCAGTAGCCGAAGCATCTTTTAATACTGAAATACTTTCAACAGAGCTTATATCCACACTACTCAAAGGACGTTCGATGCCATCTACCAAAACAAGAGGTTCACTATTATTCCAGGTACTGGCGGAACGAATCAAAATTTGCGGGTTTTCTTCTCCTGGCATTCCGGAGCTGGACATAGTAATAACTCCAGGAAGATTTCCTGTCAAAGCAGCTCCAACATTGGGAACTCCGGCTGAACGCTCCAATACTTCGCCTGTGGTTTGAGTAATGGAGCCTACAACACTTGCTTTCTTTTGTTGACCATAACCGACAACTATCACGTCGTCCAAAGCAATTGACGAACTACTTAAAGTTACTGTAACGTTGGTCTGAGTACTTACATCTATTTCCTGGGTATTCATCCCAACAAAAGACACCACAATAACATTTTCATCATCAGGGATTTCCAGCGAAAAACGCCCTTCCATATCCGTAACACTTCCATACGACGTATTACCCTTAACTACTACTGTTGCCCCAGGTATCGGTTCATTATTATCGTCAAGGACGATCCCGCTAACCGATTTCATATCCTGCGAGTAAACAGCAAAACTCAAACAAAACATTATCAGTAACAAAACGCCCTTCGGGTTGAAGCTCAACCTTATTAAGGACCAGCGATTTGCCTGATATACATTCTTATCAATTTTTTTCATTGCAATTTTGGTTTATTTTCATTTACAATTCTAATTTGTTATCAGGATAATAAATGTATCCAGTTGCTAAGTAACTTTTTTTCAAATCCGATGTCGTCAAAAAAGGAATGACGAGAGTTACAATTATTTTTCATAGCCTTTTCTTTTTAGGTTTAACATTAAAATTTTCATAATACCTTGATTCTTAATTATTCTTTGTGGCATACATCCCTATTGTTGTTCCGGTAAATCCCCACGAATTGTCAGTAGATAAATAGTGTGCATCCACATCACCAATGAACAGTTCCGGTTCATTATCGCCCAATGAAAAATAGAAATCCCATAACTTTCCCCTGGAATGTATTTTAAAAGTTATGGGGTTATCTTCACTATTAATTAAGGAAGCAGCCAGTACTTCTGTGTCTTCTCCTGATATTTTCTCGAGTGCAACTCTCTCTTTTTTACCTTTTTTGCTGATTGAAAGGAAATATTGATGCGCCTCATCTTTGAAAAGCAAAAGTCCGGCAGCATCATTGTCATTGCCGGGATTAAAAAAAAGTTTTGCGGAGCATTCAAACTTGTGGTGCTGAATCCGGCGACAAACAAATGCAGGGGTTTTTCTTTCTGTAGTTTTTATGTCACTAAATTCGAGGGATAAAAATCCCGGATTTTCGGTAAGAGAATAAAGTTCATCAGCCGGGTTTCTTAATGTCATCCATTCGTGTCCAAGATTAGGAGAGTTAAAATCATCCTTAATTTCAAAATTTCCGAAAGTGATGCTGTCTTTTCTCTCCACTCCCTTTTTCCTGACAATCATTGGAATTAATTCATTTCCTTTCGTCATGTAAGGGAAGCCATCATCACTCCATCTGACCGGCATCATAAATGTTTCACGCCCAAGGTTTTCAAATTCACCATTGATAGGGCGGCAAGCCAAAAAGACAGACCACCACTTTCCGTTCTTATCTTCAATAATATCGGCATGGCCGGCACTGGTGACAGGCATCCTCCGATTGGGGTCCAGATGTCGTTGTGTTAAAATGGGATTATCTTTCCATGGCTTAAACTTACCCATTGGAGAATCTCCTTTAAATATAACCTCCCTGTGATCTACGGAAGTACCCCCTTCAGCACACATCAAAAAATATTCTCCGTTTATTTTGTAAAGATGCGGGCCTTCAATCCAAACAGGTTTTTCTTCAATATTGACACCGCCATTGACCAACATCTTACTTTCGCCTATGGTTTCTTCCTTCGCCACATCAAATTCATGTATTCTGATGGCACGATGACCTTCGTATAAAACATCTCCATCAGGAGCATCATTGTTCACGATGTAAGCTTTCCCGTCATCATCAAAAAAGAAAGAAGGATCGATTCCTCTTACATCGGGCAACCAAACAGGGTCTGACCATTTACCAAAAGGGTTTTTCGTTTTAACAAAAAATTACCTTTCCTGATATTGGTAGTAATCATATAGTAAGTCTCATTATGAGGATTGTAACTAATCGCAGGTGCAAATATTCCCTCACTTACACGCTGACCATCTAACTCAAGTTGAGACTTTCGATCCAAAATATGTCCGGCTTGTCTCCAGTTAACCATATCCTTACTATAAAAAAGAGGAACACCCGGGAAGTACGAAAATGAAGAAGTGACCAAAAAATAATATTCTCCGTCCGTACAAATACTCGGATCGGAATACCAGCCAGGAAGGATTGGGTTATAAAAATAATCCTCGCCGGGAAGAGGATTGTTCGTATAAAAGTCGTCCTGGCCTTTATAGTGGAAATAATCGAAATTAGCAGCTGCTTTATCAGAAATAATTACTTTCGTTCCCTCACTGTCAGTACCCGCAATGTTGCATGCCCCAATAACTATAAACAACCCGCCAATAATGGCAGCCTTCATTAAAACATTTAATGTTTGTTGTATCATTTGCGTCCCTTATTAAATAGTATTGCCAATTTGCAAACAGGAATCTGCAAAATTTTATCGGCCTTAACATTTCAATACATTTCACAACAAAAGTAAATGGGACTTTTTTTAAGGTATTTTAATTTTAGATATACAATTTTAAATTTCAGATATTTTTACCAATAAACTGAAATACTGACTTTTAATCAGTGATGAAAGTAAAAAAACAAAAATGTAAGTGTCGGATACACCCTTTTTAATTTCAGATATGCAATTTCTAATTTCAGATACACAAGAAATAAGAATACTTTGGTATCAAAAACTATATCAATCACTTAAATAGAAATATAGAAGTTGGAAGTAAAATTAAATCAACCCTATTATCATTGGTAAGATTTGTTAATTTCTGAAAATGAAGATTGGAAAAAGTGACTTTTATGAGTGGACGGATGTATTGCCCTTTTAATTATCGTTTATAAAACTGGCAAAAATTTTTACAATATGTGAAGGCTTCTGAAAAAGCTAATTGTTTACTCTTTGAGAACTCCGTGAAACTCTCCTTAAGGAGTCGGGTAAGTTTTTAGACAGTCTTTTACAAAAATTACCTCGAGATGAGTCTTTGGGCGGTAAGCGTAACACAGGAGATGGTACTTTATGGACAGACACTATTTAGCATTCAAAATGTCTGTAGGTAATTTTCCGTAAAATTTTTTAAACACTGTGCTAAAATATCCAAGACTCGAGAAACCAGCTTTCTCGCTAATTTCAGTAACAGTATGCTCTCCAGATTGGAGTAACTCAAGTGCATAATTAAGCCGGACGGACTTAATAAAATCGGAAGGAGATTGATCTGTCAGTGATTTCACCTTTTTATAAAGTAAAGAAGAGCTGACATTCATCTCAAAAGCAAATTCATCTTTGCCAAATTGTGGATTTGAGATATTTGATTTCACTACTTCCAAAGCTTTTTTGACAAACTTATCATTGAGTTCATTCTCTATTATTGGACCGTTGCTTTCACGATCAATTAATTTCAAAGCTTTCTCCCGTATGGTTTTGCGATTCAAAACAATCGACTTAATCCTTCCAATCAAAAGGCTAATGTCGAAAGGTTTGGTTAAATACGCGTCAGCACCTAGACCCAATCCGTGCAATTGCTCAGCCTTTTCAGTTAATGCCGTAAGCAGGATCAAAGGAATATGGGAAGTATCATACGTAGATTTAATTTTCCTGCACAATTCGAATCCATCCATTTCGGGCATCATAATATCCGAAACAACTATATCAGGAAATTTTTTTGTTATCAACTCCCATGCCTCTCTCCCGTTGGATGCAGAAGTCACATTAAACTCATCACTTAAAGAAACTTCCAGGAAGTTTTTCAACTTTTCATTGTCTTCCACAATGAGAATGCTTAAACTCTTTTGTTTGCCGGTATTCTCTTTAACCACAATGGTATCCGATGCATTATCAGCTGCGATATGGGATTCAGATTCCACAAAACCTTTTTCACTGACAGGATACCCCGACAGTTTTCTTCGCAAAGGGATCTCAATTTTAAAGGTTGATCCTTCGTTTTCACGGCTTAAACATGTAATGCTCCCACCATGCTTTTCCACATAATTCTTAACCATTAACAACCCGATTCCCGAACCAATAACTTCAGAATTAACTGCATTTTCACTACGATAGAATTCTTTAAAAAGCTGCTTTTGCCCTTTCTGACTTATTCCTATGCCCTGATCTTTTACCGTCATTATCCAGGTCTTCTTGTTGCAACTGAAATTGATAATTACCGTTCCCCCTTCGTGAGAGTATTTTATGGCATTTGATATTAAGTTATCCACAACTTTCTCTATCATCCCCGAATCTATAGCGGCGATGCAACTTTGGGGCTCCGGGTAAAACAAAAGTTGAATGTTCTTTTTCTGCGCATACGTTTCAAACATCATTTTTCTTTGCCCTATCAAGTCAACTACATTTACAGTTTTGAGGTTCAATTGTTCCTTTCCCTTGTCAAACTTTTGAAAATCCAGAAGCTGTGTGGCGACTTTTGAAAGATTATTGATTTGTTCAACAGCCAGGTTTAAATAGTATTTTCCCTTTTCAGATAATTTGGCTTCTTTACGGATTCCTTCAACCGGTCCACTAATCAACGTCAGAGAAGTACGGATTTCATGTGCTGTATTGGCAAAGAATCGGATTTTTTCCTCAGAATGCAATTGTTGAATCAAATTAATGTGATATCTGAAAAAGAAATAAAAAATGGCTGTAACAAACAATGTACCAAACAAATAAAACCACCAGGCTTTCCAAAAAGGCGGTTTGATTTTTATTCCAATGCTCCGTTCATCCATTATCTGGGACAAAGAATTATTATGTAGTCGTATCTTTAGCTCAAACTCACCACTTGGTAAATTGGCAAACGTGAGCAACCGGTTTGAAGTAGGAGCACTCCAGGCCTCATCAATGCCTTCTATCTTCCACGAAAATTTTGATTCGGAGGCCGAAACCCCAATTGGTAACAACTCAAAAGTTACTGTGTTTTGATGATAGGCCAGGGTAATTTCATTTAAACTGTCCACCGGTGTTTTCAAATCAAAAACAGTACTGTCTCTTATTGTCTTACCGGATACTACAATGTCCTGGAAAAATATAGTTCCTTCAGTTTTATGTGACCGAAGAAAGTTTGGATCGAACATGATAGCTCCATCATTGGTACCCCATATCAATTTGCCATCACTCAACCGACATGACGCATCCTGATTAAACGAAGCATTTGCTAACGGAATAATGGAAGAATAGGTTAAAACATCCTCCTCGTCAGGATTAAATCGACATAAACCACTCTCAGTTCCTAACCATAAATAACCATCGGAATAAATAACACTGTTAACAAAATTGGAAGGCAATCCGGAATCTATAGTGTATTTCTTAATGATTCCTTTTCGCACATTGTAACGAATAAGACCACCCCCACTGGTTGCACACCAAATTTCATTTTCACGAATCAAGATATCATGAATAATATAACCATCCAACAAGGTTTTGACTGTTCTATTTTGTTTATTTAACAGAACAAGACCGTAAGAACAGCCTAACAGCATTTCTTCTGAATTGTACTCTCTGATTACATAAACAGGCTGAGTACCATACTCCTGAAATTCATCTACTTCGGTATCGTAACGAATTACATTCTCAACAACACCAACAATCCATATATCTCCCTTAGCATCTTCTGTAACATCGAAAATAAAATCGCCAAACCGATCCGCCTGGCTTAACCGTTTTATTTCCCGGCCGGTATCGCCATCAAAAACAAAAATTCCCGACGACCAGGTTCCAGCCCATATATTCCCCCTGGTATCTTCATAAACGGAAAGAAAAACCCTTGCCTGATCGGTTTCGTTTTCATAAAAAGACGTCCATTTATCAGAGCTTACATTCCATTTACTGATACCGTTATTTGTTGCAAACCACAGATTACCGTTCCGATCCTCAAATACATCATTTACCGTATTATTAACCAAAGAATTAGAATAATTGATCTGATGCTTTATTTGGGTCACCATTGAGTTAGATTGTTCAAAAAAGGAAACCCCGCCACTATATGTACAGACCCACACACGTTGATTCCTGTCGCTGTAGATATCATAAACACCGTTTCCGGAAAGAGAAGAAGGATTGTCAACATCTTCACGATATACATTGAGTACTCGTGTACCTTCCCTGTTCAGTTCCCACAGACCCTGACCATCAAATCCCAGCATAACAGTACTATCGGTATTAGCCTCAATGGCAAGAATGGGATGGTCGGGAAGTCTTTCAATATCAGCCCTTCTCATGATACTATCTATTGCATTGTAAAAAAACAAATCGCCAGAACTTGTACCAATCCAAAGATTCTTCATGTCTTTATCATAGAACAATTCAGACACGTTAAAAGAGTTAAGATCATCATTCTTACATAATCTTCTCGTCTTACCGTTTCTGCTGTCCATTTCCCAAATTCCATCACCTCTTCCTAAAAATATCATATCTCGATTACTTTCATTCCATTCTATATGCTGCTCATTTATTTCTCTTTTAGTCAGTAATATTAGTTTCCCCTCATTCGTATATTTATATAATCCTAAAGAAGATGCGATGAAATAAGTCCCGTTCCCATCAACCAGGACGTTTTGAACCACAACATGTGTGCTATTCATTATCTGTCTTATATCACAAACAAGATTAAATTCATCATATAAGGGGTCATATTGAAAAAACTGACCATTATTAGTATAAGCAATCAACTGGGAATTCTCATATATCAAATTAACAGTAAGAACATCAGTAGTAACATACGGCAAAAGATATTTACGGTGATCATCCTTCGTTAACCTCAAAATCCCGGTCTTCGAGGAAATCCAAATAAAGCCTTTGTCATCTTTAGTTACAGAATTGGCTCCGCGAAGCGAGGTACCGTATAGATTATTAATATTATAAAATATTCTATTCTCGGGACTTGCAATAGAAATATTTGAAAATGTGCACACCAAAATTGCAACACAAGTAAATATTTTAATTTTCCTGTTTATGGCTTTCATCAGTATAAAATTAGTCTAAGTTATTGGTCTGATGGAACTCGCATGATTGGGTTTATACATCTTCTCTTGTGACAAACCTTGTCATGCTCGTTTCATTCGTATAAAATTTAATTTTTAAGGTCTAATGGGACTCGCATGTAAGGATTTACAGGTTATTTATTGTGGTTTGTCTTGCCAAACCTTTCATCTTAAATCTAACAATCTGTTAAAACAAGCTTTGCCACGTTTGTTTCAACATTAACCAACTGGCCGGCAACGAGAGGCCAATCATCCATGATCGAAATCGAGGGAAAATGAAAACGCACATAACAAGGACGGATACATATCCTTGTTCCCTTAAAGAAGCACCAAGTAATCGCTACCCTTAACATGATTGTTTTATCCCAAATACTCGTTTCATTAAATGTGTTCAAAAATATTAAATTCTGTTTGCATTCTCAATTTAAAAAAGAAAACATCCAAAATTCAATATTGAGTGTGGTATAAAATGACATATTTTTGTCAAAATCAAGGCGTTTTAATTTTTACCAGAGTTAACATGTTGTTAATGAGGATGCGAAAAATTTAAAACAACAAAGAGTTTGCCAACATAATAGTTGGTTCATCAAAAAAATGCATACCTGGGTTTTTAATATTTGAAAGAACTGAACGGGTGGTATTTTAACAATTAATTGCTTCGCAATTATTTATCTTAACCACGAATTTCACAAATTCTTGCAAGCAAGTGGCAGAGCCGAGCGACACGAATTTGGCCGCACCAAAGGTGCGTCTTAACTGCTTCGCCGTTAAAAAAAGCTGTTTTACAGCTTTTTAATTCGTGAAATTCGTGGTTAAGAAAAACAAAATGGTGTCAGCCATTTTTCTCAAGAAGGATACAAATAGTTAAAGTCTTTCATTATTTTAACATTCTTTTGAATAGTGACAGGTTGACAATTAACATTTACAGGTGCAAACATTTTTAAAGATTTGCATGAAAAAACCTTGCACCCTAAATGAATTTATTCGGTGTAAATAATTTATTATTAATCATTTAAGTTTTATTCAGCAAGCCCTATTTTAATAATGTTCCAACTCCTCCAAAAAAAAATCATTTCAACTCATAACGAGTCAAAATGACCTTCAGAATTATTCACAACAAATCATTAAACAATCCGGTTTGATGCAATCAACGATTGAGTGCGGTAAAAAAAAACATATTTTTGTCAAAATCAAAGCTTTTTGAATTTTTGTACCGGAGTTAACATGTTGTTAATAAGGATACAAAATTTAAAACAACAAAGAGTATTGCAACAAAGATGCTTTTTAGACCGGGCTTAACTATTCATTACAATACTCTACGAGTTGAGTAAGCCCTTTGCCTGGTTTCGGTTTTAGTTTGTTATTCTTAGCATATTCTTCAATATCCGGTTTGCAGGCTTTTAATATTTGATAAACATCATTTTTTCTTTGAACAATCTCAGGTAAACCATCTTCTATAGCAATTAAGTATTTATCATCTTTCCTTTCAAATCGATCCGGCTCAGCATCCTTGAACCCAATTGGTTTTGTTGCAGGTTTAAAAACAACTTCATACTTTTTATATAATCGAACCGAACCATCAACTAGCAATTCCAAAACGCCTCGTTTTTTCTCTTTATCATCAAGATATTCCTGAATGACAAAAAGATGATCCCCGAAATCAAAATTAATATTCTGTGTAGGATCAATTTCCAGAATGACTTCCTCTTTATGCATAAATTGAATCCTGTCTCGATATATATCATATCGCAACGGAACATCTTCAATTTGCACACTGTCATTTATTATGGCCGTTCCTTTAACAAACTCTTCATCCAGAAAGGGAGTACCTTCAATGCTTTGGTACGTTGCGTAAATTTCTTGCAATTCACGTTTCTTTTCATAATTGTATCGATCTAAAAAAGAGTTTAAGTCATCACCGGGAATTACCTGAGAAAATCCAGTCTGCCACCAACAGATAAAAATGAAAATAAATAATGGAAATCTCATAACAATAGATCATTAGATTTTTAGATATAGGATATAAGATGATTCATCAGTATAAATTATGTCTAAGTTATTGGTCTGATGGAACTCGCATGCAAGCATTTATACATATTTTTGTTGTGGGAACCCTTGCCATGCTCGTTTCATATAATCTTGATATACTGCATTTTAATAAATATAACCTTTTAATCACAAGCAATTGGTTTGCAACGCATTGTAAAAGTTTAACGGACTGTTGTCATAAATCTTTCAATCTAAATATTTGCAAATCAAAACATGTTTTACATTGTCAAATATATTTAATTGTTGCTAAGAGCTCTTTTAATCTCAGATAATGGATGTTTAAAAACAGATATTTTTTGTAATAATTGATCACTTCTTATTGTAATAGAGATCAGGTCAGTCATTTGCAATAAAATGTATTGTCTATTGGAATTCAGAATCTCAATATCAGACAACATCTTGCATCTAAAAATCGAATGGTTCACTATCCCGGGTAACTCTAATCTTCTCCTTCTGGTGGTCCCAGCCATTCTCCGGACAAACATTCTATTCTTCCGGATAAAATTTGCTTATTAAGGTTTTATAGAACTTGCATGCAAGGCTTTATTCATACTTTTGTTGCAGGAAAACTTGCCATGCTTGCTTCGTCAGCTCATCAAGAGTCCCCTTTTTTTTATATTCCATTTTCGATTTCAGACATTTTACTTTAGTTTTCAGACACGCATCATCACCGCTCGTGAAAAATAAATCTGCCGGAAAAATTTCTAATTCCTATCATTATTAGCTTTCAGGTCAATCGAGATGTATCAGAAATAATTTTTTCGACATCTTCTTCAAGAAAAAAATCAAATGTCTCATTTCTAAATGATTTTATCCATTATCCAAAACAAAAATTAAAGGCAAAGTCTACTTTTGATTAATGAATTTTTGATTTTGTTTATGCTTTTTAATGATTTAAGTCGGAGTATAAGATCACAATTATCAGTTGCCGGATTTATCAATTTAACAACCAAATACATGTATAATTAAATTTTTCATTTTAAACCTAAACTTTATGAAAAAAATGATTTGTTTAAAAAATGGAAAAGAAATATTGTTATCAACAGTATTTCTGTTATTATTTAGTTTTGGCTTAGTGGGTCAAAATATTCAAATTTCAGGTACCGTTAGCGATAATACAGGACAACCGCTTCCGGGAGTGAATATTGTTGTTGAAGGTACATCCACCGGTACAATTACCGATGTAGATGGTAACTATTCGCTTGAAGCCCCTTCTGATGGCGCGCTTGAATTTAATTTTATTGGTTTTGCATCTCAGACTATACAGATTGATGGAAGAAGTGAAATCAATGTTGTTTTAGAACCAACCGATGTTAGTTTGCAAGAAGTTGTAGTTGTTGGTTACGGAACACAAAGGAGAGAAAATTTAACGGGCGCAGTAACTGATGTACGTGCCGAGCGAATGGAAAACAAACCAGTCAGCAGCCTTTCATCAGCATTGCAAGGTGAAGCAGCAGGTGTATCCATCGTAAATAGTGGAGGCCCCGGTCAGGAACCTGTTGTACGAATCAGGGGAGTAGGCTCCGTCAATTTATCATCCGATCCTTTATATGTGGTAGACGGAATGCCTGTAGGAAGCATTGAAGGTCTTGACCCCAATTCCATACAATCAGTTTCCATACTCAAAGATGCATCATCAGCTGCCATTTATGGTTCCCGTGCTGCCAATGGCGTACTTCTCATTACAACAAAAAAAGGAAAATCGTGATGAAGATATTTCCATCAATGTAGATGCATCCAGAGGAACGCAGCAAATGTGGAAAACCCTGGATTTGATGAACAGGGAGCAATATATGGATTTTGCCACAGAATATTTGACAAACGCGGGATCTGAGTTACCCGAAAGATTTTCGAATATGGACGACCCGATTTATCCGGGAGCAACACAAACATTTGCCGAAACCGATACCGACTGGCAGGATGAATTGTTTCGTAGCGCGCCTATATCAAAGATCAACGTTGATCTTGCTGGCGGAACTGAAAAATTCCGTTTTTTCACCTCTTATGGTTTCATAGATCAGGAAGGAATAATGGTGGGTACCGATTACAAGCGTCATAGCGCAACGTTGAATACCGAATTTAAGATTAATGATTTCCTGACTATTGGGGAAAGTATCACAGGATCTTACGGCATTAGAAACAACGAAAAGGAATCCGGAGGCCGTACTATGATAAAACATATTGTCAATCAGATACCATATATACCCGCTCGTGTTCCCAAAGGCACAGAAGGTTATGAACATGGTTACCGTACCACAGCACCGGTTGACGATACCGACCCTGAAAATCCGTTAAGAATAGCTGAACAAGATAAAAATATTTACAAAAGGGCTAATATTATCGGTAATGCTTATGCCGAAATATCTCTTACCGACTGGTTAACGTTTAAGTCCGTTTTCGGAATGGAGTACACAGGTGATCAGACAATTATTGACAACCCCCAATATAAAGATGATTACAATGAAAGGGAGTTTCATGAACTGGAAGATAACCGTTTTAAATTCTATTCCAGAATTTATACAAATCAACTGACATTTGACAAGAGCTTCAATAAACATGACATCAATGCAGTTGCAGTAGCTGAGGAACAAATCACAGAAGGCAGCCGACTCATCGGCAGAGGAGATCACACAACCAATCTGCTAAACCAACTGGATGGCTCACAAAACCAATCAGTTGCAGGAAATCTTGATGAAACAACTCTTATTTCCTACACAGGAAGAATAAACTATTCATATGCTGATAAGTATTTGTTAAGCGCTTCTTTCCGTAGAGATGGTTCGTCAAAATTTGCACCGGGAAATAAGTGGGGTAACTTCCCCGGGGCTTCAATAGGATGGGTATTAAGCGAAGAAAGCTTTATGCAGAATGTCGATTTTATATCGAACCTTAAACTCCGGGCCAGTTACGGAAAGGTTGGAAATAATAACGTTGGCTCATATGCCTGGCAATCCACTATTTCTCAGAATACCTGGGCGGTTTTTAATAACAATGCAGAAGGTAACCCGGGCGCATACTATGGAAGCCTTCCAAACGAAGAATTGGAATGGGAAATTACCACGATGCAAAACATTGGTTTTGATCTATCCTTAATGGATTATTCTGTCACCTTTTCTGCTGAATACTTCAAGAGAGAAGTTGATAATCTGCTTATAACAAAAAAACCTTCCTGCATCACTTGGATACATCGATAATCCATGGACGAATGTAGGTGGTATGGAAAACTCGGGACTTGAATTCAATGCAGGGTATCACAAACGCAAAGGCGAATTTCAATTCTCAGTGACTGCCAACCTTGGAACCATTAAAAATGAAGTGACTGACCTGGATGGTAAAACTTATGACGCGGAGGCTGTTACTTCCGACTATGGTGGAGGTACTATTACCCGGACACAAGAGGGAGAATCCATTCAAAGTTTCTATGGTTACGTGGTTGACGGTATTTTCCAGTCACAAAGTGAAATTGATGCATTAAATCAAACTGCAGAACAGCAATTTAATGCCGGAAATGTTAATAAACAATACTACCAAAACGATGCGACCTCTCCCGGGGATATTAAATTTAAGGATTTGGATGGTAACGGGATTGTTGACGAAAATGACCGTACCGTAATCGGCAATTATTTGCCTGATTTCAGTTATGGCTTAAATTTCTCGGGCTCATACAAAAACTTTGATGTTTCGATGCAGATACAAGGTGTATATGGCAATGAGATATATAGCGGAACAAAAGTCCTGACGCAGGGCATGATGCGGTTGTTTAACCAGGATGTAGCCGTTCTGGATGCGTGGACTCCGGAAAATACAGACACTAACATCCCCCGTGCTATAAATGCTGACCCCAATAACAATGCTCGTACATCTACCAGATTCATTGAAGACGGATCGTATATGAGGATTAAGAACCTAACCATCGGTTACAATTTTTCCGACAATGTTCTGTCAGGCATATCCGGAAACTCTGTCAAGGGGCTTAAGCTATATTTTACAGCACAAAACCTCCTGACCTTAACCGATTACTATGGTTATGATCCGGAAATTGCCTCACGGGGTGGTAATACATTGCTTCATGGTGCCGACTTTGGACAGTATCCTCAACCACGTACCTTCCTGTTTGGAATTAAGGCAACCTTTTAATAGTATATGAACACTTAAAATATAAAAATTATGAAATTAAAATATATTATATCGATTCTATTTGCAGGGTTACTGTTTTTTTCATCCTGCGATGAGGATGGTCTTACTAAAACTAATCCTAACGGGTTTACCACCAGCTCGTATTATCAAAATGGACTACATTTAGAGAAAGCTACGAACGCAATTTATGGTCAATTCACCGGTTCGGACCTTTATGGACGGATGATGGCGTATTTATCTCGCTGTCGTTCTGATGAACATGCATCAGGCGGTCCTCAGCTGGAAGTTCATAACGCTAAACTACTGAATGGCACTTACGACAACACAATTTTTACCCTCACAGCTCCCTGGCAAGGATGGTACCGTTTAATTCACCGCGCCAATGCTGTAATAGAGTTCGGCCCGGACATTGAAGATCCGACACTGGATCCCGATATAAAGGCGCACCGTATAGCCGAAGCAAAATTTCTGAGGGCATTTGCCTATTTCTACCTCGTGGTTTACTGGGGAGATGTACCACTTTATACAGAAACTGTTAAATCCCCGGATGGGGAAAAAGCAACTTCTCCTGAATCAGAGATTTATACGCTTATAGAGAACGATTTAGGTGATATCATCCCCATTTTGAATGTTACGCACGACGATGTCAACATTGGCCGGGCAACCAAAGGAGCAGCCCAATTATTACTTGCCAGAGTTTTAATGCACCAGGGAAAATATGGTGAAGCACGTACTGTTCTGCTCGACATTTATAATAATGGTCCATACGAACTGGTTGATAATTATTCTGATAATTTTCAGGAGGAAACTGAATACAACGAGGAATCCATATTCGAGATAGGGTTTACCGGAAGCAATTTTAACTGGTGGGCCGATGGTAACGGTGATTCACCTGCCGATAAAGGTCATGTAATGTTTCAGGACGTAAGCCCGACAGGGTGGAGAAATTTAGTCCCTTCAGACAAACTTATAAATGATTTTGAGCGTGTATCTGATGGTGATGACAAAAGATGACCCCCGGTTAGCCGAAACAGTGATATTTGAAGGTGACACCTACGGGCCTGAGGACGAGTTTACCTTGACTGAGTCGGCATTCGGTTGGTATAAATATTCACCTATGTATAAATTAAATCCAGGGGGATACTATATATCAAAGATCAACTATAGAAACATGCGTTATGCCGAAGTACTGATAAAATTGGCTGAATGTGAAAATGAGGTGGGTACGCCTGAGGACGCCATTGATTACTTAAATGAAATCAGAAACCGTCCAAGTGTGGATATGCCTGATTATCCGACAAGTAATTATCCTTGCGATTCGAAGGACGAAATTTACAGAGCTATAATGCATGAGTCGCTGGTAGAGTTTTCTAATGAATTGTTAAGATCTGTTGAATTGGCTCGTTGGAGGAAAAATGGTAAATTCTCTGCGCTAAACCCGGAGCCTATTGAATATATCGCAAACAACCCCAACAAAGCGATCTTACCAATTCCAAGCAACGAAACTAATAATAACTCAAAGATTAATGATTAACTAATTTTAAGGTTACCTGAATCTTACCCAAACTAAAATAAAAGAGGCTGTCTCCGTTTAGAGCCAGCCTCTTTTTTATTTGCGGAGTTACCCGAATCCGGCACGAAGTTTTGTGAAAAGCTACTTTTAGTGCTCTTCTATAAACTCGCAAAAATTTCTTCAATATGTGTGTCTGTTCAGAAAGTGCCGGTTGAAAGGCTTGCGAAGCTGCCAAAAACGGAGTTTGCTTTTCGTTAATGAGTATTTTGGCGGCAAGCGTAACACAGCAAATGCTACTTTATGGACAAACACTATTTAGTGCCTGTCTATAAAGTAGGAAAAGTTTCCTACTTATCATGTGTCTGTTCATAAAGTGTCATTCACAAGGCTTGCGAAGTCCGAAAATACGGAGTTTACTCTTCGTAAATGAGTAATTTTCGGACGAGCGTAACACAGTAAATGGCACTTTATGGACAGACACTATTTACTCCCCATAACGTCTGTGGGTGATTGTCCGTAGAACTTTCTGAATGCAGCGCTAAAATAGGCCACACTGGAAAAACCTGCTTTTTCACTTACTTCAGTTACATTGTACTCTCCAGATTGCAACAACTCCAAGGCGTAATTGAGTCGCACGGACCGTATAAAGTCGGAAGGTGACTGGTCTGTAAGTGTTTTTACCTTTTTGTAAAGCAATGAAGGGCTGACATTCATTGCTGAAGCAAACTCCTCTTTACCAAATTTCAAATTTGAAATATTTGATTTTACAACTTCCAGGGCCTTTTTTACAAACTTATCATTAAGCTCATTATTAAACAAAGGTGCTTCACTTTTAAAATCAACCAATTTCAAAGCTTTCTCTCTAACTGCTTTGCGGTTCAATACAATTGATCTGATTTTTCCTTCCAGCAAGCTCATATCAAACGGCTTGGTTAAGTATGCATCAGCACCCAGTCCAAGTCCTTTTAATTGCAATGCCTTGGTGGAAAAAGCCGTAAGCAGAACAACCGGGATATGAGATGTCTCAAAACTGCTCTTCAGCATCTTACATAACTCAAAGCCGTCTACTCCCGGCATCCTTATATCTGATACCACAATATCAGGATGTTTTTCTCTAACGACCTCCAACGCTTCTTTGCCCTCAGAAGCTGTAAAAACATTATACTTTTCTCTTAATGAAAGTTCAAGAAAGCGCTTCAATTTCTCATTATCTTCAACAATCAGAATACTCATCTTTTTAGTATCCGGCTTATCATCAATAGCAGAACCCTGTTTCTCTGTATCAAATGGCACAACCTGATCGAACAGGTTATTCGGTTCATCTCCGGTTTTAACATCACTCTTTGACATTATCCGAACCGGTATTTGAACGGTAAAGGTCGTTCCGACATTTTCTTTGCTCTCGAAACGAACTTTTCCCCCGTGCATCTCAGTATAATTCTTTATCATTAGCAATCCGATCCCGGAACCTATAACACCCGAATTAATAGCATTCTCGCTTCTGTAAAATTCTTTAAACAACTGTTTTTGTGCTTTTTTGTCGATTCCTATTCCTTCATCTTTCACACTTAAAAACCAGTGCTTCTTGTTCCGCCATAGCTCAACCCTTACATGTCCGTTTTCATGAGAATATTTGATGGCATTGGAAAGCAGATTATCCACAACTTTCTCCATCATATTGACATCAACCCCTGAAAAAAAATCCTCTTCATCTGTAATGATAGATAAGGTAACATTTTTTTGCTGTGCAAAAGATTCAAACATCATGACTCTGTGTTCCACCATCTGAGCAATATTAACCATTTGAAAATTAACCGGAGCGAGACCTTTATCTATTTTTTGAAAATCAATTAACTGAGATGCAGTATTTAACAAATTTTTTATCTGCTCATTGGCCAGAGAAATAAAGTGCTTTGCCCTGGATGAGAAGCCGCACTCTTTTGCAATCTCTTCAAAAGGTCCGCTTATCAAGGTAAGAGATGTCCTCAACTCATGAGCAGCATTAGTAAAAAATCTAATTTTCTCTCTGGAATGCAGTTGTTGAATTAAATTAATATGATAGCGGAAAATAAAATAAAACGTACCAACAACGAATAAAGCCAGAATAAGATAAAACCACAAAGTACTCCAAAATGCAGGTTTTATTACAATGGTCAATCTTCGTTCATCAATAACTTCAGACAAAGAATTATTTAACATCCTTATTTTCAATTCATATTCTCCATCCTTCAAATTAGCAAATGTAAACATCCTGTTAGACGCAGGTTCACTCCAATCGCCCTCCAGGCCTTCCAGTTTCCACGAAATTTTCGTATGTGGCTCGGATACACCAACAGCTAATAACTCGATGGTTAAAGTATTCTTATTATATGGGAGTATTATTTTTTGGAGACTATCAACAGGTACAGTTAAGTTATAAGTTGCACTATCCCTAATGGTACGTCCCGATACAATTATGTCCTGAAAATAGATTTTTCCATCTAAATTCTGTGTCTCCTCAATATCATCGGGATCAAACATGAGCGCTCCCTCATTGGTTCCCATAATCAGTTCCCCGGATGATAACACAATACTGGCATCCTGATTAAAAGTAGTATTGGCAAGAGGTAAATTGGATGAATAGGAGAAAATATCTCCTGCTTCCGGAGAAAAACGACATAACCCACCCTCCGTGCCAAGCAAAAAATAACCATTTACCTGAGAAATACTATTTACAAAATTACTTGAAAGGCCATCATCAACAGTATATTCAGCTTCCACCACTCGTTCTTCTACGTTAAACTTAACCAAACCTCTGCCACTGGTAGCACACCAGGCAACTTCATCATCTATAAAAATATCATGTACAATATATCCTTTCAGTAACACATCTACCAGCCCATCCGCTTTATTCACAGATATCAATCCATAAGGAACCCCCATGAGCATCTTATCTTTTGAGTATTCATCTATCACATAAACCGGTTCATCATCATATTCCCTGATTTCATCTGTTTTAACATCATAGCGTACAATATTCTCAACTATTCCACCTATCCAAATGTTTCCATCGCTATCGGGTTTAGTATCAAAAATAAAATTCCCGATATTATCAAACCTTCTAATCTCTTCTCCGGATTCCCTGTCGAACAAAAAAACGCCGCTACCCCAGGTTCCCGCCCACATACGACCCTGATTGTCTTCCATAATGGAAAGGAAAACGCGCGATTTACCAGGCGTATTTCTGTAAAAAAAGTTATTCCATCGATCGTGTTCAACATTCCATTTACTCAGACCATTGTTGGTTGCAAACCAGATATCTCCGTTGCTGTCCTCAAAAACATCGTTCACAACATTATTCACAAGTGAATTCTCTTTGTTTATTTGATGTCTGATATTCTTTACGCTTTGAGAAGACTGTTCAAAAAATGAAACCCCTCCACTAAAAGTACATACCCATATACGATTCTGATCATCTTTGAATATATCATACACTCCGTTCCCGGCTAAAGAACCAGGATTGTCGACATCTTCGCGATATATTTTTAAAACCCTGGTGCCTTTCCTGTCAAGTTCCCATATACCCTGCCCGTCATATCCCAACATTACAGTACTATCTGTATTGGATTCGATGGCTAAAACCGGCTGACACGGAAGATTATCGATCTTTACAGAATTAAGTCTGTCGAACCTGACATCATAGTAGTATACTTTACCCAAATTTGTTCCTATCCATAACTGGCCGAATTTTTCAATGAAATGAAGTTGCGATATTTGGACCGGTTCATCGCTTTCTATCGTTAATAAATGATCAGTCTTCCCCGATGATGCTTCAACTATATACAAGTCTCTGACATGGCCGTGGAAAAAATAATTCTCGTTATACCACTCAATATAATGCTCTTTCTCACTTGTTTCATTGAGAAGTCTCAATCCCCGCTCTTCAGAAAACTGATATAACCCATAGGTGGCAGCAATATAGAATGTAGCTTCATCACCTATTAAAAAATCACTTACAACTACATGCTCATTATTTAACCAATCTCTTAAGTCCAAAATAAAATCAAACCGGTCATATAACGTATTGTACTCAAAAAACTGTCCATTATTCGTATATGCATAAAGTTGCGAATTTCGTGACAACAACTTAACTCTAATTACATTGGCTGTAACATAAGGTAAATGATAATGTCGCTTATCATCTTCAGTAAAACGATAAATTCCAGACTTTGATGACACCCATATAAAACCATTCTCATCTGCGCAAACAGAGTTAGCACCCAGAATTGAAACTCCATGAATATCACTGATGTTATAGAACACACGATCTCCATTCATGGCAGATAAATCCAGGCACGTAATAATAAAAAGAATAATAAATAAAGAAAAAGAATATTTCTTGCTCATCTATGGTTAAACTTTACCTTGAATCAACAATTTATTAAAAATAAAGAAGGATATCGATGTATTAAAAGTATTGTCAAAATTATTTAATTCTGTTTAAAAATTCAATCAAAACTAAAAATAAACGTTCTTTATACTTTTAAAAAACACTGAAAACAGAGGCTCAAAATCATCTCTGAAAACTACATATAAATCTTTATCTCAATATATTACATAAATATCCAATTTCTATAAGATTGTCTAAAATCTATATTCTATAATATCTGAAATCATAAATGAAATGTCTAAAATTCAAAATTCACAAAAACGGTTATCTCTATTTTTGATTTATTAATGTATGCCCACCCTGAAACATTATGAATTACAAAAAGAGACGATTCAAATATATAGATCGTTATTCCAGAAGTTTTTCATTATAGCTCCCGGCAGAATCCCAAAGCATAGAAAATCTAAACTTAAAAAACTATCCTTTGTAATATAAAGCAAACTAATGATTTCAAGTCATTTAAAAGTTAGAACAACTTTTGATAAGTAAAAAATTCATTACAGTTCAGCATCTACAAAGGTAGGATTGTAATAGAGGCTCAATCATAAATAGTGTCTGTCCATAAAGTGCCATTTACGGTGTTACGCTCGTTCGAAAATTACTCATTTACGATGAGTAAACTTCGTATTTTCGGACTTTGCAAGCCTTGTAAATGACACTTTCTGAACAGACACATAATCAGAAACAATTTTTGCCTAATTTATAGACGGACACTAAATAATCCCTGCCTGTTTGATACTTAAAAAGGTCAAATTGGGAAAAGCGTTGAGAAAAAACAAACAAATTGATACGACCCGCTTTGGGAGTCGATTCTTATGTAAACATTAAATGCTGTAAACATTTGACCCACTCCGGGATCACGCTCTTTTTTAATAGTATGAGGAGAAAGGATACTGAAGGGGTCAAATATTTATAGTTTTTGGCAAAATAAAGAATATCGACGTTGAAGGTGTCGTATACTTGTATAATTTAACAAAAAGCTTTTGAATAGATTTATTTTTGCCATTAGTACACATTTTGGCAAAGGAAAAACAGCCATGAAACGATGATAGTACCTTGATTTATCAAGTCTCCAAATAAGGATAAGCACGAAGAATTTAACAAAAATGCGTTTCCAACAACTAACAACAAGATACTCAAAATGCATAAACAATAAATGATATAAATTATGAAAAAGAGAAATTCCTTTACTATTTTAAGTTTTATTCTTGTTGCTCTAATTTTTAATTCATGTACCAAAGTCACAAATAATGAATCCAAATCCCTTAAAGATGCCTTCTCCGGTAAATTTCATATTGGGACAGCCCTTAATGCCCGTCAAATAATGGGTCATGATTCGGCAACCATGGCAGTGGTAAAAAAACATTTTAACTCCATAGTGGCAGAAAACATCATGAAGAGTGGATTGATTCAACGCCGGGAAGGAGAATTTAACTTCGAACTCGCTGATCAGTTTGTGAAATTCGGAGAAGAAAACAACATGTTTATAGTCGGCCATACACTTATCTGGCATTCCCAGGCTCCCCGTTGGTTTTTCAAAGATGATGAAGGCAATGATGTTTCCAAAGAGGTTCTTATTGAACGCATGAAAAACCACATTCATACAGTGGTTGGACGCTACAAAGGAAAAGTAGACGGATGGGATGTGGTAAATGAAGCTATTCTCGATGATGGAAGCTATCGCAAAAGCAAATTCTATGAGATCATTGGCGAGGATTTCATAAAACTGGCATTCCAGTTTGCTCACGAAGCCGATCCTGTAGCCGAACTCTATTACAATGACTATTCAATGGCTAAACCCGGAAAAAGGAAAGGGGTTGTTAAAATGGTCAAAAAATTACAGGAACAGGGTGTAAAAATTGATGCGGTTGGAATGCAGGGACACATTGGGCTTGACCACCCATCTATTCAGGAATTTGAAAAGAGCATTGAAGCCTATTCCGGTCTCGGAGTAAAAGTGATGGTGACAGAACTCGACCTTTCCGTATTACCTATGCCCGACTGGAGTGCGGGTGCAGAGATATCCACAGATTATGAATACCAGAAAGAGCTTAATCCTTATGCCGAAGGACTTCCCGACTCTGTGAATGTAGCCTTCGAAAACCGTTACCTCGATTTTTTTAAGCTTTTCCTTGAACACCAGGATGTGATCTCAAGAGTAACACTGTGGGGAGTTAACGATAATAACTCCTGGAAAAACAATTGGCCGGTGAGAGGAAGAACCGACTACCCCTTGTTATTTGACCGAAATAATCAACCAAAACCGGTGGTAGATAAAATAATACAGGAAGCGTTAACAAAAGATCGTTAGATTTTTAGAAGCTAGTGTCGTGTCATGTATAAAATGTCGTATAAGTTGAAACTGATTTTTGCTTTTTTTCAAAATGAGAAAAAGCGCGCATACCCATAGCTACGTAAGCTTTTTATCATGAAGAAAAAACGAAAATCAGTGATGCTTGGTGCGATATTTTATGCTTGACACGACACTATATGTTAGTGACCAAAAAGGCAGAAGTTTAAGAGGCAGAAGGCAGAAGAAAAAATATTGACCCAAAAAAACATCTTTCAACATTCAGAAGAAAGTTTTGCCTGACTTGTAGTAACTACTCCCCCGCCTCTCATTTATGGTTGAGACGCGACCAGAAATGAGAGACGGCATGGGAGAAATCTCAAAACCCAGGGGATTGACCTGGATTATTGCTCTCAGGCTTTCAGCCTGTTACACTTTGCCATGCTCGTCTCATACCGTATTTGACGACCGTAATGATGCACAACTGAACTAAATTCAATAATTAAAGGCTGATACATAACCAAAATCACTGCACATATGAATCATTCCGGAAGAATAGCATTTCTGCTTCTCCTTGCTTCGCTTTTAGTACCAGTCAAGGCGCAGAATATTATTGAACTCAACACAGGAACTACACTTGATGTTGAAAATGATGACACTTATTCCAAAACCAACATGGACTAATCACGGAGGTTTCCTCTCCGTCTATTGAGATGTTTTTGCCAACAGAGAACGACTCTCTTTGCCCAGCAGTCATCATTTGTCCCGGAGGTGGTTACAGCGTCATTGTATATGAGGGCGAAGGTATTTCAACGGCAAAAGAAATGGCGGCAAACGGCATTGCAGCTTTTGTTCTAAAATATCGGCTGCCCGGCTCATCTGCAGATAACGGAAAAAACAATCCGTTAAAAGATGTCCAAAAAGCCATTAAAATTGTCAGAGAAAATGCCTCAAAATGGAACATAAGCCCGGGAAAAATCGGAGTTATGGGTTTTTCCGCAGGTGGGCATTTGGCATCAACCTTAGCAACTCATTATCGCCCCATTATCAACAATCCGGAAAACACAAATTTGCGCCCTGACTTTCAAATATTGGTTTACCCTGTTATCAGCATGCAGGACAGTCTCACCCATCCGGGCTCCAGAAACCAGCTTTTAGGCGATAGCCCAACCCCGGAAGACATCAACAACTTCTCATCCGAGCTACAGGTTGACGGCAATACTCCTCCCGCATATATAACGCATGCAACTGACGATGTTGTAGTGGATGTGGGTAACAGCATCTTCTATTTCGAACAATTAAGACATCATAAGGTACCTGTGGAAATGCACATCTATCAAAAGGGAAATCATGGCTTCATTTTCAAGCATAAAACCTGGACCGCCCCACTCTTTGAATGGATGGAAAATTCTGGATTTCTCACCAATTAATGGAATATATAACAACCAGTTACTTGCAATTAAACTCCATATAATGAACACACTACATCAAATCCAACATCCAAAAATCTTTTTTGCATTGATACTTTGTTTTTCACTGTTCTCAGCTTCTTTATACGGGCAAAAACAAAAAAATACCCGCAATCTGTTTTTGGAAGCCGGATACAGTCAGGACGAAATTGATAAAAAGGTTGAAAAAGCTTATTACGATCTCTTTGAAGGTCCGGAGCGTATCTACTTTGAAGTTGGCGACTCCATGGGTTACGTATCAGACATCAAAAATCACGATGTTCGCACCGAAGGAGTTTCGTATGGAATGATGGTCGCCGTGCAACTGAACAAAAAAGAGGTATTCGACCGCATCTGGAGGTGGTCAAAGAAATACCTTCAACATCAGGAAGGCCCCAGAAAAGGCTATTTTGCATGGAGCTTTGACCCGGAAAGAATGAAAATTAACTCACCGGGAAGTGCATCAGACGGAGAGTTCTATTTTGTTACAACTCTGCTACTTGCCTCCAATCGCTGGGGAAATGACACCGGCATTGATTATTATGCTGAAGCCAGAAACATTCTGGATGCCATGTGGGAAAAAGACGGAACCGGAAACATCCATAACATCATCAATGTGGAACACAAGCAGATATCTTTTGTCCCCGAAGGAGGTGGTTACAACTGGACTGATCCCTCCTATCATGTTCCAGCGTTTTACGAAATCTGGGCCGAATATGCCAACGACGGGCACGAACAGTTCTACCGCGACTGTGCAGATACATCCCGGGTATTTCTTCACCGTGCCTGCCACCCTGTAACCGGATTGAATTCAGATTACACAGAGTTCAACGGAGAACCTCACCCTACACCCTGGATGAAGCCCGGATTCCGTTACGATTCGTGGCGTGTCCCGATGAATATTGCCATGGATTACGTTTGGTTCGGAAAAGACAAAGAATGGCAGGAAGATTATGCTCAGCGCTTCCAGAACTTCCTAAGATCAGAAGGAATGGATTCCTTTAAAGACCAGTACAATCTGGATGGATCAACGCCTGACTGGATACTTCCGGCTGGTGACTATCCCCCAAAATTAAGACACTCACTGGGATTAATATCCACAGCTGCGACTGCCTCTCTCATCAACATCAATAACAACAAAAACAGTATGGATTTTGTCCATAAACTGTGGAATGAAAAATTAGAACCTTATGAGGATGGCTACTTTGATCCCTATTATGACGGGCTTCTATACCTGTTCAGCCTGATGCATTTAAGTGGTAAATATCAGATCATCACTCCCGCTCAGAATTAAAAACATATCATTTTCACAATAGATCATTAGATGTTTAGATATAAGATTTAAGAGAAAATGAATAAAACAAAGTATACCACAATAAGAATATGTATAAATTTTACATGCAAGTTCTATTAGTGAAAATATTTTCACAATA
>NZ_AHZV01000333.1 GCF_000250735.1 Anaerophaga thermohalophila str. Valhall
TTAAAACAGGCTGATGTAGCACCATTATTTGGTGGAAAAACAAGAGTTTCGGAAGTTTTGAATGGTAAAAGGCCATTAACTTTAAAAATGATTACTTTACTTAACAGATATTTAGGAATTCCTCTGGAATCCTTAATATTCGGTAATAAAGACATAAAATTGGAACCAGAAAAAAGGGAGAAACTTTTAAGTATAGAATCTATCAAAGATTACTTCTCTGGTTCAAGGGCAGCTATGATTTAACCTCACAAACCGCCCATAAACTTTTCCAGATTTTATTTTTAATGGGTAGAAGTTCAAAGTCGGAACTACCCACAAGCCGGTAAAGCAATGTGTTAAATCATAAGGCCTGAAATCTTCGAATACCATGCTCAACTATGATGTTCCTTTATATATTCGGTAGGTTTTTGCCCAAAATGTTTTGAAAAACATTTGCTGAAATATTTAGGATCCGAAAATCCTACCATAAAACTCACCTCCGACACAGATAGTTTATCCTGACGGAAAATCTGGGCCGCTTTCTTTATTCGCATGGAACGAATAAATTCAACCAGCGAAAGCCCGGTTAAAGATTTGACTTTTTTCAGGATTATGGAATGACTCATGTTCATCTCGTTCACCAGAACGGAGACATCAAAAGCCGGATCTCCCAGGTTTTCTTCCGTGACTTCCATCAGTCGCTTAAGAAATTTCTCATCCACCGGAGTAATAATTTCTTCCGAAGGTTCAAGCGACAATTTACCGGAAAACCTGGCTTTGAATGCATTTCGTGAGGCGAGGAGAGAATCGACCTGAGCACGTAAAATGTCGACGTTAAAAGGTTTGGTAAGATAACTATCAGCCCCTGTTTGTAACCCTTTTAGCATATCATCTTCACCCGATTTTGCAGTTAGCATAATCACGGGAATGTGACTGGTTTCAATTTTTGATTTAAGACTTTTGGTCAAATCTATTCCTGAAACTCCGGGCAACATAATGTCACAAACAATAATATCAGGATTTAATGACGGCATCTTCTGCATGGCAATTTTCCCGTCGTAAAAGACTTTGACATTAAATTCCCGGCCAAACACGACTGAAAGCCAGGAAGCCAATTCAACATCATCCTCAACCAGGCAAATGGTTCTCTTACTATCATTTCCGGCATCGGTCTCTTTAATCGTCTCTTCCGCCCGGGTAAAACCTTCCTCAAATGAAGCGACTTCTTTATTCATCCATTCTCCTGAACCGGTATTATCCTTATCTGTTTGCCGGAGCCCCGGATTTGTATCTCCGGGCAAGTAAATTTCGAAACAACAACCTTGGTGAGGTCTGTTGTAAACTTTTACATGCCCTTCGTTCAATTCTATAAATTCTTTAACGATAGACAGGCCAATCCCTGAACCCGCGTGATGTTCCTGTCCTTCAACGTTTACCTGTTCAAAACGCTCAAAAACATGTGACAACAAGCTTTCCGGAATACCTGGACCTGTATCGCAAACCCTGATAACAACTTCACCGTTTTGATGCGCGTTTCCCTTTTCGGTTCTTTCTATTTGCAACGTTACTTGTCCACCCGAAGGCGTAAATTTAAATGCATTGGATAACAGGTTATATATGGAAGTGGACACCATTTTTTCATCTGCAACAATATAAATATCTTCCTCACCCTCAATATGCGTTTCGATTCCTTTCTGCACGGCCAGGGAATCAAAAGCAAAAAGAGTATCCCTGCATAGTTCATTCAAATTAAATCTGACAGGATGAACATTTATATGCCCGGTATCAATTTTCCGGAACTCCAGTAACTGATCCACCATATTAAGCAGTCTTCTGACATTACGATGCATAACCGATAGCATTTCATGCAGACCGGGCGAAATATCCTTGCGTTTGAGTATTTCCTGCAAAGGAGCATAAATAAGAGTTAACGGCGTTCTGATCTCATGAGAGATATTGGTAAAGAATCTCATTTTCGCATCGTTTAACTCCTTGTCTTTTTTGTGCTCCAGACTCTCAATGATCAGATTATTCTTCTCTTTGACACCGATTAATGAATACTTGCGGAAGGTAATCAACAAAAAAACAGTAAAGAGAAATAGAACAAATAAGCCAGGTGTGTCCGCCAGAACGGAGGATTCACAGTAATAGAGATACTTGCCATCGAATCGGACCAGGAACCGTCATAATTGGTGGCTCTGACTTCAAAAACATAATCGCCCTCATGTAAATTGGTATAAGTTGCCCGCCGGTTTTCACTCGAAGTTTCATGCCAGTTGTCATTAAACCCTCTCAGCCGGTAGGCATACTTCAATTTTCCAGGATTTGAAAAATGAAGTGCCGAAAACTCAAAAGTCACCTCATTATTGCTGTGCGATAAGGTAAGACGATCGGTGTAACTGATATAATCCTTCAGAATAACTTTTCCGTTCACAGTATCTCCGGGATAAACCGGCTGATTATGTAAGCGAAGACCGGTGAGCTGCACTTCCGGCGGAAAAGGATTGGGCATAAGACTATCCGGATGAAATACCGTGACACCTTCAACTCCGCCAAAATACATTATTCCGGTTTTATCGTCTAGGAAAGATGCATTGATATGAAATTCTCCGGAGGGCAATCCATCGTTTACGCCATAATTTACAAATGTCTCTGTTTCGGGATCAAATCTGGAAATTCCTTTATTGGTACCCATCCACAAATTGCCATTGACATCTTCTTCAATAAAGAGAACGAGACCACCGGCAAGTCCGTCTTTCTCTGAATAAGATCTAAAGGAAAGAGTTCCTTGTAATGCCGACTGAGACAGTTCTTCATTATTCCCGGGAATGGCTCTGTTCAAACCGCTTCCCGTGGCCATCCAGATATTCCCGTCTCTGCCTTCATGAATGTCGTATATATCATTATAACTTATACTGTTCAAATTGTTTGCATCGTTACGGTAACTCACAAATTCACCTTTCCTGGTTACCACCCTTTCCAGCCTGCAAACATTAACACCACCTCCCTTTGTTCCTACCCAGAGCAAATCGTTGGAGTCCTGAAACAGTGAAAGAATTTTATCACTGCTCAGTCCCAGAGAGTTGGCCATGGTTCCGTAATAACTCTCAATGGTGTCATTTTCCTGATCTACATATCCCAGGCCCCGTCCCCAGGTTCCGTACCAAATCCTGCCGTCACTATCCTGCAAAAGAGAAAAAACAAATCCGTTGACCACATAACTATGAAATCCTCTTTTCTCATTGTATACGGTCAGGCTGTTGGTAGCAGATCCAATCCAAAGTTGATCATTCCTGTCAACCAGTAGCGACATTACTTCACGTGTACTTTGCCCGTTACCTATCTGAACACACGGAAGATTATACAAACGATTTACTTCTCCGCGATCATGCTCAAACACATCAATCCCTTCAGCAGCCGTACCAACCCAAAGGCGATCATTACTGCCGGCAAGCGCGGTAACAAGATTATCGCTTAATCCGTTAGCCTGCTCCCGTCCGGGGCGCATAATTTTAAAAGTTCGCGTATATAAATCTTTATATGCCAGTCCTTTACTTTCTGTCCCAACCCACAAAATTCCGGTTCTGTCAATCATCAGGGAATTAATCAGATCATCCGGAAGTGAAGTTTCCTCTGAAAACCGATTGCTGTATTGTTCAATAATTTTTTCATCTCTGATACGAAACAAACCGGCACCCCGAGTACCGGCCCATATATTATATTCATGGTCAACAACCAGGTCTTCGACCCAATTTACCGGCAACCGTCTACCCTCCGGCGACGATGTATCAAAACGAACAATCCGGATTTCAGTGCTTTCACCGATAAAAGACAGCTTAAATAATCCGTCATAAGAACCACCCCAGATATTTCCTTTTCCATCCTTCCTAAGGGAGGTGAAAACCGTTACATCAAATGTTTCAGGAGAAACAGAGGTGAAAAGATTCTTACTTATATCATAAGTGAAAAGCCCTTCCTCGCAACCAACCAGTAAAAGTTCTTTTCTGATCTCAATTATCGAAGTAATGGAAATGTTCTTTCTGTCGGGCTCGATGATTCTTCCTTCTGTATCGTGATATAACGCGTTTTCAGATACATTCCGCACCATATTACGTTCTCCGTCTTCATCAACCGGGAACAATAATAATCCTTCTGATGTTCCTGCCCATAAATTATTCAAACTGTCCAAAACAATACTCTGCACAAGATCATCGTAGGTAAGATTATTAAATCGCGTTATATGCCCGGTGGAAAAATCCATGCGGTTGACACCGCCACTTCTGGTCCCAATCCAAAGAAATTCATTGTTCTCGTTTTCCAGGCAGATAATTTCATTATTGGACAGACTGTTCGGGTCGTTCTGGTCATATTTGTATGTAATAAACTCATACCCGTCATACCTGTTCAGCCCGTCTTTAGTCCCTATCCAAATGAAGCCTTTATGATCCTGCAACATACAATATACTGATGCCTGCGAAAGACCGGCATCGACGGGCATATTCCGAAATGAATTCCCGGAAAAGGAGGCAGTTGCCATATCCGGAAAAAAAGGAAAGAGAACGATTCCCGTAATAATACGGAACAAAATCTGCCGTAAATCCATTCTTATAAATTGCTTCAAAGTATAAACCTTACCAAATTAGTATTCTTTTTGTACTCCCACAAATCAGGTATAACAATAAATAGCGTCTGTCCATAAGGTACCATTTGCTGTGTTACGCTCGCCGCCAAAATACTCATTTACGAGTAGTAAACTCCGTTTTTGGCAGCTTCTCAGGCCTTGCAACTGGCACTTTCTGAACAGACACATGAAAACTTTTCCTACTTTATAGACACACATTAAACAGCGTCTGTCCTCAAAGTACCATTTGCTGTGTTACGAGCATCAAATATCTAATAATCTAATAATCTGCTATCTTGTTTCATTTTGTAATTTTTCTACAAAGATTAAAAAAATATTTAAATAATGCAATCGATTGCGTTAACAATGAAAGAATACTTAACTTTGTACATTGAATCGCAGAAATTATGTATAAAAAGGAAATAACCATATACGACATTGCCGCGGCCCTTAATGTTTCGGCAGCCACCGTCAGTCGTGCATTAAAAGACCATCCGGCGATCAGCAAAAAGACGCGTGGCAAAATCAGAGAGAAAGCACTTGAAATGGGATATCAGACAAACGCTCTGGCAAGTAGCTTACGTACGAGCAAAAGTTACACTTTGGGCGTAATAGTTCCCCGCCTGAACAGCAATTTCATGTCAACCGTTCTCGCCGGAATGGAAAAAGCCGCATCAGATGCCGGATATCACCTTATCATTATGCAGTCTTTCGAATCGGAAATTAAAGAAAAAGAAAACGCCCAGCTTCTTTTCAGTCATCGTGTAGACGGGCTGATGGTATCCACTACCAGCACATCTCCTGAACCGGCCCATTTTAAACCATTTTTCGCTAAAAATATTCCGGTTGTGTTTTTTGACAGAATCCCTCAAAAATACAACCAATACAACTGTGTTACAATCGACAACAGAGAAGCAGCCTGGCAGGCAACCAGACATCTGCTGGATACCGGGAAAACAAGAGTATTGCATATTACCGGTAATACAGGCATTCAGGTCTATAAACAACGGCTTGAAGGCTATAAAGCAGCATTGTCTGAAGCGAACAAACCATTTGACCACCAGATGGTATGGGAGACAGGACTAAGTGTTGAAGACGGAGAGATAAGTGCAAAAAGAATAATGACAATGAAACCCCTTCCCGACGCAATTTTTGTAGCCAACGACACCTGTGCCATCACCATTATGCATCATCTGCAAAAGAATGGGATTAAAATACCCGAACAGATTGAAATCACTGGTTTTAACAACGATCCTTTTTCAGAATTTTCCAAACCATCGCTTACTACCATCAATTATCCGGGCGAAGAAATGGGCATCAAAACCGTTAATCTGATAATAGATAAACTTAATACTAAACATATTGAGCCAAAAGGAAAGCAAATTGTTCTTAAATTCGGTTTACTTATCAGGGAATCGACAAACCAGGCGGCAAAATAACAATTTTAACAGAACAAAAAACGATTAATCATGACGGAACAAAAGAAGACAGCTATCGTAACGGGAGGAACTACCGGGCTTGGTAAAGCCATCACCAAAGCTTTTACCGATGCCGGAATTTTTACAATAATTATCGATCTTAGCCAGGAAAATCTGGAAACGGCCAAAGCGGAATTTGGAGACAAATGCGGTTATGAATTGTTCGATCTTACCAATTTCAAAGAACTTCCCAATCTGGTTGACACTCTGGAAAAGAGATATGGTAAACTCAATATCCTCGTAAATAATGCAGGTATCCACCTGAAAAAATTTGCTCTGGATACCTCGGATGAAGAATTTCAGAAAGTAGTACAAACGAACCAGAATGTCGTTTTTGCTCTTTCCAGAGAAGTTGACAAAAAAAATGATCGACAATGGAGGAGGTTCTATTCTTAACATCAGCTCAATGGCAGCACAATACGGCATTCCGCAGGTAATTGCCTACACGGCAGCCAAAACCGCTGTTGAAGGCATGACCCGTGCACTGACTGTTGAATGGGCACCTAAAGGAATCCGGGTCAATGCTATTGCACCGGGATTTATCTATTCCAAAATGTCGGCAAAAGCTTTGGATAACGACCCGGAAAGGAAGCAAAAAGTCTTTTCCAGAACACCCATGGGACGAATGGGTAACCCCGAAGAAGTTGCTTCTGCAGCTCTCTTCCTGGTCTCTGATGCCGCCAGCTACATTACAGGAGTTGTTCTGCCGGTTGATGGCGGCAATTCCATTGGATTTTGATTTTGAACGATTCAGGCAGGTCAACAAAAACAGCAATCATGAAAATAACAGATGCCAAAGTTATAGTATGTTCCCCCGGACGAAACTTCGTTACCCTTAAAATATATACAGACGAAGGCGTTTACGGGTTAGGAGATGCCACGCTAAACGGGAGAGAACTCGCCGTAGCCAAATATCTTGAAGAATACTGTGTTCCTGCTTTAATAGGCCGGGATCCGGCGAACATTGAAGACATCTGGCACTATTTCTATCGTGGGGTATACTGGAAACGCGGAGCCGTTACCATGACAGCAATATCGGCTATTGACATGGCCCTGTGGGACATAAAGGGAAAAGTTCTGAACACTCCGCTTTATAACCTGTTGGGAGGTAAAAGCCGTAGCCGGGTGCTGGTATATGCCCATGCCAATGGTGTGGACCTCGACCACGCACTGGAAAGTGTCGCCAGCGAGCTGGAAAATGGTTTCAAGGCCATCAGGGTGCAATCAGGCATTCCCGGACTGGACCACACTTACGGAGTAGCCAAAAAAGGTGAGAAATATGAACCGGCAGGGAAAGGCCTCCCAAAAGAAGATTACTGGGATACGAACAAATATCTTAACTGGACACCTAAACTGTTTAGTAAGGTCAGAGAACACTTCGGAGAGGAGTTGCTTTTGTTGCATGATGTTCACCACAGACTTACACCAATAGAAGCAGGACGATTAGGAAAAGAGCTGGAACCTTTCCATCTTTATTGGATGGAAGACGCTGTAACAGGCGAACTTCAGGAAGGACTCCGTCTGGTACGTCAACACACAACCACACCTATCGCCATTGGAGAGGTTTTTAATTCGGTATATGACTATACCACGTTGATCTCGGAACAACTGATTGATTTTGTGCGAATGCCCATCGTGCATGGCGGAGGAATCACCCATTTGCAAAAAGTAGCCGCTTTTGCCTCTATCTACCATGTACAAACCGGATTTCACGGGGCAACAGACCTTTCACCGGTAAATATGGCAGCGGCACTCCACTTCGATTTTGCCATCAATAACTTCGGCATCCAGGAATATATGCCACATGAAGAAATTGTTAACGAAGTGTTCAAGACCAATTACCATTTCAATGACGGCTACATGTATATTGACGATACACCCGGAATTGGTGTTGACATCGATGAAAAAGCAGCCGAAAAATTTCCTTATAGCAGAGCCAGCTTGCCCGTAAACAGAAAAACAGACGGAACCCTGTTTTACTGGTAGAAAAACAGTAGCTCGTTGATGTATTGTAACGCGGCAAGTTAAAAAAGCATCGAGCTATAGGACTACATATTGCCTGTCTATATAGTTAGGAAAAATTTCCTACTCATCATGTGTCTGTTCAGAAAGTGTCATTTACAAGGCTTGCGAAGTCCGAAAATACATAGTTTACTCATCGTAAATGAGTATTTTCGGACAAGCGTAACACAGTAAATGGTACTTTATGGACAGACACTACATAGCACTCTTTTTGTCAAAAGATGATTGTTCCTATATTTCAATAGATCGTTAGATTTTAGATACAAAACGTAAGTCAATTCGTATGACCTTGATATATTGTATTTTAACAATCAAATAACTTTGAGCACAAACAAATTGACTTGCAGCGTATTGCAAAAGTTTAACGAAATATTATATATTTACCGGGAGCAATCATCTTTTTTTATTAGATTTATGCGAAACCAAACAGCGACTACCACGTAAATTCAACACTGTTACATCACTTAAAAAAGATGAGTTTTTCTCAAATAGCATTATTGTTTCCGATCTTTGTAACATTTATATGGTTTGTATCGTTTCTTTTCAGCAGGATTTCACTGCGAAACCCCCGGTTCATAATGGCTTTGTTTATGGGATGTGCCTTCATCACTTTCCTGTCTGGAATCGGGATATATGGTGATGCCCTGGAAACTTACCGTGTGGTTTATCCTTATGTGTTTTTCACAGCGTTGGTATTATTCCCGCTTTTCTATATTTATGTCCTCCAGATTGTAAATCCCGAAAAAATTTCCACTAAACTCTTACTGCACGTTATTCCGGGGATGGCATTAGTATTTACCAGTTTCACTCTGTACGTGATAATGATGAATAAAGCTGAGCAGCATTTCTATATACAGGAGTTTCTTTTGTCATCTAATCCTCCCGAGAATGCTCATTGGAAATTCTCTTTAATGAAGAGTACAGACCGGCTTGCGAAGCTTCTGTACATATTTTCCTCCATTATTTACTACCTACTTACCTACCGTTTGGTCAACAGTCACCAAAAAAGAATTGAAGACTATTACTCATCCCTGAAAGGGGTCTCACTGAATTGGGTAAAAGTCATATCAATTGTTTTTCTCCTTGCCCTGTTTTCAGGAATCTCAGTGCATTGGTTTCACCGTATTGAAGTATTGAACAGTCCTGTTCTTTCCTCCGTTCCATTCCTCTTTCTTGGAGCTTTCTTCGCGATGGTGGGTAATTACAGTAATCGTCAGGCCATTATAATATTTCCGTCGGAAAAGATTGATGAAAGTGAAACAGAAGGTGTTTCTGTAAAGAAAGAAATCCTGACAGAGGAGATTGACCGAAAAATTGAAACCGAAACACCTGAAATCCCACCAGGCCTCAAAGAAAAATTGGAGAATTATATCCGGGAATACCGTCCCTTCCTCAATCCTGAATTAAAAATCTGGGATATTGCCCGTGACCTGAATACCAACCGTACCTATATTTCCAGATTAATCAATCAGGTCTACGGACAAAGGTTTTCGACTTTTGTCAATCATTACCGGATAGAAGAATCTAAAAGACTTATGAGCGAACCGGGAACACAAAACTATTCATTGACCGTTTTGGCCAGCATGTCCGGGTTTCTGAATTATTCCTCTTTTGTAAGAGCTTTTAAAACATTTGAGGAAATAACACCTAACGAATTTCGTCAATCAATATTCGATACTCACCAATAATTTCTACCCTTTTTTACCTTTTCAAAGAACGATTTACGTTCTGCAAGAACGAAAATACTCCACCACCGTATATTTCATCAATCCCTTTATCCAGGGACTTTTGATGATTTATAAACTCATTTTACCTACCAACAATGAAAAAAATTTTACCACTCCTCAGTTTCCTTGTAATACTGAATTTTGGTATTTCAGACACAAATGGCCAAATCTGCGAAACCACGGTCATGACCGGAGATACCTACACCACCGCATCGTATGTAAGCTATTCTCACGGTCACAGGGCAAACCTTTATAAAGATAAAAATGGCACTTTTCACATGGCTGTTGTCGACAACTATGAATTAAAATACCTAACCAGTAGTGATAACGGCCAAACATGGACCGAACAAACAATATCATCAGAATACGACGGAAAAGTCTCCGATGCCATGATAAAAGGTGATGGTAATGGCAACCTTTTTGTTGCTGTGGAAACCAGACCGGGGTATGACTATGGAAGTTCTATTCTGTTAGATTACTATTTTTGGCGTCATATATATGTGTATCATAATCTTGATGGCACATGGCAAAAAGAATCCGTTGAAACACCGGCCCAATCTATGGGAGGAAAAGCAATTAGAGACCTTCTGATTGCTAACGACGGAACAGTACATCTGATTACCATTTACTCTGGCTGGGGAGATTATGGCGGAGAAGCCTGGGAATTTAGAAGAGACCCGGCAACCGGCAGTTGGCAGACAATAAAATTTGCCGACTATATTGATACATCAGTTGACCATAGTTTTGGATTTTTCCCCGCCATTATGCAGGATGATGGTTCTATAGCAGGCATATACTGGCGCAATAAAGGAAGTGGTGAATTAGGTTACAGAACCTGCACAAACGGCACATGGAGCGCGCCGGTGATTATTTCATCAGCAGCTTATAATCGTCAGGATATTTGCAAACACCCCGACGGCAATCCACGCATCGTGTACACTACAAATGCCACACCACAGCAAATAATGTACAAATCTACCCTCGATAACAGTCCGGGAACACCCATTTTTACTCTTGCAGAAGGACAAAAAGTGAATGCCGTTAAAATTCATGCCAATGGCTTAGGGAAAGAAACGGTTATCATTAACGTAGAAGGTCAACGCACCATATATGCCGAAAAATATCCTGATGACACAACCTGGCCTGCCACTTTTCAGCAGGTACCACTGACTGAAGAAGCTTATTGGCCATCAACCGTCTCTGCTCCCAATGATACACTGGTCAATTTCTCCTGCACCTATCTCGATTTTAATCCCGGCACAGACAATGGCCCGCATGGTCCAAACATAAGATACTTTTTCAGTATTTCTGATAAGCGGACTTTATCTCTCGAAACCTCGCCACTAGCAGGAGGTACAGTTTCAGGAGAAGGCGACTATGTCATTTTCAGTACGCAAACCATTGAAGCAACCCCTGAAACGGGCTACCAGTTTATCCAATGGAGTGAAAACGGACAGTTTATTTCGGCCAATGCACAAACCGATGTCGAAATGTTTGACAACCGGACGCTGACAGCGGAATTTCAGCCGATTAAAGATTATACAATATCTCTCCTGATAAACGAGCCTGTTCATGGAAATATTTCGGGTGCAGGAACCTATACCAACGGAGAAATGGTTACTATCACGGCAACCCCCGATGAAGGGTATCACTTTGTCAACTGGACAGAAGGCGTTACAGAAGTCAGCACTTCGGCCGAATACACTTTTTCGGCAACCGAAAATAAAGTGCTGACAGCCAGTTTCGAAATCAATCAATACAATCTGGTTACCAATGCCAATAATTCGCTTTACGGTTCAACCACGGGCGACGGCGTTTACAACTATGCCACCGAAGTCTTTGTTGAAGCACTTCCCGTAGCAGGATACGGATTCTCACACTGGGTAAGCAACATGGATTCTCTTTCATCAGACAATCCATTCAGCTTCGAAATAGTAAACGACTCAACTTTAACAGCCATCTTCAAGGAACAATATACCATCACAGCCACTATTGATCCTGTCGACAAAGGAACCGTTGAAGGAACCGGAGATTATCTTATCGGAGAAACCATAACCCTTACAGCCATTCCGGAAAACCTGTTTTCGTTCTCACACTGGAGCGAAGGTGGTATTACCATAAGCAACGAAGCGGAAATAACGTTTACGGTGGATGGCGCCAGAGACCTGACGGCTCATTTTGTTCCCTGGTTTGCCGGTGGTGATGGTTCTTCAGGAAATCCATACCAAATTAGTGAACCTTATCAATTAGACAATGTCAGGAAATTTCTCGGAAGTTCCCATAGCGACAAATACTTTGTTTTAACAAACGACATTGACATGTCTTCCTATTTGGCAGAAGAAGGAGCAGGTTATAATGATGGTAAAGGGTGGAACCCTATCGGACCGAATTATGACAACTCATTCAGAGGAAAGTTTGACGGACAAGGATTTGCCATCGAAAACCTTTGGATAAATCGGCCGACAGAACAATATGTCGGTCTCTTTGGGTATGTATATGGCTATCCATCAGGATACATAAAAAACTTAGAGATTATAAATACAAATATTCAAGGAGACTATTTTGTAGGAACTCTGGCCGGAGCTATATATTATTCAGGGATATCTAATATTGTAGCAAAAGGAACAATTAATGCACAAAGATACTATGTTGGTGGTCTGACTGGTGAAAATTTATGTTCCATCAGCAATTGCTTTGTCGATGTAGATGTATCATCTGGAAGTTCTTCTTCCATAGGAGCTGTTATTGGCAGAATGAGAGGAAATATCGTAAATACCATATCATTCGGTTCAGTAGCTGGAAACACTTCCCGAGGGCTCACAGGAAGCTACTCGCAAGGTTCGGTTATCAATTCCTATTGGGATATTGAGACTTCAGGGCAAACTTCCTCAGCAGGCGGAGGAGAAGGAAAAACTTCCGCCGAATTAAGATGTGTTCATACCTTTAACAACTGGGACTTTGGAACCATCTGGGACATTCAGCCCGACAAAAACAACGGTTATCCGTTCCTGCGCTGGCAAACGCCCGAAACCACTGCGGTTACTGCTCTTACCGACTTTACCATCGATCAGGGTGATATGTCCTTAACCGTTGGAGAGACTTATCAGCTTACAGCAACCTTTACACCCACAGATGCCACTGTTCAATGTCTCAACTGGAGTACAAATGATGAAACCATCGTTACAATAAATCCCACAGGTTTTATTGAAGTCGTTGGCCCGGGTACAGCAACGCTTTCAGCTTATCATTCGGGACTAAATGTAACCAAAAGCATAACGGTAACCGGTTACTATCAAATTGATGTCCTGTCGGATCCCGAAACAGGCGGAACAGTTTCGGGAGCCGGACAATATGAAAACAATGCCCTGGTTACTTTGTCGGCCACAGCAAACAGCGGTTATGAGTTCACAGAATGGAGTGAAGGCGGTACCATCATTTCATCAGATAATCCACTGATTTTCAATGCAACGAACAACCGTACCATCACCGCACACTTTGTGCCGGTTCATAACATTATTATCCAAACCGTGAACGGTTCTGTTGAGGTAACTAATGATGCCGGAGAAGTCATCGTCCCCGACGATGAAACAACCGGCAGCTATATTCTTCACGAAGGCCTGGCAATAAATCTGGAAGCAACACCCGATGTGGGCTATCATTTTCTTGAGTGGCAGGAAGGAGTCTCCACTTTGAGTGCAGATAATCCTTATTCAATAATTGTATCCGAAGACCGTACTCTGAACGCTGTGTTTGAAATAAATACCTATACCCTGAACTATAGTGCCGGCGCAAACGGAACCATTACCGGGGATACACCACAAACTGTTGAGCATGGTCAGGACGGAACAGCAGTTACTGCCGTACCCAACACAGGTTACCACTTTGAGCAATGGAGCGACGGGGTTACGACTGCTGCCAGAACCGATTTAGGTGTTACGGGCGATATTAACGTTACTGCCGAATTTGCTGTTGATAAATGGCAGGTTACCTTTTCTGTCACTCAGGATGGTCAACCCGTTGAAAGCGCTCAAATTCTGATTAGCTCTGTTGGCACAGACTTGTTGACAGACAATACAGGACAGGCAGTTACAACTCTGCCGGATGGTAATTACCTTTATGATGTAATCATCAATTCCCTGCTTATGATTGATGATGCCACATTGGAGGTTTCGGGTGCTGATGCAACTGAAAACATAACCATAAACGCGACATTTGTATCCTCGGCGGAGCATTCAACCATCTCGATTTGGCCTAATCCGGTAAACGAAGTCGTTTGGATTGAGGGCAGTATCCTCATTACGGAAATAACTGTTTTCGACATGGCCGGAAATTTGGTTGTCCTGATAAGCAACCCCGAAGAAAAAGTAAATCTGTCTTTTCTTCCACCCGGCTTTTATCTGCTTAAAATCACAGATACTAAAGGAAACCATACAGTAAAAAGAATTATCAAAAATTAAAAAAGGAGAAGAATAAGTTTTTGATGTCAGGGATTCACCAATGTGAATCCCTGACTTTTTTAAGCCGACCGATTGAATTTCTCTAAATGGTACGATGTTTTAACATCGTCAGAAAAATTTCACAAGAGTGCTTCCTCACAAATCAGTTTTGACGAATCCTGTATCTAAAATTTCCGGTCTGTTATCATAAAAAAATAGCATTTTCCAAAATAAATATATAGATTTACAAAGCATTAACCAATCAGACAATTATTTTTTCCTTTTTATTAACCCTAAAATAAATTGTCATGTTAAAAATGATTGTGTCCGGAGCACTCGGACAAGATGCCGAAATCAGAGAAGTAGGCAAAAAGAAAGCAATTAATTTTGATGTTGCTGTTTCGATGGATTACAAAGACCAGCAAGGCAACAAAGTGGAACGTACCGAATGGGTGAAAGCCGTTATTTGGAAAAATGACGGCCAGAGCACAAAAGTTGCCGATTTCCTGAAAAAAGGAAGAAAAGTGCTGCTCGAAGGAGTGCCTTCAAGCGAAGGATTCAAAAGCAAAGACGGAGACATTAAATCCGCACTGAATCTGAACGTGAAGGAGCTCGAATTTTTTGAGCTGATCCATCTGTTCAAAGGTTGACGATTGTATTACACAATACTGAAAAGCTGTCTCTTTCGGGACAGCTTTTTTGTTTCTGAACGCGAAATAAAAAGCATCATTGTGGTCAAACTCATTTGGGTTTGGAAGCAACCAGTTGCACCACTGAAAACAGGATATACAGCAAAACCGTAACAGCAATCCCGCCAACACCCAACAAAATAACAGAAACCAGCCCTGTCAGAAGTAAAAAATACCTCAAAAAATTCTCCCCGATACCAAAGGTTTTGAATTTCAATGAAAACATAGGGATTTCACTTACCAGCAAAATGCAAAAAACAACCAGTAAAGGCACTACCACATAAACCGAGGAAAACATTGTCCATATACCACCCCGGGTAAAAATGAAATGGATCAACGACACAGAGAACATACCCGTTGCCGTGGTAGTAAGCCCCAGAAAAGATTCTGTCTGACGCTTATCAATGTTAAATTTGGCCAGTCGCAACGCCGAAAAAACAGCCAAAATAAGCGGAATTAAAATAAGTATCTGCCCGGCTCTGTTCAATTGCCAGAAATCGATCTTCCAGCTTTCCGTAAAACCATAATGTAACAAACTCATATAGGAAACAGCCGGGGCCAAACCAAAACTAATCAAATCGGCCAGCGAATCCAACTCTTTCCCTATTTCACTATATGCATTCAGGAAACGGGCTGCAAAACCATCAGCAAAATCGAACACCGCAGCAACAAGTACTGCCCATGCAGTCAGATCAGGACGCCCCTGAAAAGCAAAGAATATACCGGTTGCACCAAAAAATAAATTCAGACTTGTCAGCGCATTCGGAACGTGTCTTAAAATTTTCATGAATAATTTGCCTTGTTATCCGGAAAAATCCGGTTTTATTTTTCCTTTAATTTTACCAGGAACAAAAGTAACCTTTTTCCAGAGACTAACATTTTCTGACCACGAACAACTTTGCAACCCGTTCAGCTTTTTCCCGTAATAAAAAATAGCTCACCCCCCTGTTGCAGCAAACAACTAAAATTTTTAAAATATGATTTTAAAATGGACAGAAGATCTCTCTGTGGATCATGAACAATTAGACAAAGAACATCAAAGTCTGTTCGAAATGCTTAGCGACTTTTATGAGGGCATTCAGAATGGATCCTCAAAAGAAAAACTGGCCAGTCTCATCAAAGGACTGCTTGATTATGCTCAAATCCATTTCACAAATGAAGAAGAGTACATGCAATCTGTCAACTTTCCCGAGCTTGATGACCACAAAAAGGAGCATGAAGCTTTTATGCAAAAGGCCAATGAATTTTATGAGAAATACACATCCGGCAGGTTGATCCTTTCCCTGGAAGTCACCAACTTCATTAAAGAGTGGATCACACATCACATAAAAAACGAAGATAAAAAATATGCGGTTTTTGCCCGGAAATAAAAAACAGTCAAAATGTTTGATTTTATCCGAAAACAACCTATTTTTGCAATGAATTGTAAGTAATAAACACAAACCAAATATGAACTTTTCAGTACATCATCATGCTCATCATCATTTCTTCCTCTTATAGCGAGGGTGGGCTGAATGTACAATGCAAAAATACTTTGTAAAAAGGCTTACCTTGTTGGTAAGCTTTTTTTTTGACACAAACACATGAATTCCATCAGACCAATAATCTATACTAAATTTTATACGGATAAACTGCTAAAGATATTGAACATCAGAAAACAAATACAATGAAGACAAAACTACGAATTGCACTGCAAAAGAAAGGAAGATTGTTTGAAGACAGTCGCGACTTGCTGAAAGAAGCCGGAATTAAGTTCAACCTTGGTAACGGAAGACTGGTTGCATCGGCCTCCAAATTCCCTATGGAAGTACTGTTCCTGCGTGACGACGACATTCCGCAGACAGTCTCCGACGGCGTAGCAGATATAGGAATTGTTGGAGAAAATGAGCTTGAAGAGAAAGGTTTCAACCTTAAAACTGTCAAAAAACTGGGATTCAGCAAATGTCGTCTTTCTTTGGCCATTCCGAAAGAAATTGAATACACAGGACTTTCATGGTTCGAACACAAAAAGATAGCCACTTCCTATCCCAAAATACTGCAACGATTCTTCGATGAAAAAAACATCAATGCCGAAATACACGAAATTGCAGGTTCGGTTGAAATAGCACCGGGTATTGGACTGGCCGACGCTATTTTCGACATTGTAAGCTCCGGGAGTACACTGGTGGCCAATCACCTGAAAGAAGTAGAAAAAGTAATGGATTCCGAAGCAGTATTGGTCTCCTCAAATAATCTTTCTCCGGAAAAAGAAGCCCTTCTCGGGCAAATGATTTTCCGTATCAATGCAGTGATGGCTTCAAATTCCAACAAATATATTCTTTTGAATGCCCCTAACGATAAAGTTGACAAAATTGTTGATATTTTGCCCGGAATGAAAAGTCCGACAGTACTCCCACTTGCAGAAAAAGGGTGGTCCAGCGTTCACTCAGTCATTAAAGAAGACCATTTTTGGGAAGTTATCGGTCAGCTCAAAGAAAATGGAGCACAGGGTATTCTCATTGTTCCAATTGAAAAAATGATTTTATGAACACATTCAGATTTCCTGCACGCGCGGAATGGGAAAAACTAACAAAACGGGCAGTCGATAACCAACAGGATGTAATGGAAAAAGTGCGCCCGATCCTCGATGCCGTTAAAAACCACAAAGACAAAGCTGTCAGAGAGTTGTCAGCCAAATTCGACGGCATTTCATTAAGCTCCTTTCAGGTGTCTGAAGAAGAGATCAGAAAAGGATGTCTCGATGTTGACAGCAATCTGAAAGGAGCCATCAACAGCGCCATAATCAACATCAGGAAGTTTCACGAAAGCCAGAAACAACCGGTTCGAAAAGTAGAAACAGCACCAGGCGTGGTATGTTGGCAACGCAGTACCCCGATAGAAAAAGTAGGCCTTTATATCCCCGGAGGTTCAGCGCCACTGTTTTCAACGGTATTAATGCTGGCGATCCCTGCTTCAATAGCCGGATGTAAGGAGATAGTGCTATGTACACCTCCGGGAAAAGACGGAAAAATACATCCTGCCATAATTTTGGCGGCACACCTCACGGGTGTTACACGAATTTTCAAAGTTGGCGGCGCCCAGGCAATAGCTGCAATGGCATACGGAACAGGAACCATCCCAAAAGTTGATAAGATTTTCGGCCCTGGAAACAGCTACGTAACCGCAGCCAAGCAGTTGGTCACTCTCGATGGCATAGCTATAGACCTTCCGGCAGGACCATCGGAAGTGGAAGTAATGGCCGACGAAAGCGCCGATCCTGACTTTGTGGCATCAGACCTCCTTTCACAGGCCGAGCATGGACCTGACAGTCAATCCATTCTGGTGACAAATTCTCCGGAGTTGGCAGAAAAAGTGAAAAAAAGGCTGGATGAACAACTTACACTTCTTCCACGTACTGCGATAATAAAAAAAGCGCTTGGGAACAGTCGCATTATTTTACTGAAAACCATGCACGAAATGGTCTCTTTTACGAATCTTTATGCGCCCGAACATCTTATTCTGGCGGTACGCAACCCTGAGGATACATCTGACGAAATTGTCAATGCCGGCTCGGTTTTTCTTGGACATTACACTCCCGAAAGTGCTGGAGATTATGCATCGGGAACAAACCATACACTGCCCACATACGGTTATGCAAAAGCATACAGTGGTGTCAGCCTTGACAGCTTCTGCAAAAAAATAACCTTCCAGGAAATCTCCAGGAAAGGACTGAAACGACTGGGGCCGATAATTGAAACAATGGCTGAAGCAGAACAGCTTGAAGCTCATAAAATGGCAGTTTCACTAAGATTGAAGAACCTCTGATTTAACCTG
>NZ_AHZV01000332.1 GCF_000250735.1 Anaerophaga thermohalophila str. Valhall
GGCTCATGCTGGCGTAAAGGACGACTGTCAAAACATTTTCCGGGCTCTTGCAAGGGTGTAAGACGCTTTGCATTCCCATCCGCCCTGTCAACGACGGGTAATGACGCGTACCCAAATACCTACAAGCCTTCACCAGGACCAAATCTTTGCCAAAGAGTGCAATCTTGGCAGTGCACACAGAACTACTTGATAATTATATCTTATATTTTGAGATAAATTTGTATTTTAGCGAAAATAATTTGACAGAAATGAATCGAATTAAAGAAGTGCTTGATGAAAAAGGCATCAAACAAACCTGGTTGGCTGAGAAGTTGGGAAAAAGTTACAATATGGTTAACTCCTATGCACAAAACAGACAACAACCCCGGCTTGAGGTGCTTTACGAGATTGCTAAAATATTGGATGTCAATCCAAAGGATTTATTGAAAGAAGAATTAAATGACTAAAGAAAATCAAATAGAGGACAATCTTATCAAACAACTGGAAGAGCTGAAATACATCCACCGTCCAGATATTGTTGATAGAAAAACACTTGAACAGAACTTCAAAGCCAAATTTGAAGCGTTGAACCGTGTTCGACTCACAGATAGCGAATTTTTACGTTTAAGAGAGGAAATCATTAACCCTGATGTTTTCCTTGCTTCAAAATTTTTACGTGAAAGACAATATTTTCAACGAGAAGACGGGACTCCATTGCATTATACTCTGGTAAACATTAAAGACTGGTGTAAAAATGAATATGAAGTCGTAAGCCAACTACGAATCAATACAGAAAACAGCCTTCAACGATATGACATTATTCTACTGATTAATGGTTTGCCTGTGGTTCAGATAGAACTGAAGAAACTGGACATTTCGCCACGCAAAGCCATGCAACAAATTGTGGATTATAAAAACGAACCCGGGAATGGTTATGGTAATTCGCTCATGTGTTTTATGCAGTTATTCATTGTGAGCAACCGCAGTAACACGTATTATTTTGCAAACAACAAGAATATCCATTTTCAGTTTAATGCAGATGAACAGTTTTTACCAATATATCAATTAGCGGATGAGCGAAATAAAAAAATTACTCACCTTGATTTATTTGCTGAAAAATTCTTAAAAAAGTGCACACTTGGCGAAATGATTAGCAAGTATATGGTGCTGGTAGAAAGCGAACAGAAATTGTTGGTAATGCGACCGTACCAAATTTATGCAGTAAAAGCAATAGTGGACTGCATTCACCAAAACCGCGGAAACGGATTTATCTGGCATACCACCGGTAGCGGCAAAACGCTGACTTCTTTTAAAGCATCTACCCTTTTGAAAGATAATCCTGATATTGAAAAATGTCTTTTTGTGGTTGACCGTAAAGACCTTGACCGCCAAACCCGGGAAGAGTTCAATAAATTTCAGGAAGGCAGTGTAGAGGAAAATACCAATACCGAAACTTTGGTAAAGCGTTTACTTTCTACAGATTATGCAGACAAGGTTATTGTTACCACCATTCAAAAACTGGGATTGGCATTAGATGGCACCTACAAAAGAAACTTCAAAGAGCGTTTAGAGCCATTGAGCAATAAAAGAGTTGTTTTCATCTTTGACGAGTGCCATCGTTCACAATTTGGTGAAAATCATAAAGCAATAAAAGAGTTCTTTCCGAATGCTCAACTCTTTGGTTTTACTGGGACACCTATCTTTGATGAAAATGCAACTTACAAAATCCGTGAAGACCAATACGAAACCTATAAAACCACCGAATCAATTTTCGAAAAACAATTACACGCTTACACCATTACCCATGCCATAGACGACAAAAATGTGCTGCGCTTTCATATCGATTACTATAAAGGCGAAGGCACAGTAAATGCTAAACCCGGAGAAGCTATTGCACAGCAAGCGGTTGTGGAAGCAATCATTGACAAACACAATTCTGCTACCAATCAACGGAAATTTAATGCGCTTCTGGCAACCGCTTCCATCAATAATGCCATTGAATACTATCGGCTTTTCAAAGAACTTCAAAAGAAAAAGCAAGAAGAAAACCCCGATTATGTTCCACTGAATATTGCTTGTGTGTTTTCACCGCCTGCCCAGCTACTTGCCAAAAACGGAGACCAGCAAAGCCAAAAAAACGCGGCCGACATTAAACAACTTCAAGAGGATTTAGCACAGGAAAAAGAAGACAACAAACAAAATCCGGAAGAGAAAAAGAAAGCTTTAACTGAAATTATTGCTGACTACAACCAACAATTTGGCACGAATCATTCTGTTAACGAATTTGATTTGTATTATCAGGACTTGCAACGGCGCATTAAAGACCAAAGATTCAGCAATAAGGACTATCCACATAAAAATAAGATCGACATAACCATTGTGGTAGATATGCTTCTTACAGGGTTTGATTCTAAATTTCTTAATACCCTGTACGTGGATAAAAACCTGAAGCATCATGGTTTGATTCAGGCACTTTCGCGAACCAACCGTGTGCTGAATGATACAAAACCGTATGGGAATATTATGGATTTCCGTTCGCAACAGGATGCCGTGAACCAGGCAATTACTTTGTTTTCAGGAGAAGACGGCGGAAGAGCCCAAGAAATTTGGATGGTTGACCCTGCTCCGGTAGTCATTGAACAATACCAAAAGGCGGTGGAAGCTTTGGGCGTGTTTATGCAGGAACATAATTTGGTAAATGAACCACAAGAGGTGTACAACCTGCACGGGGATGCTGCAAAGATTACTTTTATAAAAAACTTTAAGGAAGTACAGCGGCTCAAAACACAGCTGGATCAATACACGGATTTAGACGAAGCGCAAAAAGAAAAGATTGAATCCATACTTCCGGCTGAAAAATTGCTTGAATTCAAAAGCTCCTACCTGGAAACTGCAAAACAACTACGAAAAATTCAGCAAAAAGAGGGTGAAAATGCGCCGGATGAAATACAACAACTGGACTTTGAATTTGTATTGTTTGCATCTGCGGTAATTGATTACGATTACATCATGAACCTGATTGCCGAAAGCACCCAGCAAAAACCTGCCAAACAGAAAATGACAAAGGCACAGGTAATCAGTTTGCTGAAATCCAACGCCAACCTGATGGATGAAGAAGATGACCTGACAGACTATATCAACAGCCTCGACTGGAACAGCGGTCAAAATGTCGATAACCTGCGAAAAGGCTATGAAACCTTTAAAATAGACAAATACAATAAAGAACTGGCCGACATAGCTAATAAACACGGTTTACAAACAGCAGACCTGAAAAAATTTGTGGAGAAAATAATGAACCGTATGATTTTTGACGGTGAACAGCTTACCGACTTGCTTGAACCATTAGAACTTGGTTGGAAGCAAAGAAGTAAAGCAGAAACAGAATTGATGGGCGACCTAATGCCCTTGCTGAAAAAATTAGCCCAGGGGCGGGAAATTAGTGGTTTGGCAGCTTATGAATAGTCTTGAACCATGATTAAAAAGGATTATTGGATTACTTGTTTATGAAAGAACAAGAACTTACACATAAAATAATTGGTGCAGCAATGGAAGTCCACAAGCATCTTGGAAACGGGTTCCAGGAAGTAGTGTACCAGAGAGCCTTAGCCATTGAAATGCAGATACAGAACATCAATTTTATACGAGAACAAGAAATGTCATTGCAATACAAAGGTTATGATATAGGCACAAGACGAGTGGATTTCTTCGTGGAAGATAAAATTATGGTTGAAATCAAAGCCATCATCAATTTAGAAGATGTTCACCTGGCTCAAGCAATGAACTATGTTGAAGCATATAACTTAGAAATAGGACTACTGATAAATTTTGGAGCAAAAAGCCTTCAGTTTAAAAGAGTTCACAACAATAAAGTCTTGAACCATAATTTGAAAGGGTTAAAGGACAACCATGATTTCCCTAATCCAAATAAATCAAGTAATCAAGTAATCAAGTGAATCCCAAAAATCAAGGTTCAGACAAATGAATAAGAAGAAAAAATTAATACCGGAGTTGAGGTTTCCTGAGTTTGTAGAGGATGGGGAGTGGGAAGAGAAAGCTATATCTCAATTAGGCAAAACTGTAAATGGATTAACCGGGAAAAAAGCAGAGGATTTTGGGACTGGAAAACCCTATGTTCAATATAAGCAAGTGTTTGACAGATCATTTATAGATTTCTCAGAATGTGGAAAAGTAAGCATTGATGATAATGAAAATCAAAATGAACTTCAAAAGGGTGATATTTTATTTACAACTTCTTCAGAAACTGCAAATGAGGTTGGGTTTGCATCAGTATTAATAGAGCAACCAAATGAACCCATTTACTTGAACAGTTTTTGCTTTATACTTAGACCATTTAATTTAGATGAGCTTAAACCAAATTTTTCGCGGTACTTATTTCACAGTTCGATTTATAGAAAATCAGTTAACGCAATAGCACAAGGCGCTATTAGATATAACCTATCGAAAGGTGCGTTTTTAGATTTAAAGTTACCAGTACCTAAACCCCAAGAACAACAAAAAATCGCCTCCTGCCTTTCTTCTCTTGATGAGCTGATAGCCGCCCATAACGAAAAGCTGGAAGCCCTAAAGGAACATAAAAAAGGACTGATGCAAAACCTTTTTCCGCAAAAAGGCGAGAAAGTGCCGAAGTTACGTTTTCCGGAATTTGAGAAGGATGGGGAGTGGGTGGAGAAAAAATTGGGAGATGAAGAAGTCTCAGTTTTTGTGAACGATAAGATTGATAGTGAGAAATTAACTTTGGACAACTACATCAGTACTGACAATATGCTTCCTGATTATTCAGGAGTTAAAAAGGCAACAAAACTCCCAACAACCTATAGAGTTACAAAATTCATTGAAGATGATGTTTTAATGTCTAACATTCGCCCATATCTAAAAAAAGTTTGGAAATCTGACAGACAAGGTGGTGTTTCTAATGATGTGCTTGTATTTCGTTCTGGCTCAAAAGTAATAAGTCAGTTTTTAGAGTTCGTTTTAAAAAACGATGCCTTCATTAATTATGTGATGCAAAGTGCAAAAGGTGTAAAAATGCCGCGTGGAGATAAAGACACAATGCTGAAATATTCAATTAGAATACCAAATCCAAAAGAACAACAAAAAATAGCATCCTGTCTTTCGGCATTGGATGAGTTAATCAAGGCACAAACGGACAAAATAGAGCAATTACAACAGCATAAAAAGGGCTTAATGCAGCGGCTGTTTCCAAAAATGATTAAATAATGATGAATTTGAATAAATCAATAATATAAAGGAGATATCAGGGCTAACGCCCCTGAATTGTCTCACACCCAATTTATGCTACGAAGAGATCAGGGCTACGCCCCTGATTTTTGTTGACAAAAGTATATTTGATCGCAGCTTAAAAATTTTTGTAAAAGAAACTACACAAACAAATGAAAGGGGTGTTGGTCCACCCTGACAAAAACAATAAACCAACCAGGACCTAAAAAGGGCGGTAGCCCCTCAATTTTCGTAATAGAATACCGGAAGATATAAACAAAGGGGCGTTAGCCCCGTAATCTTCGTAATAGAATGGACGATATAAACAAAGGGGCGTTAGCCCTGAAATCTTCGTAGAAAAAATGTATGAATTTAAACATAGGGGCGTAGCCCGGTAATCTTTGTAATAGAATAATGGACGATATAAACAAAGGGGCGTAGCCCGATAATCTTCGTAATTGAATAACGAATGATATAAACAAAGGGGCGTTAGCCCTGAAATCTTTGTAATAGAATGGACGATATAAACAAAGAGGCGTAGCCCGGTAATCTTCGTAATTGAATAACGAATGATATAACCCAAAGGGGCGTAGCCCGATAATCTTCGTAGAAAAAATGTATGAATTTAAACATAGGGGCGTAGCCCGGTAATCTTTGTAATAGAATGGACGATATAAACAAAGAGGCGTAGCCCGGTAATCTTCGTAATTGAATAACGAATGATATAATCAAAGGGGCGTTAGCCCTGAAATCTTCGTAGAAAAAATGTATGAATTTAAACATA
>NZ_AHZV01000331.1 GCF_000250735.1 Anaerophaga thermohalophila str. Valhall
TCTTATATCAAAAAATCTAACGATTTATTAACTGTATACATTTTCACGAAATCAAATATAAAAAAGCATTAAAAAGTGTATTTGTCTTCATCCTTCCAATTATTGTCTGTTTCTTACATTTATCGCATATACCATGGCTTCAATCATCTTACAAGTTATTTATGAGCTAATTACACTTATTGTCCATTTCTTACAGAAATTGTTTTTAATCCATCATCAAGATGAATTGTGTTAAAATATTTCTAATTTTGATGTAGTGTTTTTCTTTTAAAATTGGACGGAGAAAAACAGGAAGGATACTCAAATGATCATAAAAAGTCTCTTCATTAAAGGAATAATCACGCTGTGGGTATTATTCTCTTTCGATACAGAAAAAGCTCGTTCCGTTCATCCGCTCTATTTTTCGAACCTGACAATAGAACAAGGTCTGTCATCGAATGTAACCAATTCCATCGTACAGGATCCGTATGGTTTTGTCTGGATAGGCACAGAAGAGGGATTGTGCCGCTACGACGGTTTCAAAATGATCGCCTTTCAAAAAACAGGGACTGCCGGCTCCCTGCCTTCCAATAATATTTCAGCGCTGGCTTTCAGCAACGGACGGATATGGGTTGGAACCTGGGACGGATTATGTACCATCGATGTCAGGAACTTTCGCATAGAACAAATAAATGTTGGAAAACACAGGGTTATCAGAACACTGTATGCCGACACCAAAGGCAATGTATGGATAGGCACTGCAAGCGGACTTTTGAAGTTTGATGAAAAAGAGAACCGTTACACCTTCTACAACAGCTCCAACTCGGGATTATCTCACAACACCATCCGTTCTTTCTACGAATCAGAGAACGGCGATATTTGGATAGGAACATACGACGGATTGAACAGATATCGCAGCGACACCATTGTCTCTTTTAATGTTAAAGGAAATTATAAACCCTTGCTTGAGAACAATCTCGTGGTTTCGATCAATGGCTGTCCGCAGACGAATGATTCATTACTATGGGTAGGTACAGAAACAGGCCTGGCCAGGTTTAATACACGTACCGCGGAATATGAACTGTTCAATACTTCGAATACGAATTTCAGCAATGAAGTCATCAAAACCATCCATATCCAGAACGACACGCTGTTGTGGTTAGGCACCGATTTTGGCCTGAACATACTTAACACTAACACCGGAAAGGTAAGTACTTACTATCACGATCCGATGGTTGGAAACACCATAGCAAGCAACGTAGTCTGGGAGATTTATGAAGACCGTCAGCAACGTCTGTGGTTAATAACATCGGGCGGGGTAAGCCTGGTTGACAGGGGCGAACCCTATTACCAGCTGCATGAAGAGTTTTTCAGCTTTGAAGACCCGCGAATCGGAAACCAGATAAGGGATATCCTCACCGACCGGAACGGAAATGTATGGTTGGCCACTATACACGGGGTGGTTAAGCGCTCCGCATCGGGGAAAAGAGAAACTTTCTCGACCACCTCCGGCCCCGAAAGACGATTATTACTGGACAATGTCTATGCTCTTGAAGAGGATAACCGAGCTCGGATATGGATAGGAACGGCAGGTGGAATCGACATCTGGGATCCTGAAAAAAAGGAGATGTACGCATTAACCGCAAGCCGTAACAATGGCCTAACGTCAAACTACATCAGTGGTTTTGCTAAGGACAGTAAAGGAAATTTTTGGGTGAGCGCCTGGGAGGGAGGTGTATTTAAGGTGTCAGAAACGGGAAATTCTCCAGAGCAAATAACGTTCAAACGGGCTGATAAAGACGGTGAAGGCAGACTACTCTCCCATAAAGGGAAAATTTTTTATGGCAGCGGACCTCTGTTATGGGAAATAAACCGCAACACTTTCGAAAAAACACTAATCGAGGCTGTTGCCAAAGAGACATCCGGAAAAACCATTACGGCATTGCTCTCCGCTCATAATGATAATATCTGGATAGCGGCAGAAGATTTGCTACTAAAATATGACACAAAATCGGGGAAAATACTGAAAACGGATATAAACATCACAACGCCGCAAAAATTGATCAACCTGGAACAGGATGCGTCCGGAAATCTCTGGGGAACCACCCAAAATGTCATTGTGAGAATTAATACCCGTGATAATGAAATAATTACTATTCCGGTAAATCCCGGTTCTCCGTTCAAAGGATTCTATTCTTATTGCAGTGCAGTAACCACAAACGGTCATATTTTATTTGGAGGAGATAATGCTTACGTGGAAGTTGATCCGGGACAAATCGATCTTCCAGGTATGAAACCACAGGTTCGGATATCAGGACTGCGGATTAACAATCAAAACATACTTCCTTCCGGTTCCGGGATATTACAAACCGACATTGCTTACGCCGATGCCTTGAATCTGAAATACAAACAAAACTCATTGACTTTTGAGTTCTCCACGCTGGACTACCTGTTCCCCGACAAAGGACAATTCAGGTACCGGCTGAAACCGGCACAAAATGACTGGATATATAACAGTGGGAACAACAATTTTGCCGTATTTGCCAATGTGAAGCCCGGTGAATACACGTTCGAAGTTCAGGGCACCAATCATCTCGGTATTTGGAGCAATTCCCGGGAGCTGCAAATCGATATTTCCCCGTCTATCTGGTTGAGCAATGTATTCCTAACTCTTTATGTACTTATTATTGTGGGGATGACTTATTTTGTTTTCCGGGTTTACAGTTACCGTCAAAGGCTTCGAAATGAACTGCAAATTGTTAAGATTGAAAAACAGCACAGCGAAGCACTTTATCAGGCTAAAATACGGTTCTTCACCAATATCTCTCATGAATTCCGCACTCCGCTCGGGCTGATAATTTCCCCTCTGAAACAATTGGTTAACGCCGGCATCAGTGATACCAGATTACAGCACATGACAGAACTCGCCCATCGCAACGCCGGTCGCCTCTATAAGCTTATTAATCAGCTCCTCGATTTCAGAAAAATTGAATCCTCCGAACTGCAAATTGTGACGGAAGATACAGAGCTGGTGGATTTCACACGAGAAGTTTTTAACTCCTTCGACGATCTGGCCCGCCGTCATCAAATGGATTACCGTTTTAACACCCGGTTGTCATCTCTCAATTGTCGAATTGACAAGGAAAAAGTAGAAACCATTCTGTTCAATTTTCTGTCCAACGCTTTTAAATATACACCCGATGGCGGCAGGATCATAGTAGAACTGGAGGTTTCAGAAACTGATAACGAAGAAAAAATCATTGAAGTCAGTGTAAATGATACGGGCCCTGGCATTTCCGAGGATGAACGAAAACATGTCTTCGATCTGTTTTATCAGACCAATGTAAGCAAGCCCGCAGGCTCAGGTTCAGGCATAGGCCTGACTCTGTCGATGGAATATGCCCGGTTGCATAGCGGTAACATCAAGCTGGAAAGCACTCCGGGTAAAGGCAGCAAATTTACTCTGCAACTTCCTTATGTTGATGCGACAGGGCTGGTTGAGAGGACGGAAAACCATATTTATCCCGGAAAGACATCCGTTGAAAAAGAACCGATAACGCTACCCAAAGGGGCTAAGAAACTTCTGGTTGTTGATGATAACCCCGATTTTCTGGACTACCTTGAAATGAACCTGGAACAGGAGTATCAACTGGTTTTTGCTGAGAACGGTGCCCGGGGAATAGAACTGACACAGAAAGAACAGCCCGATCTGGTTATCTCTGATGTCATGATGCCGGTAATGAGCGGCACCGAATTATGCCAATACCTGAAAAGCGAATCAGCTACCGCCCATATCCCGGTAATTTTGCTGACGGCCAAAACACTCGATATCGATAAAACCGAAGGCATGAACAAAGGAGCCGACATGTACATCACCAAACCCTTCGACATTGAGTTTCTGCGATCAAGCATCAGAAGTATATTCAGACGTGAAGAACAAATGGCCCGGTATATCAAAAACAGGTTATTGATTTCTCCAGACGAAACGTACGAGAAAGAACACCCCGACGAACGCTTCCTGAAAAAAGTAATGTCGATTGTTGAAAGAAATGTTGAAAATCCCGACTTCTCGGTAGATATGATCAGTGAAACACTCGGGATGAGCAGCACTCATCTTTACCGTAAACTAAAATCCATAACCGGACAATCCACGCGCGGGATCATCAACAACTACCGCATGCAAAAGGCTGCCAATATGCTCAAAAACAAAGATGGAAACATTACCGAAATAATGTATGCCGTCGGTTATACCAGTTTATCGAGTTTTTCTAAAAGTTTTAAGGCTAAATTCGGTGTGTCGCCGAAGGGGTACAAATAGAGGCTGCTGACTTTTTCAGCAGCCTGTTTCAAATTTATTTTCCATTGTTCTTTTTCAATAGTCAGTTAAGAAAAGCCTAAGCGCAGAGGCGCAATGACGCAAAGTTTTTATTATGAGAGCATTGTGGTTTGTGTAATTAATTGTGTAAACAATTTTTTACCAGGCATCTGTAAAACTTTAACGTAGTATTGTGACTTTATTCAGTAATATCATTCCTTTCTGCCGCCCTTCTTCTTTCGAGTTCGGCAATAATTTCATCCATTTTACTGTCGCTCAGCTTGTAAAAAATCATAACAGCGCCGGAGATCAGGGCTGCAATACCCGGAATGAAACTCATCATATATTTGATCCCCTCGATTGTTTCGGGTGTTTGATTCACATTAGCCTGAAAACCAAACAGGGCAAGAAGCCACATGGTGATGGATCCGCCCAGTGTCCATCCGAGCTTTTGTGACATACTGGAAGCTGAAAATACCAAACCTGTTGCCCGACGGCCGGTTTTATATTGAGAATAATCCGCTGCATCGGCATACATCGACCACATCAACGGGAAAATAATCCCTGCGCAAAAGCTGATCAATGCCTGAAGCAGGTATATAAAGAAGTAATTTTCGCGATTACAAAAATAGAATATGCCACTCAGCAAAGCAGCTATAAACATGGCATAAATAAAAGTCCGCTTTTTCCCGATTCTGGCTGAAACAGGTCTGGCCATAATAACCCCTATCATATTGGCAGCCTGTCCCAGGAACAAATAAAGGGTGCTGTAGGTAAAAGTTGCAGAAGAAATGGCCAAAGCCGTTTCATCAATAACGTAGTATTTAAAATAGTACAATGCCACACTATCACGAACAGAATTAAAAATTAATGTCATTACTCCAGCTCCCAGAATGATAAACCAGGGAACATTGCCAAGAAGGTTCTTAAAATCCTCTTTCAGGCTGCTTTGCTGGTTTTTTGGAGGATGAATACGTTCACGTGTCCATGAAAAAGTCATCAGAAAAAAGCCTACTGCAATTATACCGATAATTGTCATTGTAAGCTGATAGGAGGTCTGTTCGCTGAAATTGAGAACATGATGAAAGAAATCGACAGTAGGCTGAAAGATGGCGAACACCAGCAAACTTCCTGCAAAAGCAAAAACCATACGATAAGAAGCCAGGCTGGTGCGTTCGTCAGAATCGGCTGTCATCACACCCAGTAAGCTGGCATAAGGGACATTGATGGCAGTATAAGCCATCATCATAAGCGTGTAGGTAACATAAGCATAAATAATCTTCCCGTTTACGTTAAGATCGGGCGTTGTGAACAAAAGAACACCGATTATAGCAAAAGGCACGGCCATCCAGAGCAGATAAGGACGAAACTTACCCCATCTGGTGTTAGTGCGGTCTCCTATAATTCCCATAATGGGATCATTCGCGGTATCCCAAACACGTGTAACCAGGAACATGGTACCTACAGCGGCTGCAGGAATACCAAATACATCGGTATAAAAAATAGCCAGGTAAGCAGTGAAAATCTTCCAATACATCGATGAGGCAGCATCACCAAAACCGTATGCAATTTTTTCCTTCAATTTTATGACGGTATTACTCATAATAGATCGTTAGATTATAAGATATGAGATAATTCATCAGTATAAATTATGTATAAGTTATTGGTCTGATGGAACTCGCATGATTGGGTTTATACATGTTCTCTTGTTACAAACCTTGTCATGCTCGTTTCATTTACAATACTCTGTTAAACTTGTACAGTTGTTTGGTAATTAATTGTTTACACAGTAAATACCATAAGCCACAACTCTCTCATAATAAAAACTTTGCGTCATTGCGTCTCTGCGTTTAGAATATTGTTTGACTGACGATTGACTTTGTAGATGTGCACTCATCATGAATCCTCATTACTTTCTGCGGCAACATGTTGCAATCGTTGAATACTTTCAATCAGCGCCCTGGTATTGTGATACGGACATTTCCAAAACCCGGCTTTCAGACCGTTGCGATCGGGCTGCCCGTTGTCATTAATAATCCCGAACCATTCGCCTTTTTCATGGTCTATTACATGATTTTTAATGTAATTCCAGACTTTCCTGAACATTTCGTAATACACCGTTTCTCCTGTATGCTCAAAAGCATCCATGAACCCCACGAGTGCTTCAGCCTGAACCCACCAATGACGGTCTTTGTGCAACTCTTCTTTATTAAGGTCTTTTTCATAATAGAGAGAATTGTCGGGAGCCCACCCGTCTTTAATTACCGCATTCACCATTTGCAATGTTTTCCGGCATGTTTCTTTTTCCAGATGGTCATCTCCAATCAATCCGGCTGCTTCATTAATGAGCCATGCCCCTTCTATATCGTGCCCATAAGAAACAATGTCAGATTGCACTGTCCAATCCATGTCGAAAAACAAATGAAGATGCCACGATTCCTGATTCAAAATATTATCAAGAAAGACCCTCACCAGGCTTTTCATTTTATTTCGCAGTTCATCTGTAGGCCAGATACGAAACAGATTGGAATAAGGCTCCAGAATATGAAGATGAGTATTCATGCTCTTAGGTGAATTGGCATCCCTGGGGCTCAATCGCATATCTTTCATTTGCCCCCATTCCCGCGACAATGCTTCCAGGTAGCCTCCATTTACAGGATCAAAGCTGTGTGTTTCTATCAAGTCAAACAGTTTTACTGAAAGATCAAAACTTTCGCGACTCCCCGATGCTTTAAAATACTCTGAAAAGGCATAGATTCCAAATCCCTGTCCGTATATCTGTTTCCTTGAATTTATCACCTCGCCCTTAAAATTAACGGCCCAAAAAAGTCCGTCATACCGGTTGTCCCAAAAATGGTTAACCAAATAATCAAAGGCCCGATGAGCCAGTTCCAGGTATTGTTCGTCTTTGAAAAAATTGTAAGCAGCAGAAAAAGCCCATAAAATTCTGGCATTTAAAACAAGACCTTTGTCCGCCTGTGCTATAATTTTCCCTTCTGCATCTACTTCTCCGGCAAAGCCTCCATGCTCATGATCGATGGTATGCAAACGCCAAAAAAGAAGTATATCCTCCAATTCTTTGCGAAGATCGTTCAGCAATTCGTCTTTCTGGTTCATGCTAATTTTTTCTTTTGAGTGCTTTCAAAGGTTTTATTTTTATCTATCAACCCGTTAATTGTCTCTACCGAACGGGCACTATAAAACCTATCCGGAGGCGTATTTATACAGTAATCAACCAATTGATCGATCGTAGAAGTAGCAACATGCATACGGGTATCCGAAGAAGCATAATAAATAAAGACCTTGCCGTCATCATCAGCAATCCAGCCGTTTGAAAAAAGTACGTTGGAAACATCCCCCACACGTTCTTCTCCAAGCGGCCCCATAAAATAACCGGCAGGTTTGTGAGTTATAATCCATGGCTTTTCAAGGTCGGTCATAAACAAGTAAAGTGTATACCGTAATCCGGCTGCCGTGTTTCTTACCCCATGTGCCAGATGTAACCATCCCTTACCGGTACGAAGCGGTGGCGGGCCGAGTCCGTTTTTTACCTCATAAACAGTATGATACCGTTTGGCATCAACAATTACTTCCTCTTTTATTTTTGCATGTTCGATATCGTCGGCCAGACCAAATCCGATACCACCGCCTTTCCCGGTATCAATAAAACCGACCTGCGGTCGCGTATAGAATGCATATTTACCATCAATTTTATGTGGAAATAAAACCACATTACGCTGTTGGCCTGTTGTTGATACAAGATCGGGAAGGCGCTCCCAGTTTATCAGGTCTTTGGTTCGTGCTATTCCGGCAGCAGCAACCGCACTACTCGTATCCTCTTCAGGGGCATCAGGGTCTTTACGTTCGGAACAAAACACCCCGTAAACGTACCCGTCATCATGCCTGGTAAGTCGCATATCATAGACATTGGTATCGGGTAGTTCGTTCTGTGGCAAAGTAACAGGTCTGTCCCAAAAACGAAAATTATCAACGCCGTTTGGACTTTCGGCAATAGCAAAAAACGATTTCCGGTCGTTGCCTTCAACTCTAACCGCCAGAACATATTTCCCGTTCCACTTAATGGCTCCGGCGTTAAAAGTTGCATTAAACCCAATGCGCTCCATAAAATGCGGATTGGCTTCGGGATTCATATCAAATCGCCAGTGAAGGGGTACGTGGTTGCGTGTCAGGATGGGAAACTTGTAACGATTATAAATTCCATTTGTGCTAAACAACGGTTCATTCGGCCTTGTCAGCAATTTTTCATGCTCCCGTGACACTCTTTCAAGACGTTCGTTAAATAATTCATTCTTCATAGCCAATATTTAGTGCGTGTCTGTAAACTCAATAGATCGTTAGATTTTTAGATTTTTAGATATAAGATGATCCGTACAATCTTGATATACTGCATTTTAATAAACAAATCTCTGTAAGCACAAACAATTGGTTTGCAGGGTATTGCAAAAGTTTAACGGAGTATTGTAAACTCGCTAAAAATTTTTACAATATGTGTGTCTGATCTGAAGTTGTGAGTTCGTGACTCTTTTTGTAACCCCGTAAATTATTCAAGCTTATTCTCCTTCTTAAATCTGTTCCAGTCTTCCAGTAACCAAACTTTTTCACGCCTGACGAATTTCTTAAAATCAGCAGCCGAGGAATGTCCCGGGTAAGTACTGAAAAAATGGGTCGTATCGGCATTCCTCCAAAGCATTACATAGGCAATTTTTTCAGCCTCACTCCCTTTTGGGAATGCCTCACCGAGCTTTTGTGTAAACCACTTATTATCTGTCATTCTGTCAAGGCCTGTTTCTGTAAAAGCGGCAATTTTATCGGTTTTCTCAGCATACCCGACGACAATTTCAAGTTTTTGACGGGCGGCTTCTAAATTTTCACTCCCAACACGAAAATCACCGTAATTATCCATCCCCACTATATCTACGATATCATCTCCCGGGTACCATGTCAGGTATTCCTCTTCGCTGTTAAAATGATTGTCGGGAGAATAGGCCGAAAGGAAATTCAGACCTTTATCGTTACGCAAATACTCGATCGTGAATCTGAAAAGTTTTTTAACCTCATCAGGGGTACACAAACTACTGCCCCACCAGAACCAGCCACCATCCATTTCGTGCCAGGGTCTGAAAATAAACGGTATTTGTTGACCTTCTTCTGTCCTGAGTGACGAAAAAAAAGCTGCTACCTTATCAAGATGATCTTTAAATACTTCATGATGACTGCCGCCCGGGATTATATGCTTAACCACCTTGTGATCATTATCCCAGGCGCTTTTAGTGGTATCCACCGCACTGTATGGATGCCAGCTAAATGTAATGACAGCACCCATTTGGTACCCCTTAAGAACGAACTCGTGCATCTTTTCAAAAGGAACGCTGTCCAGATTTACAGAATGTCCCAATTCAAGACCGCCTAGTTCCCATCCAAACAGAGCCGGATAATCGCCGGCGGTTTCGTATGTATCAGAGCGTCCTTCCTTATATTTCCAGTGAACACCATAAGCCAGGTCGTCCTGGTGTCCGAAAAGTATCCCATTATTTTTTATCGCGTTAAGTTGTTCAAACAGCTTATCGGCAGGATTATGCGATAAATTTTCAGAAGGCCTGGTCACACATGAGAGCAAAACATTCCCCAACAGGAATAAGAAAAACAATTTCATCAGTATAAAATTAGTCTAAGTTATTGGTCTGATGGAACTCGCATGATTGGGTTTATACATGTTCTCTTGTGACAAACCTTGTCATGCTCGTTTCATCAGTGTAAAATTTAGTCTGAGATATTGGTGAAATGACTGTCTCTTCGGCTATTTTAAGGGTTTCAGTCGTAGCATGATCACATCATGTGAAGGAACAGTGGCCTTAAAAGCCCTTTTGGTTTTGCCAATATTTTTCCTGGTCCAGAGATTGCGTATTGCGTATGTAATCTCATTGAATTTGGCCTCGTAACCAAATATCTCATCTACCACATTCTCATTCTCCCAGTCAAATTCAACCACTGCCGGTTCTGCACGCCTGTTAAGGAAACAAACAGCCCACTCATTATTGTCCAGAGGCTTAAACCAGGTTTCCAGGCTGTCTTTGCTGCTGTATTTGAAGCCCTGAACACCCAGTGAATCCTGGTCGACAGCAATGACCTCCTCATTGGTAAGGATTTCAATGGTTTCTTCCGACATATTTCTCAGGTCGTTTCCGGCAATAAGGGGAGCAGCCAGCATGGCCCACATTGAAAAATGCGCGCGGTCTTCATTGACCGACATGCCGTTGCCGACTTCCAGCATATCAGGATCGTTCCAATGGCCGGGACCGGCATATTTGCGCAATCCCTCCTGCATATCCAGGATTTTCATTACACCCCAGGAGTACCAGCCACCCTCGTGTTCGTGTTTGCAGTCCCAACAAATAAAGATGTCTCCTGTGGTACGCCATAGGTGGGCAATGTCTTCGGCCCACTTCCAGGGTTCATTGTTGCCCCATTCGCACATACTGAACACAACAGGCCGACCTGCTTTGTACAACGCATCACGCATTGTGGTATAAGCCCCGACAGGATTTATATTTTCGGTATTGCACCAGTCATATTTCAAATAGTCGATTCCCCACTTTGCATATTGAAGTGCATCCTGGTACTCATAACCACGACTTCCGGGATACCCGGCACAGGTTTCAGTTCCGGCATCAGAATAAATGCCCAGCTTCAGTCCTTTAGAATGAACGTAATCGGCGAGCGCTTTCATTCCATTGGGGAAACGTGTGGAATCGGGATAGATAAAGCCGAAACTGTCCCGTCGGCCATGCCAACAGTCGTCAATGACGATATATTTATAACCTGCTTCTTTCATCCCACTTTCTACCATGGCATCCGCAATGCCACGAATCATTTCTTCATTAATATCGCAGGCAAATTTATTCCAGCTGTTCCAGCCCATTGGCGGAGTAAGTGCCAACTCTTCAAATTTTTGGGCTTGAATGCCAAACCCGAAAATAAAAGTAAAGACAACAAACAAACTCTTTTTAGTAATCATATTGCAGATATTTTTTTTAACACAATCATCCTTCGGATTAATTTCCAACAAAATACCGGATTTTAAACCTTAGTTACAAGTACAATTCTTTCAGTTATTTGTATAATTCGTCCATTTGTAATCGTTGCAGGATGACTTATCACCTACAAAAGAGGCATTATCAGGAAAACCATTTTGTTTTCTAAGATGCCATATATCATTATTATTTAGCAACAAAAATCCCGAACCAAACAAATGAATATCCGGTTCGGGGTAATAAACTCAATCTATACTATTTTTAACCTCTAACGTTATTTCAGATCGGGCATTTCATCTCTGGTAATCACAGCCTCATGAGAAACCGCGTCTTCCCACCAGCTTATGGCTGCATGCGTATGATTGGTTTCGCTGAAATCTGTATCACCGGGATTATTGGTACGTTCATAGTCGTACCATGGCATAAACCATGACCATAATGCGCCATTGTTCCACTGATCGGAAATTTTAGCAACACTTCCCATTTCACTTAAAGTGACCATCTTGGTAGGATAAGCGTCTTGTATTGCCTCAAATTGTGATGCAATATCATCGGCATCATTATTATTATAAATATCCCTGCCGACAATGTCTACATACTCATCTCCGGGATAAAATTCATCATCTTTTGCCTGTGTGGTCCATACCCAGATGAGATTGTTCAATCCCTGCTGTTCAAAATACTCAAACATATATACCCATAAATTTTTAAAGGCCTGAGCGCCATCAGCCCCCCACCAAAACCATGCTTTGCCGCCGTCGTATTCATAGATATTCCCGGCTGCTTCATGCAACGGTCGCCAGATCACGGGGATATTTTTGTTCTTCAATAAATTCAGATACCCTGCTATCTCTTCGAGGTCGGCTTTTACAATGTCGTTTTCCCAGGTCCCATCAATTGTAGCGTTGGCAGCATGAAAAGTAGTTTCTTCAGGTCTGTAGGTATATTCCGATGCTCCTTCGGATAATGGAACATTCCAGTGCCAGCAGGCACCTACCAATCCATTGTTGGCCCACCAATCTTCAACAACCTGTGTATCGGAGTAATCGATCCAGTTATCAGGTGCCCAATTCAGGTGAATATAATCGTATGTGTTCATTGCGGGATACTTGCCGGTATGTGAATACACCCATTCTGCTTCATTTATATTCCAGCTTACATTGGCAATAGCTCCTGAAATAATTTTTGAACCATAATTCTCTTTCAGGAAGTTGTAGACATTTTTGGCTTCAGGAGTGGGATTGGAAACAACAAGGTCGGAGGTGATTTCGACAGGAGGCCGGGTAGTAAAGGAAAATGTAATGTCATGCTCTGAAGGAATCCCAAAAGTGTTGACGACGGCCCCTGCCGGAACTGTCACCTCGTATTGAGTTCCATATTCGAGAGCTGCATCTATCAATATTTTTTTGAAGGAAGCATCTGCCGCAACCTGTTTACTATTTACAGAAATACCGTGATTCTCGACCAATTCCACAACCTCGTCAAAAGTAACAGAAACTTCTGCCGAAACATTTACATCCACGGCCCCGTCGACAGGCGATGTTGACTCTACAACAGGTGGAGGTTTCTTTTCTTCCGAATCATTCGAACAATACACAAAAAGAGGAAATGCCCAAAAAAGTATGCATATTCTTTTTATCATACTTCCATTATTTGAGTTAGTTAAAGAATAGCGACTGTGTAAAAACTCTGTGATACTCTGTGCGTACTTTGTGATACTCTGTGCGTACTTTGTGATACTCTGTGCAATTCATTGTTTCACAGAGATACACGGAGTTGGCACAGAGTCCCACAGAGTAAAAATTAGTCTTTTTAGAAACCTTCTTGAAATACACAAGAATCATTCTTTACGGAACCGGCTCAAATCTGAAATTATCCAGACTAATCCTGGTGAAATCCAAACCGGCGGGAGGTTGAGTAATGAGTCCCCAATCACCGCTGTTGGTGATATCACCAGTGATTCCTATATCATTAAGATTATAGGTTACAGTAACCCAACCGTCTCCGGTACCCCAGGTTCCGTCATCATTTTGGATGCCGAGTTTAAACCATTGGGAATCCTTGCCAGCAAGTTTTAACTGGAAATTATTTGAATCATCACTAATAGCCCCTTCGATCTTTACATCAATCTTGACGACATGATTATCAGCATCCACTTCGGGCTTTGGAAAGACATCATTATGATTACATCCCCATACCCATTTCCAGTCCCATGCACCAAGCTGGGCTGCACCCTTCAGGTATTTGCCCGATACGCCATTACCATCATCCATCAATGCACTGATACCGCTCCAATTGTCCCAATCCAGACTATGTCCTTCTTCGTCAAAATCATTAAAGACAAGACCGGGATAAAGAACCGGATCGACACCTCCAAAGAAAATTTCGGGTAAAAGGCCTTCTTCGCCTTCATAAGTAATAACGCGAATCTGGCCGTTCCCTGTGGGGACATCTTCGGGCACATAAACCTCGACGCGGGTGTCGGTTTTCTCACCATAGGCAGTTGCCTTAATTTCGCCCGGAAAAACAAGTTCCTTTATTAAATCAAGATTCGAGCCCAGAATAGTCAGAATCTGACCAGGTGTTGCCTTGCTTTCCTCGTAACCGGTCACGTCCGGAAGATTGGAAAGGATTGTAACCGGTCCGGAAGATTCAACCTCAACGCCGTTAATAGCGACAAGAGTAATGACACCTGTTTCAGAACCTACTTTCACAGTAACGATTATTTCGGTTTCTGTTTGACTGGTAATTTCTCCTTCAACACCGCCCGAAAAAATCACCTTATCTACCAAATCCAGATTTTCGCCGGTAATGGTTAGCAAATTATTTGGTTTTATTTCTGAAGGACTAAACGATGTCAGAGAAGGGGCAAGAAAGTTAAGCTCATCGCCTGTTACTGATTTCTGTGCAAGAGTATTGAAAACAACTGCACCTGAAAGAGCCCCATCGGGAGTAGTAACAGTAATTTCGGCAGGTGTCCCTCCTTCAGCAATGACTCCTTCAAAACCTCCTTCAAATACGACAGAAGAAATAAGATCAAGATTTTCACCGGTAACCGTTATATCTTCACCGTTTTTTAATGTTAGCGGCACAATCGAATTGATGGTCGGAAGAAGCATTTGAAGTTCTGTTCCGGAAATTACTTCAACGCCGGAGAGAGGAAGTAACACAATATTTCCATCCCGGGTATTTAAAGGAACAGAAATAACTATTTGGTCAGCACTCTGGCTAACAAAATCATCAGAGCCGATCTCGATATCTCCTCCAAGCTTCAAAGATACAACAAGATCAAGATCGGAACCGGAAATAGTGAGTTCACTGCCAGCCTTAACCGGATTAGGCGAAATCTCATCAAATACAGGCAAAGTAATGTTCAACTCACTTTCGGAATAAACAATTACCGGCTCCTCTTCCCCGTTTGAAACACCAATAATACCGGTTTGAGCGGCTTCAGGAACCGTTACTTTCAGCTCTTTACGGCTCTGTGATTCGAAAAATGACGTATCGGCCACTACACGGTCGGTGAAGATCACCTCTTTCACCAGATTAAGGTAATCTCCATTTATGGTGAGAACTTCGCCAGGCCGAATGGTTGCCGGAGTGAATTCATCAATAGAGATGGGTTCTGAATAGCCTATAGGTGTTTTAGTTGTTATATCACCCTGGGGTGTTTTCAATACAACCAATCCCTCTTCGGCATTTTGTGGCACGGTAAGTGTTATTAACTCGGTTGTGCGGGTTGTAAATTCCGAGGCATCAATTTCAATGCCGTCAGGAATAATTATAGCCGTTACTTTATCAAGATTGTCACCGATGAACCTTAGTTCTGCTCCTCTGGCTATAGGCATTGGCCCATAGCTGAAGAGTTCAACTTTATCATTGCCTTCATCATCATCGTCTTCACATGATATGAAAAGCATACCGGCACCCAGTACAATAAGCATCAGTGCACTGAATGAATACCGTATATATTTATTGAATTTTGTTTGCATAACGATCAGATTAATAAATTATGAACTATTTTGGCACTACTCTTACATTATCAATGGCAAAGAACAAATCTTGTTCCAGGTCAGCTTCTAATGCAGGGCCCCATACAAAGAAGGTAAAGCCGCCAAAATCATCTGGATATGTCAATGAGAGGTCATTGACAGAAGCATCATGAGAAAACCTAAATTCAGTCATTGGGATAGAAACGGTTATCCATCCCTCAGTCTGAAAATTATCCTGCTGTTCGAACCATGGTCGCCACAAAGCACGTCCAAGACCGGCATCACTGTAATAGCTGTTACCTCCGTTAACGTCAGGAACATCCTGTGGTGTAAAAATACATTGCAGATAACCCACTGCCCAGGGATTAACCACGTTAACTTCAAACTTTAATGCCATATCGGAAAGACTATTATCCCCCAGTTCAAATAAGGGGTTCTTCTGAAGCGGATTATTAATCCAGGTTCCCCAAAGGTTCATGGCCAGATTGTCTTCCACCCAGCCCCAGTCTGTAAGAGTGCCTGAAAGTGCCAGATAATCACCTGAAACACCTTCGGGATTACTACCTTGCGTGTTTCCCGAACGCCACCCGGCACCAAACATTGTGTCGAAATCAAGAAAGACGTTTCTATCGTCGCGGAAGTAAAACGAAGAACGCGTTGAGCCATACATCGATTTAACGGTAACAGGACCCGAACCAACTCCTTCGGGGACAATAACACGAATCTCCTTAAGCGTATAACTTTCTACTTCTGCCTCAATATTTCCCGGGAAAAATACCTGCAAAGGCTTCTCTTCGCTACCCAGAAAATAGTTGCCACGGATAATAGCCACGCCGCCTGCAGGCACATATTCACACTTCATAGAAGTAAGAAGAGGCTCCGGCACCTGAACCTGGAAATCGTATGTATATTCCAACCCTCCCCGTGTTACGAGTTTGATTTGATCCGTAACCTCTTCCGGAATGGTATTCGGAATAGTTACAATAATGGCATCATTGGTTATATAATTGACATTGAGTACAGCTTTCTGGTCATTAAACCATATCTCTACCACATTACCAAGGTCTTCGCCAACCAGGGCGATCGTACTTCCCAAATATGCACTGACCAACAAGGAATCTGAGGCCAGCGGGTCTGTAACCCGGACATATTTAATCTCCGGCATATCACCGGTTCCGTTGTCCGAATTGTCTTCGCAGGACTGAAAAACAGTCCCGGTCAACATTACGGCTATTAAAAGGAGTAAAAGCTTAAATGCAGTACTTCTTTTTAAAGGCTCTTTTATATTATTCATAACACAATATTATCTAAGTTGTTGTCTTTATTTATTTTATAACTCAATTTCACACTGTATCCAATCATTAATTTGATTCACTAATAATTATATCAGAATAAAAATTGATTTTTAAGGTCTAATGGAACTCCCATACAAGGTTTTATACATATTCATATTGCGACATGCTCAATTCATGAATAACCTATGTCTTTGGTCTAATAGCCTGTGAGTTTTTCTAATAAGGAATGGTACTAAAATCGAACGGTACCGGCTCCTTACTCAAATTGGGGTTCATAGACAAATCAATATCAGGGAACGGCAAAGTAAAGTCATCGCGTGTAATATTGACCTTAAATGAGTTTACGGCAATTTCTGAAGCATCGACTTCACCTTTGTAATATCCATAAATATCTCCTTCGTAACTGCCCCTTTCCTGTTGATTAATCCATTGGCGCGCTAATTCAGGCTTATAGTATGAGAGTCTGACATAGTCGTACCAGTTGTCGCCCTCTATTGCAAATTCTTTTCTCCTTTCATTGAATATTGTTTCAAATGTAAGACTCGTAACAGGATCGGCATCTGGTATAGCTCTTTGCCTCACAGCATTAAAATATTTCAACGCTTCAGTATCAGTAGTCGACTCGTTATTCCCCAAAATAGCTTCAGCATAAATGAGATAAACATCCGCTAATCGCAATATATGCGTTGCCAGGTCGGTTGCCATACGTTGTCCGAGGTTGCCGTTTTCAGCAGCATGATCGCCCTCATAATGTCCTACAATGTGCTTTACCATGAACGCACCTGTCGGGACACCAAAAGTAGCACCTGCAACATTATTGTCATTATCCATCGTTGCAGTGAATCCACCAACATGCCGCCAGAAATAATCATAATGATCGTTCCACATCATCATGGTTGCTTTTCGTCTTGTATCATCATTCTGGCGCGTTGGACTAAGAGCATCTTCTCCAAACAGGTTTTGCAAATCAATTGTAACACCTCGCCATGAGCCCCATGTATCACCGGCAATACCGGTAAAATTGTTAAGCGCTACATCGGATTGAATGGAGTTTTGAGAGGTCCATGTATTAGAAATAGTCCACCGCCACGAAATCAGATTTTCTGAGTTATAATTACCGGTACTAATACGGAAAAGGTTACTGTATACAGGCTCAAGCGTACCGGGATATTCATCAATTACAGTTTTAGCATATTGTTTAGCAAGGTCAAGATACTGCTGGTCCCTGCTTCCGTTCATTCCGAGCCCGGATCTGGTCAGATAGACTTTAGCCAGCAGGCCCATTGCAGAATACTTATTAATTCGTCCTTCCCGGTTATCGGCAGGCAACAACTCAATGGCCCTCAAAAGGGTTCGTTCAATGTACTCATATACATCTTCAAGATTGTTTCTTCGAAGGTCTGTCGCTGTTCCGGCACCAATTATTTCAGTATTACTGTGAATTATCGGAACTGCACCCCATATTCTTGCCAGGTAAAAGTAAGCTAACGCTTTAAAAGTCATCGCTTCTCCAGTAACCGTATTTTTTACTTCCGGACTGACACCGGAACCAGATTTGGAAGCAATATTTTCTATAACCGCATTGCAGTGTCCGTTAACCAGCCATAAAGAATTGGATGCATTCACCAAATCCTCATTGGTTGAGTTCAGGTTAAAATTCTGATAAATGGTTTCAGTTCCGGTATAAATATTTCCGGCCAACTGATCTCCGATCCATAGAAAACCTCTTTGAAAATCATACCATGGCGAGTTATACAGAACGTTGGCCGCCTGAAAGCACTGTTCTTCCGTTTGATAAAAATTATCAATTGTGTAGGAGTCCTCTGTAGGTCGGTGCAAAAAATCTTCACAGGATGTAGCAGTAAGAAGTAAAACTGCCAGGACTCCAATTGTTTTATATTTTAATACATTCTTCATACGAATCAATTTTTGTTGTTTTAATCCAACAGGAACCTTCATCAACAATAACCCGTAGTTTTTTGGGTAACTTTTAAAATATCGGGATCCTATTCAGAAATCTTCTAAAACGCAACGTCCAATCCAAACATAAAAATGCGAGGTGCCGGGTAACGGCCGTTGTCAAGTCCGTAAACGTTCGCACTTGTCTGGCTGGCGCCAATTTCGGGATCAAACCCGGAATAATTTGTAATAGTATACAAGTTCTGAACCCCGGCAGTGACTTTCAGATTGTCTACACCATATCGGTTAATAATTCTTTTAGGGACAGAATAAGAAAGCGACACGTTTCTAAATCTCAGGTAGGAACCATCTTCAATGTACCGATCAGAAATTCTTGTGTTATCATTAGGATCTCCGGCGATGGCTCTTGGCATATTATCTTTCCCCATCTGAACAATCTGAACATTATCGATATCGTTGTACCATCCTTCAACATCCTCAATTGGTCCAAGAATGGTTCGTTCGGTAACTTCTGAAAGTTGGTTGTCCCACAAATTGTCCATACTTGTAAGACTTCTTCCGATATAGTTCAGTACCTTATTGCCATAATTTCCGTTTATAAAAACTGTCAACTCCAAATTCCTGTACCGGAAAGTGTTATTCCAGCCATAAGAAAAGGTTGGCCAGGGTGACCCCAAAAACGTTCGGTCGTATTGATCAATGACACCGTCAGGTTTACCATTGGGACCTGAAATATCTTTAAATTTCAGATCGCCAACCCACGTAGTGGTGGCGCGATCCCATATAAGTTCGCCTGTATCTTCGTTAACTGATGGAAAAGCTTCCTGACGTGGACTGTTAATAATGTCTTCTTTACTCGTAAAAATACCATCTACCTTATAGCCATAAAAACCATAAAGAGATTGCCCTATCTCGGTAAGGGTTACAACGTCACTCCATTGTCCATATCCTTCAATATGGGCTGATGGAGAATCTGTTAAGCCCAACAATGTGTTATCATTCATTGTAAAGGTTATATTGCTCTCCCACATGAACAATGGCCGGGCAACAGGAACGGCGTTAAAAGTAATCTCAACCCCTTTGTTACGTATTTCTCCAAAGTTTCCCATTGGAGGATTCAGGCGTGACGAAGCATTACCCCTTGTACCCATATAGGAAGGTAACTGCATGGACATCAACATGTCTGTCGATGTTTTGTGATAAAGATCTATAACAACATCGATACGGTTTCTAAACAGGCCAAAATCGATTCCAAGGTTGTACTGTTCCTGCTCTTCCCATTGGATATAGGGGTTTGCAATATTACTCTGCCGATACCCCATTCCAAGTCCGGTAGGCATTTTTGTAATCGATGCTCCCCACTGGTAACCGCCGATATCCGCGTTTCCTGTCTGCCCCCAGCCTGCACGTATCTTAAAGCTGTTTACAATAGGGCTGATACCATCCCAGAATGGCTCATCCGAAACTCTCCACATAGCAGATGTTGCATGAAATGGCGCCCATCTGTTTTCAGGACCAAAATTTGAAGAGCCGTCATACCGGAAGGTATAAGTTAAATAGTATTTTCTGTTGTAATTGTAATTGGCGCGGGTAAAAAAGGATGCCATAGAACCGCTTCCAAAACCTGAACCAACAGTCATGGTGTTATTCTCGCCGAGACTTGGCGAGTGGACTTCATTACTAGGCAGGGCATTACTTGTTCCACTCAGGTATTCCCATGAAGATTCAGATACTTCCTGTCCAACCATAACTGTTGGATTGTGATTGCCGAACGATCTGCTATAAGTTAAATAGTTCTTCAACTCCCAGTATCTGTTTTTGTTATATTGCCAGCGCGAACTGTTTTGTGTATTACTGACATTTCCGTACTGATAGGTTGGAAGAAACGTATATGCATCCGTGTTGCCAATATTAAGAGAAGCCTCGGTACGTAAGTCAAGGCCTTCGATGAAAGTAATATCACTATAAATATTACCGATAAAATTGGTCCTTTCAAGTCTTATTTCTTCATCAAGCGCTTTAGCGATTGGATTAATTTTGCCTGGCGATCCTTCTCTTTCATCACCAGACCACGATCCATCTACGTTATAGACAGGAACATCGGGCGAAGTCTTTAAAGCGACGTTAATGATTCCTTCGTCACTGTTGTTCAGCCCCAGGTCATCCTCCGACTGTGCGAAAGTTAAATTTGTTCCGACATCCCACCAATCCTTCAATTCAACATCAAGATTAACACGCCCGGTGAAACGATCGTATCCACTACCAACTACTATACCTTCCTGGTCAAAATAACTACCGGAAATAAAATACCGGCTCTTTTCTGTTCCGCCACTGGCACTAATTTGATGTTTCTGCATAGGAGCGGATTGAAAAACAGCTTCCTGCCAATCTGTCCCCTCACCTAACAAGCCGGGGTCTAACAATTCCTCACGGGATTCCCTTCCGTCAGTTTCGGCAGCAATATTGTTACTGTATTCTGCATATTCACGCAAATTCAATACGTCGATCCGTTTGGCTTGTTCCTGAATCCCGTACTCAAAATTGTAGTTAAACCTCGGTTCACCGGTTTTCCCTCTCCTTGTTGTGATGAGTACTACACCATTGGCACCTCTTGAACCGTAAATGGCGGTTGCGGAAGCATCCTTTAAAATTTCCATGGATTCAATATCAGAGGGGTTGATGCTTGACAATCCGCCGCCAAAAGTACTAACCGGACCATTCCCAAGCCGGTCGCCAATTCCAACGTCATGACTACCCTGAATAACATTTTGGATAGGTACTCCATCTACTACATAGAGAGGTTCTGCCGCACCTGAGCTCAAAGTGCTTTGCCCCCGTATCCGGATAGAAACAGATGCACCTGGCTGGCCGGAAGTAGTAATAGCCGTTACGCCGGCAGCGCGTCCCTGAAGGGCCTGATCAAGATTGGCCGACATGGTTTCTTCAAGGTCATCCCCACTCACAGAAACACTGGCTGTGGAAACATCGCTTTTTTTCATTGTACCGTAACCAACAACCACAACTTCATCTATGGCCCTTGTTTCAGGTACCATCTGAACATCAACAACCGACCGGGTTCCCACCTCAATGGACTGGTTTTTAAACCCGATAAAGGAAAATCTTAACACATCATGTCCTTCCTCAAGAGTAATACTGTAATTTCCGTCAATATCAGTAATGGTACCGGATGTAGTCCCCTGAATAAGGACGGAAACACCGGGTAGTGGCGCCCCGGTTTCATCGGTAACGTTACCCGTTACGGTTCTTTCCTGCCCAAAAGTTAAAAAATGAAAGGCAAGAAAAAACATCACTAAAAAAAACCGCAGATTTTTTCTCATAAGTAAAAAATTAAAATTCAACTGAGTTTAGCTGTGAAAAATACACTTTTATATAAATACAAATGTATGTTAACAAATACTTAATTGCTAATATTATTTTATCACTTTCTATCAAAATTTAATAAATTGTATTCCTGAAAAGAAAAAGCGTGAATATAAAAGAGAATAGAGCTACACATTGTTATTGCATCATTTAAAACAAGATGAGGGATACAAGAAATACGATCTACAAAGAAAGAAATTAAAGCAAGACGAAGTCAAATACAAAATTCGGTTTAATTATACATACTATTTTATCATTAAAAATTATGAATGATATGAGTGAATTAATGTAGGATTCATATTATCACCGCGCTATAGGTGGAATAATAATCAAAATAGTTTGTCTTTACGAGTAGTTAAATTTTGACTTTATTATTGAAATGAAACTATGTTTCAGAAAAAAATGTCTAACAAGAGAAATATATGTTGTTACCTAAGTTACCGAACTTACAAAGGAGTAGTCGAATTCATATCAGGCATAGTAAGCTGTAAATAAAGTAAAATAAGGGAGGAAACACCGAGGAAGTATTTTTGTTATATTGATATTTTTTAACAATAAAAATTATACACTTTGGCTCAAACAGTCAAAAATGATGATAATGTTAAAACAACATGTAGTGACTAAAATAGATCAATTGCATAATTTTTAGCGTGCTTCATTCACTATACCAGAAAACCAAATATTTAGCACCCCTTCTAATGTTTTAACCCAAACATTACTTCTCCTTCAATTTCTACCAGCAGATCATCACGACAAACATCGGCTTTGACAAAGACCATGGGTGTTCCCGGATATATCTGTTCACACATATTGCGAACCAGTGCGAAGTCTTTTTCATACTTAACATAGATGCGGAGCAACAGATAGTTAGCTGAAGTAGTTACAAAATCGGGAACATGCTTTTTTATATTGTTTGAATCTGTAAGGGTTTTGATATGCCTAACGGTTGTATCAATTTGTCTCTTCAAATCATTAACTCCTACAGTTTTCTCGCCGACAATAGATGCCGTACCTGAGACAAACAATGTTGTATTACCGGGGAAGGCAAGCAGACGGGCCCGTTCAAACTGCGGAGGTTCTTTTTTGTTACGATTTGACAAGGCTACTCCTACAAGAACATCCTGTCCATAAGCGTAAGGATTCTGTTGATGCTCATTATCAACAGGGACATTTATAACTTCTTTATATTCTTCAACTGCATAAAAATCGATAGATACTCCTTGAGCCGATGTTCCAATACCAGTGGCAGCAGGAAAATCTTTCCCATTCCTGTACTTCTTATAATACTGACTTCTTACCTCATTAAATACCTGGTAGTTTTGTATTGCTTTTCCTCCCCTGCGCTCTATATGAAGTATGTGTCCGATATAATTCCATTGACGGACAACGTTGTCCATGTTCATGCCCTCATTCTCGAGAACTTGAAGCATATCGGTAAAAGCTCCGGAAGAATCCTCTTTGACATCCCCTGAAGAAAAATTTTTACTTCCCATACCACATGCCCAAATCTCTTTATGGAATGAATCTCTGACAACAGTATAGAACAAATCATTCACTTCCTTAAAAGTTATTTCAACCTCACCAGAGGACATTGTTCCCGCTTCTATGGTGACATGAAATCCATTTTCCGGTTTTTGGGCCAAAACTGTATGTGCCGGGACTTCATCTTTAAATTGCTCAATAATGTCATTGATAATGATAGTCCGATAGCGCAGATACTTTTCTTCCTCTTCGGCATCAATAAAAACCACCAGTTTGAATAATTTATTGCTTCTGCCCATTTCCCTGAGCTGGGCGAGGCAGCTTTGCCATTCTCCTTCTATATCCTGCTCTTCTGCAGGGGTAATTATTTGATAGGTTCGATTCATTCTTAAAAATCTCTTTCTAATAAGTTTACTTCTAAATAACAAAAATTTTCCCCTTTCCTTTTCCCTTTTGTGGACACTACATTCAACAAATCTCAATCATTGAACTTTTATTCCTTCCATGTTGTAGGCTTCTTCAATTTCTTTTACTGACAAAGAGATATTATCATCAACAAATTCGGGAATATTAAAAGAATAAAATGAATTCAAATAAAAATTCGGATCTTTTTGAGGAAGCAAGAATGGTTTGCCCGCTTTTCCATCATTTCCTATCCAGGCAAAATAAGGCATTGTATATAGCCCATTTACTCTACGGCTGCTAAACACCGCCCAATTTGAATTAGAAGACCATGAGTGATAACTCTCGGTATCATTGCTATTAACTTGCTCAAGTGGTCTATACCTCCCTGTCTCAAGATTGAGAAGATAAAGGTCGGCTTCTTTATGCCAAATTGAAAAATTGCCGTAGTCTGCAAGAGTGAACATTAAAAATTTCCCATTAGGTGATATCCTTGGAAATGTAACACTCTGGTCAGTGTCGGAAACACGAACCAGGGTGTCAACTTTTGTTCCTAACTCCCCTGTTGCTGGATCAAATTCAATTCTGCAAAGATTATATTTTACATCCTGATAGTCAGCAGGCATTTTTGTTGCTTTTGATGAGCAAAAATACAAATACTTCCCATCAGGAGAAAAGGTTGGAAAGGTCTCAAACCAGTCCTTCGATATCAATTTTTTATCTGTAATAACCTTATTGTCCCGAGTATCATAAATAACAACATCAGACTTTGAATCAAAAACTTCAATTCTCTTTTCTTTAGTTGCATGAAAAGCCTGAGCTGTTTTGTTAATAGAGAATGCGATATATCGACCTCCCGGATGCCAATAAGGATATTGAAACCCGGAATATAACTGGTCTGGTTTTGAGTTAATTTTAATCACCCCGGAATCATTGGTAATAAAAGTTCCTCCGTTCTTTCCACGCAGATGAAACATCATTTGTTCATGATCTCGTTCACGGAAGGAATGACAATTCATGCAAGCACCAGGAAAAAGTCTGTTAGTAACCACCTCTGTTTGCCTGAAATCCTCAAGTGAACGTTGATAAATTCCCATACTGCTCCACACCTGATACCCGGGAGCAATCAATCGGTAGACAAGATATGGGTCAATTGGTTCTTTTTTAACAAAGACAGAAAAGGGGTTGAATGCAATCCATCCACTGTCGCTCTTCGCAAAAACGTTAACCCCAATCGCACGACCAACATTACTCTCTAACAATGTTTCCCATTCGATTTTATCGAAATCAGCATATTTATTACTTTCTGAAACCAATACTTTATTTTTTCCTCTAACCTCGACATATATCTCAGAGAAATGATCAGTAAGTTTAAAATTCAACGGAGCTATATTAACAGGAATAGTTACATTAACATAGTCCGGGAATATTGAAGGATATTCAGAAGTTTGAAAAGCATTTTCAGGCTTTTGGCTACAGGCCACTATCAACAGTATAAATCCTGCTGTTATAAAAAATCGTCTCATAATTACTCCCTCCTTGTTGTCATGATTTCAATTATCATCGATAATGATAGTAATACCAAAATGAATCAGAAAACTCCTTTTCTAATAATTTCTGAGCATTGGGATAACGGGTATAAATATCCACATATTCGTACAATCGGTTCTTTGTCCTCTCTTCAATAGGAAAATTACTTTGTTCCACAGCCTCTTGTGATTTAAGTCCCAATACATACAAAACTGCTTCCTGAAAAGCTACCGGAAGATACTTGTAATTCATCTCATGCCCAAGATGTACATATTTCATAAACGATTCGATATCTTTTCTTACAAGATAATAAGACATAAGATACTCAAAAGCCATCTTGTGATCCGGATGATCTCGCAAAAGAGCAAGTAATATCTGATCCATATTCTCCACTGAGAAAAAATAGTCCTGTATAGGCCTTAGTCTTCTTTTTTCACCCCAGTCGGGATGATTATTAATTTTGCTTTCGTTGTAGAGATAGTCTTCGGCTTGCTCAGCCCAGTCTTTATAGAAAAATGTTTTCTTGAGCAACTGAATGTATTTGTTAGCCAATTCATAATCACCATTGATAATTGCAACATCCGTCAATCTTTGCAATGACCTGGTGGACTTTCTCAAGTCCGGCATCGCCTCGGTTGCCTCAAAAATATATTGCTGCGAGACGTTGACTAATCCAATATGATAATAAGTTTCATTCCCGATCATCGCGCTTAATTGTTCCCTCTCATATGGAAGAAATAGTCCGACCGGCCCAATTTGCTCAAAATGAAATAACCGCTCGCCTAATTGGTTGGTTTTTGCAAGGGCCAAATTTAAATAATTCACCGCAAACGCGTTCCTGGGGAGGCGATTTTCACATAGACTTATTATTTCTTCCCAATTATTATGGCGAACATGATAATCAAGTTTTTTAATATATTCTGCTTTGGGATTAGCGAACAAACTATGCCCGCCTAAAAAAACCAACAATAAAAAAGCAACCTGAATAATATAAAGAGTATTTCTTCTTCCCCTGTTTATAATTTTTTTGTCAAAATAAAGAACTATTGGCAATGAAATTGCTATCAAAATCCAAATCAAGACAACAGGAAATGGGAAAACCGTGGATATTTTATGAAAATGTTCTGTTATATATGCCTGAAGCACAGGCACCGGATCGTAATGTAACCTATAAATGACCGGTAAAAATACAGCAAGCAAAATTTCCAGGACTAAGCAACTCCATAACCATCCCTTTATTCCTATACTACTTCCCCTTTTAACAAATTCAAACGACAATGTAAATAACACAAATAGAATATAACTACCCCCGGCAGTAAAATAAACTAAAAGAACAATCAGCAGTCCCACAATTGAGCGTATCCTGAAATCCCTGATAGCCGTATACAGCAAAACTCCGGTCAAAGCAATTACAACGGAAATAAGTCCGCTCAAAAGATAAAACTCTTCACTTAATATTGTACAATACCATATAGAGGGCAAAAAGCTTAGTATGTAAAAATGACTTGCTCCGGGAACCGATCTTTTTAAGATTTTCCAAAAAAGTTGCTGCAAACTCAAAAGCCAGAATAGTATAATAACAGGTCCTCCAAAAGGAATAATGTAAAATTGTGTGAAAAACTCTCCTAAATATCCCGACAATCCACCAGCCGTAGATATAGAATTAAAAAAATAATCCCGGCTAAAAAGAAACAACTGAAGCGGCTCCTGAAAAAAAAGAGAATAAGGATAACCAAATTGCCAAAAAACAATCACTAATAAACTAAAAAACAAAAGAAACCATTGTCGGTGATATGTTTTAAAAAAAGAAATCCACATTTTTAAACGAACCGTCATATCATAATAGTTTTAATATCCTCCCTAATAAGTGTCTGTCCATAAAGTGCCATTTACTGTGTTACGCTCGTCCGAAAATTACTCATTTACGATTAGTAAACTCCGTATTTTCGGACTTCGCAAGCCTAGTAAATGACACTTTCTGAACAGACACATGATAAGTAGGAAACTTTTCCCACTTTATAGACAGTCACTAATAAGACTGAAAAATCATTGAACAGACCCATTGTATTCAATGCCGACAGGAGTTACCTTCTCCGATGACATTGAAAAAATATCTTCAATATCTTCAGCTTCGAAACCTGGTTGTATCGAAAAAAGCTCAGGGATATTAAAAGATTTATAAAAATAGTCATAAAATTCCGGATCTTTTTGGGGAAGAACAAAAGGTTTATGTCCCTGCCCTTCTTTATCTATATATGCAAAATAGGGTTTCCCGTAAAGACCGTCATCCCGTTTACTTGCAAAAACGATCCAGCGACTGTTAGATGCCCAACAATGATAAGAGTTTGAATACTTTTTATTATTATTAATTTCCGGAAGTTCATTAATTTCTCCATTCTTCAAATCAATTAAATTTAATCTGGCTTCCGGATGCCATATTGGAAATGTTCCATAATCAAAAACTGTAAACAATAAATATTGTCCATCCGGAGAAACCCGAGGTTCACTTACTGTTTTATCATGTTTTTTTGCCGAAAAAAGTGTGTCAACACAATCGCCAAATGAACGAGTCTCCTCAAAAAAGTCAACAGAACAAAGACTGTATTTCAAAGACTTATAACCTTCAGGTAACACTACAGAATCGGCAACACAAAAGAACAATCTTTCTCCATCTGCAGAAAATTCAGGGAAAGTCTCGAATTGACCCGGTTTGCTAATAGAATTGCCCGAAAAGATTTCATTTTTTCGTATATCCAGCACGACTAAATCAGAGGTAGTATCATAAACTTCCATTCTCATATCATTAGTAGAATAGAATTCAGGGATTATAATGTTTGTTGAAAAAGCGATAAAGCGTCCACCAGGGTGCCAATTTCCATACACTCCCGAGGAAATTGTTCCCTCTGTGGAAGTGTCTATCTTCCGTAAATCCCCATTTTCGTTGATAATAGTGCCCCCTCTCTCCGGATGCCGCAAATGAAAGAATGATTTACCGGGTAATTTTTGATTACCGATATGACAATTCATGCATGCTCCATCCAGCTGATTATTGTCTGCTAACACTTTTTCTTCAAAGTTACTGACATTCCTTAAACTTAAATTGATCTTGTTCCATACCTCATACCCTGGCTCAATAAGCCGGTAGCTAAGCCACTGATCAATCGGTTCGTTGGCAACATACCAAAAAAATGGCAAATATTTAGACCACTTCTTCCTGTTCAAAGTAGATACCTCAATCCACAGAGTGTCTCCTTTATGTGCCTCTAAAAATTTATTAAATCGGTCGATCCTGAAAAAAATTTTATGCTTTCCTTCAATTTTCATTTTGTCTTCAGTACCCCTCATTGTCACAACAACCCTATCGATACTATCTGGAACCATAAAATTAAGCGGAGCTATATTTGGAGGAATTACAATATCTGTATAATCGGGGTATATCAAAGGCTTTTGATCGACATATGAAACATCGGATAAATCCGGTTCTGAACAACCAAAGCTCAAAATCAGCCCTATTCCACTCAACAAAATAGAAATAATATGCACATTAATCTTCTTCTGCATCTGCATAATGATAATAAAACCAATAAGTTTCCTCAAATTTCGCTTTCAGTTTTAACCCTTCACCCTCATATCGTTCAAATTGCTTATTATAATCAGCAAATCTACTGATAGTTGCAGGCTCAACAGGAATTTCAGACCATATTTCAAGATCAGGATTATTAATATAATAGACCACTAACGCTTCCTGATAAACTCTCGGTATTCTTCCTCGAAGCAATATATCCCTGTATTCGAAAAAGGTATAAGCAAATTCTTCAACATCCTTACTCAAAAGATGATAGCACAATTTATAATGTAATGCCTTCTGATTCTTTGGGTTTTCCTCAAGTAGCAAATTTAAAGCCTTAATATGTTCATTAGGCCGACGAAGATCTTCACTTGATGGAACCAAAGGTCTTTTCTCTTTCACCCAGGATATTTGGGCAATCCTGCTTTCGTCATACAGCACTTCAAGCAATCTTTTTGCCCATTTCTTGTGAAATAAAGTGGTTTCAAGAATTCTTAAATATTTTTCTGCAACTTTATATTCCCCGTTAATTATATTGATTTGCACTAATCTTCTTAACAATCTTGAACTATAATTATTTGGGGCAAAGATCATTCCCTGTAGTGCTGAATGTTGAGAAGCATTGACATCACCGATATGAAAATACACCTCATTAACTAAAAATAATGGGCAAGTAACTGCCCTTATTACTCACAGGAAGAATCAACCCTTTAGGACCTGTTTGATTGATGCTAAAGAACTTTTCAGCAAGTTCGCCCCTCGCTGAATGCGCCAAATTACAATAATAAGCCCCTACACTACTTTTGTAATCATAATATTCTGCAAACTCGTACATCTTGTCAATATTCCCAAAATACCATTCAGAGTCAAGAGCAAGAAGCTTCTCAATCCTAAGATTCACATTGGAATGAAAACCAAAAGAAATAATTGCAATAAACACAGAGGCAATGAACAGTTGTAAAGCCCTATTTTTAAATGTTTTATTTAACGCAAATAATAAGATAGAAAGAATCAAAGAAATGAAAGGTATAATAATCCAAAACAATGAAATAAGCTCGTTCTGAAAAGGAAAGAAATATGCCTGAAAAACAGAAATTGTATAATACTGCCGAAATAACAGAGGAACTACTGCTGAAAAAATGACCCCTAAAAAAGATAAAATCTTTCTTCCTTTATTAAGCTGGAAGCCAGTAATTTTGTCTTCCGATAAAGGCTTCCATTCATAAAGTAAAACCAAAAAACCAATCAGAATAACAACTCCACCCAAAGTAACATACAATGCAGGATAAAGAATAATTGGCAATACCGGTCGCCACCATTTTAAGGGTAATAAAAAATATCCCCATAATAAAAGCAGTGCCAACAAATAAGACATCAAAAAAGAAAGGTCAGAATTTACATTAAATATCAAGAGGAGAACAAAAACCGGGGGAAAAACAGCATAAAAACCACTTAATGGTTTCCCGGAGAATATTTGAATCACCTTCTTTGTCAGTAAAAAAATCAGCAAAAAGCTTACTGACACAATTATTGCTGCCATTCCCCTTAGATAAAAAAACTGGCTGAAGAAATCTCCTAAAAATCGTGCAAAAAAAGCCGGTTTCCCGAAATAACTTGTTATATGATGAGAGTCGAAGGCAAATAAAGCTATCTGTTCTTTTAAAAAGAAATGATATTGAAATGAGAAATGAATGAACGCCCAAACGATTAATGTCGCAATAACCCCTGGGACGTTTTTCTCAAACATTTTATCAATAACATTTAACTCTTGTCTGTGTTTCTTCAACTTCATTTAATGACTGTTTTCAAATTCAGCTTGTTGTCCTTTAGATTTTGTTGCAACATTTGCTATCTGATAAGGAGATATTTCAAAAGGCTCATTTAGAAATTCCGGAACATTAAATGAAAACAAAAAAGAATCGTAAAAATCCGGATCTTTCTGTGGTAATAAAAAGGGCTTTTGTGGAGCTCCCTTCTCATCAACATATCCAATCCAGGCATCCATAAAAAGACCATCACGTCTTCTGCTGCTAAAAACAACCCAATGTCCGTTAGAAGACCACGAGTGCCAACTTTCAACATTATCACTATTAAAAGCCTTCAGTTCAACTAATTCACGCTTCGTTAAATCATAGATATATAAATCAGCTTCAGGATTGTATGCAGGGAAATTTCCATAGTCCAAAGTAGTAAGCATTATGTACTTGCCATCAGGTGATACCCGAGGCAAAGACACACTTTTACCCAAAGTTCTTGCTGAAATAATGGTATCAACGTCGTTTCCAATTATCCCTTTGTACTCATCGAAAGAAACAGAACAAAGACTATATTTCATTTCCTCTTGCTCTTCAGGTAGTTTTCCAGAAGGAGAACTTACAAAATACAGCCTCTCACCATCTGGTGAAAAACAAGGAAAAGCTTCATACGCATTTGGAGAACTCAAAACAGAAGAAGTAAAAAACTCATTTCTGTCCACATTATATATTACCATATCTGATTTCATGTCTAATGCATGTGCTCGTACATCTCCTATAGCATGAAAGATCTGGGTTACCTGATTGACTGAAAATGCGATATAATTTCCGGATGGATGCCAGGCCGGAAATCCGGCACTGCCAAAAGTATGATCCGTTTTAGTTTGGATTTTTTTCAAATCTCCATCTGAAAAGATGATGGTGCCACCATAATTTTCTCTTAAATGCAACATCCATGAATCGGCCTTATTGTCCCTGAAATTATGGCAATTCATGCATGTTCCCGGCATTACCTCACTATCCAAAATCAATTTTTCCTTAAAACTGCTCAACTCCCGCTGGTAAACCCCCATTGTGTTCCATGTCTGATAGCCCGGCATAATCCGTCGATATAGCAACAATTTATCAATCCTGTGTTCAGACACATAAAAACGAATTGGATTATGCTTTGTCCACTTGCTGCCATTTCGAGAATAAACAGTAATGAAAACAGAATCTTCTCTGCTGTTACTCAAAAAATTAGTCCAATCTTTTTCTGAAAACTTTACCTTATTACTATCGAAAAAATAATCCATTTCGCTGTAGGAAGAAGAAACATTTACATACAAGTACCGGCAGCTATCCAGATATTTAAAATTTAGCGGAGCAATATTCCAGGGTACCGTGACACCATCATATTCAGGAAATACTTTAGGAAGAATCCCAGTTTCAAAAGCATTTGATAAATCAGGCTTTCCTTCTTTACAGCCAAAAAAAGATATGGCAATAACCAAACTTAAAGCGATGGTTCCATTAACTCTCTTCATGACTAGTGCGTGTCTATAAACTCGCATAAATTTTTACAATATGTGTGTCTGTTCAGAAAGTGCCGGTTGCAAGGCTTGCGAAGCCGCCAAAAACAGAGTTTACCTTAGTAAATGAGTATTTTGGCGACGAGCGTAATGCAGCAAATGGTACTTTCTGGACAGACACTAATTAATCCAACATAAATTCACCATAACCGTCATTAATACACTCTTTTGTGGCCCCTGTTTCATCTCAGCTGTCATTTCTGCCAAAATGAAGATAGTACCAATATGTATCTCCAAACAAATCTTTCATTCTTTCGGGTCTTTTGTTCCCACCTTTTCTAAATTCACTAATATACATATTAAACTTTTCCTCTACATTTTTGCTGATATTTACAACATCCAGTAAAGGAACATCATCAGAAGTTAAAGTCTGAATATAAGCTTTTGCCTCCTGAAAAATAAGCGGGGTTTCTTCATATTTAAACAAGGAATAAATTGACAAAAAATTAATAAAGCTGTCAAAATTCTTATTTAACAAATAATGCATCATTAAATACTCATATGCCATTCTGTTGTGTTTGTTTGCGCGCAATAAATACAAAAGTGCCACTTCGAAGTGCTTTTCATTATAGTAGAAGTCTTCGTCCGGTAAACGAGAACGTATTTCATTTAATTCCTGAGATAAAAATTCTGTTTTACTTTCGTTTCCTCTAATTTGTGATAAATGTCTTTTTGACCAGGTTGAATAAAACATGGTTTCACTTAACAATCCGAGATACTTTTGGGCTAATTTATCATTTCCGGAAATCAGAAACGTCTCAGAGATTCGTTTCACAGCTCTTACCGGCAACTTTGCATCAACAGTAGATTCAAGTGTTTCCATAGCCATCATCCTGGCAAAATTGTTTAATCCAAGGTAATAGTATGGTTCACTTGCCATGAATGGTGTCATCCCTTTCCTTTCATAAGGAATTACAAAAACCGGCTGGAGACCTTGAATCTTAAAAAAATCTGTTGTTAATCGTCCCTCTTTTGCAAGAGAAAGATTTACAGCCACAGAGGCTTCTTTGCTATCTGGAACACCTTGCTTCCTGGCATGTATGGCAATTTCATTCCATTTTTTATTAAAAACAAGATTATCTAACTTGCGTATTCTCTCCTCGTTGGTATTATTAAGACAATAGAAAATTCCCCCAAACAGAATAATCATAAACAAGCTTAAAAAATAAACCATCCTTTGGGGAAAAGATATATTAGCCGACTCAAAAAAAGCTGCAATGAAAATAAGAAGAGGAACAGACAGCAGTGCAAGGATTAATTCAACGGGAAGAAAAACAGGGATTCTGTAAAAGGCTTCTGAAACAAAACTCTGCAAAACATTTTCATAGAACAAAATATTTCGTAGCAAGGCAGGAAGCAAAAAAGACAATACTATGTATGAGACGCCAAAAAACAGCTTTCCACGGAATGATGAACGGCTGTCGGCTGAAACTATTTCGAGTAAAAATACAGAAAAGCTAAAAGTAAAAACAGCACCTCCCGCAAACCAATAAGTGAATACAACCAGTAATAATCCAAGTATAAACTTTCTCCAACCTCTTTTCTCTCTGATGTAAATATCGATTCCTATTATACTCAATAAAAAGGCAACTAATCCGGAAAAATAAAAAAATCTATCTAATAACAATAATGCATAGCCCGCAGCGGGGAGCAAGGAAAAGAAGATGGCTGTATTTTTGTTAGTTACAAATGAAAAGATTCTGAACAAAAAGATAATAATTATCGTAACAAAAAACACCGTAACAAAGAGTGCCCCTATGTGAAGCTTAAAAAATTGAAGAAAAAACTCCCCGGCAAAAATGGATAATCCTCCAGGGACAATTAGCTTTTCTAAAAAATTGTTATCCTGAAATAATTGTAATTGTTCTCGATAAACAAGTTGCTCAATATGAAAAATTCCAAATAACAGCCCGGTTGTAATAATAAACAGACCGGCCACAACAAATATTTGAACCTTATAAAAATAAACACCCATCTTCGTCATTCTATACTGAATTCAGTTAGGTCTTATTATTTTCTCCAACTGTTTGTCTTTTTTAAAGTATAAATCACCGGTTTCAGAAAGCACTTTGTTTTTAAATTCAGCCGGAAAAGAATGAAAATAAATTTTAAATAAAAACAATCCGATGCCGTTATGAAGATTACTGTCGATAGTGCACATTACTTCATCAATAAACAAGTCCTTTGTTTCATTAATATAACTTTCAATACTATCTTTCTCCGAGTCAGATAAACACGCGGTTTTTATTTGTCGATATAATGACCATTGAATAGAATCATACATTTCTTTTTTCTGCTTCCATGCTTGAATACAATTATTTAAAGGCGTGCCCTTTCCTTTGCTTCTTTGAGCAAGTTCAACTTCAATAGTACCTTCCTCGGGTATTACAACTAAGTCCTGAACTATATCCGGATATTTCGGAGGTATTCTGATAATCTTAGCCGTTTGCGAATCGGAATGTATCTCAAATTGAAACCTGCCGTCTTTTACTTCTATTGAATCAACATTTTTGGTAACCGGAGCATCAGAAGAAACCAGATATACCTTTTCTCCCTCAAATGCTGCATTATGTACTTTCCCTTTTATTACAAAGAGCTTTTCCCTATTACATGCAAAAACAAGCATAATAATAATAATCCTTATTGTAATCTTCAATTTGTACATACTGTATATTTTGCATCGGCTCAAAAAAAGTGAAAGAGGATGCAAAATAACACCCTCTTTCATTGAAATGCTGTTTATTTATCTCACCTCAAACTTGGCTTAAATAAAAAAAAGCTAAGAAAAGATTCATCTCTAATCTTCTTTAGGTGCAAACATATAAAACCAAGCTTCTCCCCAGGCACCGACACCAGGCTGGCTTGCTGCCAGATGTAATTCAGTGTCAGTAATCTTCAAAATATGATACGTATAGAAGGGAGAATTATTGTTGTTAATATCCCATCCAAAAGGAACTGTAACATTCTTTGTAGTGAGCGTCCCAACACTCCAATCCGGCACATTTTCAGTCATATTCAGATCGAAAGAACCGGTAACAGCTCCTGGTTCAGGCAAACTTTCAGCAACACGCCTCAAATTACGACCACCGTTAAGATCAAAAGTCATGTAATCATTAAGTACACCCTGCTCTTCAAGGCCACTTGCATCCAGCACCCACCAGCAAGGAGCAAAGCATCCGGCGTATCCACCATTCCCCGCAGCTCCAGGTAAACTCAAATCCCAGGCCCAGGACTTACCTTCAGCCATATTGGTCAACATCTCCCATTCAGGTTCTTGAAACGCCTCAGGGTCTGAATCATTCACGGTTATTTCATATTCATCGAACACGATACCTCCATCAGTGGTTGCAGTAATTTTAATAGTGTAGGTTCCAGGTACCAACATCCTGACGGTTGCTTTTTGCTTTGTGGTAACGCCCCATGCATAATCCCAGGAAAACAATACATCCGGAGTATTATTTTCGAGCGTAACGAGATAATCGTTTTCCGGATCCTGGGTTATGGAATAATCAAACTCAGAGGCAGGAACTTTCCTTCCTAATTCATCTCTGTCTTCTATTGGATCGCATGCAACAGCAAGTACAAAAAATCCAATAAAACTATATAAAATTGCCTTTTTCATATCTCAAAATTTTTCTGTTCAAATAACAATTAACACCATTTTTCTTAGTAAACCGGTGCATCGGGTCCCCAGCCAGGGTTCTGTTCTAAAACACCATCAGACAAACTTATTTCCCTCTGTGGAATTTGTATAAATCCTCTTGTTTCAACTCGGAAATTCATACTTTTTTCTGTCTGAACACCATTATTTATAATCGAAACACCATCCTGACTTTCGATTACCTCTTTCACTTCCTGAAGATTACTTTGTCCGGCCCATCTTAAAACGTCATGGTAACGCACGCCCTCAAAGGCTAATTCATAGCGTCTTTCTTTCTTCAGTGCTTCAAGAGAATAGGACCCTATCGGCTCTAAATCTACACGATCTCTAACTTCATTAATACCCTCTACAGTTTCTGTCAGTTCTGAGTGCATCAATAAAACATCAGCATAACGAATCAAAACTATATCCTGCATGTTATCCAGCTGGAAATCCTTTTCAGCACCATAAAGAGTTACACTATAATTTGCCCATTCTCCATCATTATGCAAGTTAACCGGACGATATTTCATTTGCCACAAACCGGTTTCATCCATTTGCTTATCATGAAAATCTTCACCATAACCATAGTTATCCACGCCATGAATAGCAATTTCACCATCATCCTTCACATTCAGTATTGAAGCTCTCTTTCTCAAATCATCATTGGGCCATTCATCCCAAAGTTTGGTATTGACGGTTCCCATTCCCCATCCTTCACCAAATACGCCTTTGTAACTATAGCTGCGCCAGCCGTTGAGCAAGTTCATTTGGTTACTGTAATAAATACTTGTTCCCCAATCGGCGAAAGTAGAAAATTTCAACATAAACATATTTTCTATGTTTTCTCCTGCCTCGCCATACCAATCCAAATTATTATCCTCAGCATATTTAAACGGTTCGTCAGAATTTTCTGAGGTAGCCAATGCATAAGGCCATAGATTTCGAAAGTCGGGCATCAACTCGTAACCACTATTGTCAATCACATCTTCAAGCCAGGTAACAACCTGATTTTTAGATACAGAACCAGCTTCCTCTCCTGCAAGAGGTAGTTCTGGCTGTTCATAAAACCCAGTATAAAACAAAAATACTCGAGCCATTAATGCTTCTGCAATCCATTTATTCGCGCGGCCCAACTCACCTCTTGTTGTTGAGGGAAAAGTTTCAATGGCTTTTTTGAGGTCTGATGCAATCTGAGCATAAACCTCTTTCGGATCGGCCTGCGGTTCATTAACCGGAGCTGATTCCAAAACAAGCGGAATATTCTCAAACATCCTTACCAGCTCAAAATAAAACAAACCTCTCAAAAAATAAGCCTCACCTATAATCTGATTTTTGGATTCCTCAGAGGAATATGTAGCCTTATCAAGGTTTTCAATTAACATATTCATTCTAAAAATACCCTGATAATACTTTTTCCACATACCTTCAAACATGCTTGGCCCGGACACTTTAAATTCATCCATGGCTCTGACAGCAGGGTCATTATCGCCCATTCCTCCCAGACGGTCATCACTCAAAATTTCGGCTATTACAAACGGGTAGTTAAAAAGAATCCAATCTTGAGGACAATCAACCAATACAAAATATCCGGCTGTTAAAGCCTGCTTCATATCTTGTTCACTCTCATAAAAGGTTGTATTGGTTTTCTGAGTCAAAGGTTCCGTATCAAGAAAACTATCGGAACAGCTATGTAGCAAAACACCTAAAACTGCTACTGATATATAAATTAATTTTCTCATGATCTTCATTGTTTTAGAATTTAACACTAACACCAACTAAAACAGTACGAGGAGACGGGTAATATCCGATATCTATACCCTTGGCCCAGGGATAATCATCATTCGTACTTGTTCCGATTTCCGGATCCATTCCAAAATAATTAGTGAAAGTATATACATTTTGCCCTGTTACAAATAATCGGGCCTGCTCAAATGGCAAATTCGGAGCAATGCGGGTAAAATCATATCCAAAAGTAATATTGCTTATCCGGAAGTAATCTGCATCCTCAATGAAGATATCAGATACATACTGCCAGTTTGGATGAGCCCCGTATGTTAACCTTGGATATTTATTTGAAGAGCCCTCTCCATGCCATCTGTCAAAAATATCTGTTGTAAAATTGTTTGTCGGAGAATCATTCCATCGCCTGTAACTGCGTGCAATTTGATGTCCAAAAGCACCATTCCCGACAACGCTGAGATCAAAGCCTTTGTAAGCAAAATTCATATTAAGACCTACAATATAATCCGGGTTTGGATCTCCAATCATCTTCTTATCTTCATCACTAATGGTTCCATCATCATTTGTATCGGCAAAAATTAAATCTCCGGGAACGGCATTGGGCTGAATAATGTCTCCTTCTGAATTGGTATAATTCTGAATTTCTTCTTCATTCTGGAAAACGCCAAGAGTTTCATATCCACGGAAATAGCCAATCGGATATCCTTCCTGTGCTCTAAATACTTCATTTGTACCTTGCCCAAGAATGTTACCAGGCCCATAAATTATCCCTTCAGAATTGGCAATTCTTGTAACTTCATTTTGGTTATAGGCAAAATTCAATCCTATATCATAGCTAAAATCACTTATTCTGTCGGTCCAGTTTAAGGCTAATTCTACCCCTTTATTCTCAACATCACCACCATTAATAAAAGGAGCTCCGGTTCCGAAGGAAGCGAGATTATCGGCTCTTACCAACCAGTCCTTAGTTGTCTTCGTGTACCAGTCAAATGTTACGCCCAGTCGACTTCTTAACAATCTTAAATCAACTCCAATATTAAGCTGTTCCGAAGTTTCCCAGGTTATATCCGGGTTTGGTAAAATACTTGGGTACCCTCCAATTGAAACATTTGTTTTGTCTGGTCCAAAGAAATAAATGACATTCTCATAAGAAATCGTTGATAAGTACTGGAACGCGTCAATGGACTGGTTACCATTCTGGCCCCAACTAGCCCTTAACTTCATAAAGTCTAAAGTTCCATCAAGTCCTCCCATAAAAGGTTCTTCGGTTAAGACCCATCCTACAGAAACAGAAGGAAAGTATCCCCATCGATTTTCCTCAGGAAAATTAGAAGAACCATCGGCACGCATTATTAATGTGAGCATATACCTTTCAAGATAGTCATAAGAAACACGTCCAAAATAAGACAATATGCCTCCTTCTCCCCACGGTGAACTTGACATACTTGTAGTTCCGTCATCATTAATGACTGGAGTATTTTTTAACCAGGCATATTTAAATCCTGAAAGGAGAGCATCAATATTTGTTCCTTCTATATGCTCGCCAAGCCCCCACTTCTCAGCAGACATCCCTGCTAAGACGTTGAATGAGTGCTGTACGTTGATATCAAAATCATAATTCACCGTATTTTCCCAGGTCCAACTATAACCGGCGTCCAAATTATGAGATACCTGATCATGCTCTCTAAAAACTGTAGCACTAAGGGAATAAGTGGGTGTATAACTACGGTATGAACCGGCATTCATATTATATCCAAATTGACTCCGGTATTTAAGTCCTTTAATAGGTTGTACCTCTAAATAAACACTCCCGTTCAAATTGTAGCTCTTGGACTCATTCTGACCACGCTGATAGATCATTGAAGCGATGGGATTGGCTTCCTGGGGATTCCATGGAATTGCATCATGATACTCCCCATTTTCATCGTACATTGGCAAAAACGGACTTGCAACAGTACAACTAAAAACATCATTTAAGTATTGATTTCCGGTTCCAATACCACTTCGCTTTGAATAGGAATAACGCAATGTTTCACCAACTTTCAAAACATCAAAACTGTCAGACGCATCTCTGAGCAGAGCATAATCACTATTCAATCTAAATGAGTAACGTTCGTATTGAGAATTAACAGGACCACCAAAAATACCTTCCTGGTCAGTGTATGAAAGTCCTAAAGAGTATGTGGAATTTTCACCACCACCAAAAATATTAAGCGCATGATTCTGAATTGGAGCATCTTCGACTGTCAGATGCTCTAACCAGTCGGTTCCTTTCCATTCTCCACTTTCAATCCTTTCCCAATCGGGGACAAGTGATGCAAAGTCTAACAATGGCTGCTGACTGTTGACGCGTGCTTCATTAAGAAGTACGGCATATTCCTGGGCAGTGGCAACAGGTAACTTTTTATACAAATTTTGAACTCCATACGAGCCATCATAAGTTATAGTTGCCTTTTTGGCACCTTTTGACAAACCTCTTGATCCGGTTTTGGTAGTAACCAGGATAACACCATTTGCCGCCCTTGATCCATAAATAGCAGCTGACGCTGCATCCTTAAGTACATCAATGGACTCGATATCTGCAGGAGAAAGATAATCAAGGTTTCCACCAGGAACACCGTCTATTACAACCAAGGGTTCAGAATCACCGGTAGTACCCATACCTCGAATGTTTACTTTAAATCCACTTCCGGGTTCACCTGTCTCCTTAATAATGCTCACCCCGGGTGTTAATCCTTGCATTGCAGTCATAGGTGAGACTGTGCTTTGCTTGACAATCTGATCCGATTTAACCTGAACTGTTGCTCCTGTGTTTAGCTTTTTTTGTTGAACACCATACCCAATCACAACAACCTCATCAAGGTCAGTGAAAGTCTCTTGCATAACAACATTAATCTCTCTTTGGTCACCAACTACGATCTCCTGGGTTTCCATTCCAACGAATGAAAATACCAAAACAGATTCTTCACCAGTAACTTCGATGTTGTAATTACCATCTACATCAGTAATGACTCCGTTTTGCGTTCCTTGCTCCAAGACAGTAACTCCTGGAACGGGTTCGCCTTGTGTGTCTGTCACACTACCATTCACCTGCACCTGCGCAAATGAGGCAATGCTAAAACACAAGCCAATTAATAGAAATAGCACTCTTTTTTTCATAGCCATAGAGTTAAAATTTAAATTTACAAAGTAATTATCTTTTAAACATTTTTTAATTTTCAAATATATAAAAAAGATAAGAAACCAAAAAGGCTTCTAATTTATTTTGAGTATAAAGAACACTTTCTATTCATTTATTTCTGATTTATCCTAATGCTCAACTTCTCTAATTAGTGTATTTTTAACTCTTTCATTGATTTTCAAAGATATTTCCAATAGGAAAATCAACCTAATACTATTTTTGCTTTTTTTTATATAATTCAGTATTTTTTTCTTTTTTTTGCAGCTATCTTAACTTTCAAAGTTTTTAATCCCTAAAAGGCAGATAAAAAATTTTCATTATTTATATGGTATCTTATCATTAATCTACAATTTAAAAATGAAAAAATAATGTGTCAAATGAGGTCGAACCCAAATAACCAAACAGTTTAAAGATTCAGGAGATTGATTTTCGCTACATCTAATTCTCTTTATATATTGTACGATCTTATCATTTTAGCTAATTTTGTTTTTATTTGATCAAAATTCTCAAAAGCAGACAAAATTGTTCGGGGGGACTATTATATTTCAATGCAGTATTTCATTCAGTCCTTTAAACCTGAAGATTATAAGTTAAACGATAGACATATTCCATCATACCGATAACTTAAACCAATTATAAATTCATGAAAAACCAAATACACCGCGAGATAACACCCCTTCAGGAAGATGATTGTTTTCTGGTCTTTGATCGTCAACGGAACCTCTTTAACTTCCCGATTCATTTCCATCCGGAATATGAAATCAATTTTATTTCCAATGCAAAAGGAGCAAGAAGGGTGGTGGGCGACCATATAGGAGAGATTGATGACATGGAGTTGGTCATGGTAGGTCCTAATCTATATCATGGATGGGAAAACTACAGGAATACGGGAGAAGAGCTTCTTCACGAAATTACTTTACAGTTTCCCCGTGACTTGTTCCAGCAACATCTGCTACAGAAGAATATTTTAAAACCGCTGAAAGATTTGCTTCACAATGCAAACCGCGGGATACTCTTTTCACGGCATACTACACTTATGGCGGCTGAAAGGCTGAGAAACATCAGTAAAAAGAGAGGATTTGATTCGTATCTGGAATTTCAATCGTTGCTGTATGATCTGGCTATTTCAAGAGAACAACGATTATTGACCAATATTTCGTTTCAAAACCAGGATGATTTTTATAATAGTGACAAGATCGAAAAAATATACAATTTCGTAAGAGAAAACTATAACAAAAGAATTATGCTTGAAGATGCCGCGAAGTTGCTGAACATGTCGGTCGTTTCATTTAGCAGGATGATCAAGCAGAGGACCGGAAAATCGTTTGTTGACTTTGTCAATGAAATCCGTCTTGGTTATGCAACGCGCATGTTAATTGAAAGCAACAGGAGTATATCGGAAATATGCTACGAATGCGGCTTTAACAATATTTCAAATTTTAACCGTACGTTTAAAAAGAAACAGAATTGTACCCCCACCGAATTCAGAACCAACTTTAACGGGATTAAGAATGTATTTTGACAAAAAAAAGAGTAGAAAAACATTCTACTCAAACATTAAAAACTGCACTAAAATGCGGATTACCTACAATACAAACAGTAGGATGACAGTAAACAGTAACACGACCTGAGCCGCCAGAAAACGTTCCGGCAGATCAACAGAAATTCTCTTAATACTCATAGCCAAAAAGATTTTGAATTCAACCTAAAACTTTATATTTAGACGAAAATTTTAGAAAATGGTTGCTTTAATACGTAAAAAACGCCGGATCGTTTTCTGAACCCCGGCGTTTTTTTTCTGAAACCCTGATCTCGTTTTCTAAAGCGACTTTTTTCGAAATAAAAATCAAAATCCCTGTTCTCCTGTCTGAAATTGTTTCTGAAGCGAGAGGACTGCCCTTGCACAGCCCTCGCTCCCATTAGGGAATGAGAAAACAAGACTATAAACTTTTGTTGAACGGCAAATAAAACCAAAAGCTTTATACATTTTACCCTGAGCTTTATTACTCACCATCAGCTTATCCCCATCATAAAGTTCCATCAGTACTTTCTCGGAGTTTCTGCTTCCGTCCACCACATTAAATTTATACTGGCTACGGCTGTTCAGGATAACAGAGTATTTTACGGTACCTGTTTTCCCGTCGTTGTTTTCCTTCTTAAGATCAACAATGAAATCTTTGATATACTGTCCGCTTCCCATTTCATTAAGAGCCTATTTTAACAGGGCGTCATGATCACATTGTCCGTAAAGTCCTGCCAAACCCAGTGCAAACATGAAAAGGAAGGAAAAAAATATTTTTTTCATCTTTCTAAATTTTATTTTCAAAGGCCACTAAAATCCTCCTTATTTTCATCTTAAATGAAACTTGTTAATGGCCGGTTTCTTTAATCCTGTTTGTCTAAAACACCAAAACAATGTAATCACCCTATTAGCTAACTATATAGGAACGTATATCCTTAATTTTTTCAATTATTGTGCCAAGGTCTTCGGGTGAAACTTCGACGTGACTTATCTCATCCTGGACAATAACAAGCATTCCGTCTTGTTCAATTGTTTTTGGCTCACCGACTTCCCTGGTTATCTTCACGTTTTTATATAGTTTCTTCAAATCTTCGATATAGCTGATCAGCTCTTTGAAATTGTTGTTTTGTTCATAATTTTTCAGGATTATATAGAGTATATCAACAATTTCCTTTTGCTCTCCAAGCCGCGAAATCAACTCTTCATCATTGGTCTTTTCAATGACATCACTTGCAATATAAAGTCCTTCAACCCATGCTCCGGTAATAATTAAGGCGCTTACGTTACTCCGGTTCTGATTCCGTAAATAGGAATCCATCTGGTTAAAGCTGGTAACCGATATTTGCATCAGCGAGTCCAAATTAGAGGAATTGGTTGCCATACGCTTCAGGCCTTCAAAATCAAAGAATTGCCCGACTCTGATACCATCGGCCAGGCTTTTGACAGCGAGCAAATAAGATACGACAATATTACTCTTATCGTACGAATTGATGTAACCCAGGTCGGCACTGTAAACGCCTAAATTCAATGCCCGCTTAAAGCTGGTGCTGTAATTTGAAATATTCTCAGGGTTGTTCAGGATTTGTTGTGAAAAGTCGACGCCGGTCGATTTAATCAAATTGGCCATTTCTACCGGAGATGAAATGTTCTGAATAACATCTCCGATAATCTCTTCGGAAAGCTTCAGCGGAGCGTCACCTTTTAAAGAATCGGGCAACATTAACTCATCTTCCTGAGCTTTTTCTTTTTTATCTGAACCTCCTGCACATGAAAAAAACATATTGGCAGAAATAATTATAACCAATGCAATTATTAATTTCCTGATCATAGCATATTGTTTTTTGATTTTAATTTATGAGTCCGGTCTAAAAAGCATTTTTGTTGCCAAACTCGTTGTGTTTTAAATTTTTAAATCCTCATTAACAACTGAGTTAACTCCGGCACGAAAATTTAAAACGCCTTGATTTTAACAAAAATATGCATTTTATACCACACTTATTTATCTAAATTATTGGCCTGATAATCTGCCCCGGTTTATCCGGGAATTCGTTCCAAATAACCGGAACTTCGTTTCGTTCTTTTTATACTGTTATGATTTAAAAAAGGTTACTTATCTTTTCTTTTAATCCATTTCATATTGCCCGCAAAATTAAGTCCTTTTTTGAGCAGATCAAAATACAGGACAATGTAGAGCCCTATCGTCAACACCCATACCATAGCTATATTAAACCACAATGTTTCAAAATAATGGCCGGCAAAATGTTTCGACGGGGCGAAGAAATGTGTTCTGAAATCGAAAAAATGCGATGGTTCAGGCTTTTGATAAATAGGATCAACCATTTGTATGAGGTGATCATCTTCTCGAAGTATCTTATTTTTATCAAATACTTTTCTAACGATATCATTGATGCTCTCATTAAAATAATTGTCACGGATTCTTTCAAATTTTTCAAGATCGGCCTCAATATTTGCCGATAGAAACTGCTCTTTAATGGTATTGGCTTTGTAGAACTCATTCTGATAATATTCCAAAAGCCGGTCGAGATAATCATTAATTTCGTTGGCCAGTTGTGTTGAAAAACCCTGGGGCATAATTTTGTCAAGCTTATCGAAATTTACCGAAGGAACCCGTTTCAACTCCTTAGATACTTCATTATAGATAAGCCGGACATTACTTTCGTATTGTTCACGGGAAATATTCTCTTCGCCATTAACATAACGTTCTGTTTCGGCTATTATATCTCTCAACTCGGGAATATAATAAACCTGTTTAAAGTCTGCCACACTTTCGCGCATCTCCACCTCAAATATATTTTTCTTGAAATTATTGTGTTTATACTGATGCACCATTAATCCTTCATAAATCCAACGTGATGGCATAAATTCGGCAATGGCCGGGACCACATCGGGACTTGTAAAATCTTTATTGAGTTTATCAAATGTAAACATGGCACCACCGAGCACCATCTGTGGAATCATCAGCAAGGGGATAAGTATATAAATAGTAACAATCGAGTTGAATGATGCCGAAATGATAAGTCCGAGTATATTGGCAAAAGCAGAGATAGAAACCAAGGCAATCCAAAACTCAAAATACATATCTTTTATGCCCAGTACAGCATTGGCAACAAAAACAAACAATACCATCTGAATGGCTGAAATCGTAAACAGGATAAGTATTTTAGACATCAGATAACTGGATCGGCTCAGGTTAAGAAATGCCTCCCGTTTCAATATCTTAGCATCCTTAAATATCTCCTCAGCACTGATGATCAGTCCGAAAAACAACGCAACAACAACGCCCATGAAAATATAAGGCGGTATGTTTTCATTCTCCCGGAAGATATAGTTATTAGAGGCAGGATCGGCAATGTATCTTACCAGATAGGAGAGGATAAACCCCAGCAAAGGCGCTTCCAGAAGGTTCAGCAGAATATATTGTGTATTGCTGATCTTGGAGAAGAAATCGCGCAAAGTATATATCCTGAACTGGTTCAACCACGATGGAATGTTCAGAGTCCGGGGAGGTGTGTCATGAACAGTCTCAACCTCCGGTATCTGGATGTTTTTTTTGAACAGTTGATGCCACTCTTCGGGCGAAATTTTTCGTTGATCGGTGTAATTACCATATTCATCGATTACATTCGAATCGATAATATTGAAAATCAACTCCGGATTGAGGTTGCCACAAGTGGGACACTCGCCGACATCACTGTTTATTTGAGCATCAAGGCGTTTGAAATAAATGAGCGATTCACTCGGATTACCGTAATACACGGGGTATCCACCGGTATCGAGAATGTACATTTTGTCGAACATCTTGAAAATATCCGATGACGGCTGGTGGATGACCACGAAAATAAGTTTCCCCTTCAACGAGAGTTCGCGAAGAAGATTCATAACGTTTTCCGAATCGCGGGACGACAGCCCGGATGTAGGTTCATCAACAAACAATATGGCGGGTTCGCGAATCAGCTCGAGGGCAATATTGAGCCTTTTGCGTTGTCCTCCGCTGATCATTTTATTTAACGGCGATCCCACTTTGAGATGTCTGCGATCATAGAGGCCCAGACTTTTCAGCGTTTCATCGACAAGATGCTTTATTTCCTCTTCATCCTTATCCTTGAAACACAGCTTGGCATTATAATAGAGGTTTTCGTAAACGGTCAGTTCCTCAATCAATAAGTCATCCTGGGGAATAACACCAATAACCCCTTCAAGCTCCTCTGTATCGCGATGCAAATCATACCCGTTGATCAGCACCTGTCCTTTTGTGGGCGCCTCTATTCCTGACAAAACATTGAGCAAAGTTGTTTTTCCGGCACCGCTGGCCCCCATAATTCCGATGAGCTTTCCCTGCTCTTCGGCCATCTGAATATCCCGGACACCAATATCACCGGTTTTGAACCGGAATTCTACATCTTTAACTTCATACGTAATGCGCGGGACATTAGTATCGGTCATGAAATGACCTACAACATCGGTAAAATAGATGGGTTTACCCTTGGGAACCCGGATGAAGCTTCCGTTGGGGAAAAGATAAATTCTTCTTGTGTTGATGACCAGCCCGTTAAGAAAAATCTCCTGGTTACCTGTATATCTCATAAAATAGAGATCAGCGCTTTTGACCCTGAGAATGATAATAGCGCCATGCAACCCGGGGGTATGAATAAATCTCGCGTTCTGAAATCCGGGGTCATCATCCCTGGCCATCAACAAGTCGGCAAAATCCAGATTTGCCGGTTCATTCCGGATGACAAAATTCTCAATATTACTGATTTCGTTCCGGGGCAGCTTAA
>NZ_AHZV01000330.1 GCF_000250735.1 Anaerophaga thermohalophila str. Valhall
CAGGTTAAATTCAATAGAAATTATATTCAAAAAATCATCGCCCACATAAATGTTCAGAAATTTGAACTTATAGATAAACGTTTTATTTGTATATATCAATGTTATATTATTAAATAATAAAAATGTATGTACATCACCTAAACACATTAATGATAAGTTTTGTTTATATTTAAATATAAAAAATGAAACAAAATAAAATAACCATAATAGGAAGTGGTATTGGCGGAATAGCTTCTGCAATAAGGCTTGCCGCTAAAGGGCATAAAGTATTGGTACTCGAAAAAAATAAAGTAGCCGGAGGGAAAATGGGGCAAATAAAACATGACGGTTTTCGCTTTGATACAGGACCATCATTGTTTACTCTGCCACAACTGGTTGATGAGTTACTGAACATTGATAATTCACACAAACGTCATTCTTTCAATTACAAAAAACTGGAAAATGTATGCCGCTACTTTTACGAAGACGGTATTATCATCAATGCTCATGCAGAAGCATCTGAATTTGCCGGAGAAGTGGCTACCAAAATAGGAGAACCGAAAGATAACATTATAGAGTATCTGGCAAATGCAAAAAAACTTTACAATGCCACCTCGGATATTTTTATTTTCAATCCGTTGAATCGCGCATTGGAAACTGCAAAACGAATTACCCCATCAGCATTGAAGCCCCTTCTTAGGATAAACCCTCTGCGCACCATGCACAGGGAAAACTTAAGATGGTTTAAAAGCGATCATGTAATACAATTGTTCGACCGTTACGCTACGTATAATGGCTCTTCACCTTATCTTGCACCTTCTGTCCTGAAAGTTATCTCGCATCTGGAGCACAACACCGGTGCATATTTTCCTGAGAAGGGGATGTACAATATTGTTGAAGCTTTATATCACAAAGCTGTCAGCTTGGGCGTTGAATTCCGTTTCGGAACTGAAGCAACCGGGCTCATAATAAATAACAATACAATTACCGGCATAAAAACAAAAAAAGAAGACATTAAAACAGGCATTGTTGTATCGGATGTTGATGTAAACACGTTTTACAGGTACACCGGAAGAGAACTAACGAAGCCGAGGGCGGTAAAAAAATCATCGCTTTCCTCTTCGGCTATCATCTTTTATTGGGGAATGGACAGAACCTTTCCGGAACTGGACATTCATAACATTTTATTTTCAAAGGATTACAAAGGTGAATTCGATGCCATTTTCCATAAAAAAGAAATTTTCCCCGATCCTACAGTTTATATTTTCATCAGTTCGAAGGTTGTAAAAACCGACGCCCCGGAGAGATGCGAAAACTGGTTCGTAATGATCAACGTTCCCCCGCTTGGGGACAAATTCAGAAAGGAACACATAAATACAGCCCGACAAAATGTAATCGGAAAAATTCAGAAAGTACTTAATATTAATCCGGAAATGTATATCAGATTTGAAGAAGTGGCAACACCTGAAACCATACAAACGCTCACCGGATCATTTAAAGGGGCACTTTACGGAAATAATTCAAATTCTGTATGGTCGGCTTTTCTTAGGCACAAAAACCATTCGTCGAAATACAGAAACCTGTTTTTCACAGGTGGCAGCGTGCATCCCGGAGGAGGTATTCCTTTATGCCTGGCATCGGCCGGAATTGTTGAAAAAGAAATAGAAAGTATATGAATAAACAATAGATCGTTAGATTTTTAGATGTAAGATACAAGATGATTCGTATATCGTTGAAAATCTGCATTTTATCAAACAACACACACTTTAATCACAAGCAATTGACTTGCAGCGTGTTACAAAAGTTTAACGGACTATTGATGAGTGCGTGTCTATAAACTCGCAAAGGTTTTTACAATATGTGTGTCTGTTCAGAAAGTGCCAGTTGCAAGGCTTGCGAAGCAAATGGTACTTTATGGACAGACACTATTTAATAAGCTTAGCCGGCAGGCAAAAGGCAGATTACATCTAATGTCCAAAATTTTAACAATCTATTGAATGATAAAAACTATACAAAAAAATTACAAATAAACACCTTGTCGCGGAACGGGTCAATCGCTTTTGGCTTGTCTATTATTCGGTGGGATTGGCAGGATTTATACTTCCCGTCACACGCGACCTGTTCATGAGTCTTACGGGACTGACCATCATTATGTCCACAATACTGATGCTTTGGTTTCACAAGCCATGGAACAATCGTTTTATATTCGCATCCTCCACAGTATTTGCAGGAGGCATTCTTATTGAAGCATTAGGCGTAAACAGCGGAATGATCTTTGGAACTTACCATTACGGCGATATTCTTGGTCCCAAAATCATGAAAACGCCAATTCTTATTGGTCTAAACTGGCTGATGCTGATATATATTGTCTGGCAGCTGGTAAACAGCGTCCAAACCGACACTTTTACTAAACTAACTCTGGGGAGCACCATCATGGTTGGATACGATATCTTTCTGGAGCCGGTAGCAATGGCTGCTAACATGTGGAACTGGAGTTTAAACACGGTTACCATACAGAACTACCTGGCCTGGTTTGTTGTTTCATTTGTTTTTTTGTGGGTCTTTAAAATGTCGAACACAAACTATAATAACCCCGTTGCCTCAAGACTTTTGGCTGTTCAAGTTATTTTTTTCATGTTGCTCAATGTTGTAAACCAAATTTCCGGACTATGATCAAAGCTAACCACCATCCGTTTTTTGTCTGGTTTTTCCGGTTCTATACCAATATCATGATCCGGATTCATTTCCGGAAAGTATATGTGGAAGGTGATATCGAAAAAACAACAAATCCTTTGCTCATTGTCAGCAATCATTTTTCGTGGTGGGACGGATTTTTCATTCTCTGGCTCAACAATAAACTTTGGAAGAAAAGATTTTATGTTATGATGCTTGAAGAACAACTGGCAACACGAAAGTTTTTGTCCCGGACCGGTGCTTTTTCAATTAACCGCGGCCAACCTTCTGCCCGTCATTCACTTAAGTATGCAATTGAAATTCTGCAAAACAACGAAAATCTTCTGCTCATGTACCCGCAGGGAGAAATTCGCTCGCAACTGGAATATCCTGTTCACTTTGAAAGCGGGGCTGAATCTCTCATGAAAAGATCACAACCCGATGTAAAAATGATTGTAGTTCTGACAGACTATTTTTCATTCAGAAAACCTTCTCTTTTCTTTTATATTAAGAATGTTAATCCTCAAAACAAAAAGATAAACCTGGAAGCATCGTTTAATCATTTTATGCAGGAATGCATTGAAAGACAAAAAGCAAAAGTAATAACAGATCATTAGATTTTTAACATGACAATAATGAAAATACTGGCATTTTCGGCTATTCTGATACTTGCTTATCGCTGGTTGGTTTCCCTGTTTAACCTTATCACAGGCATACCTGATTATGCTGTAATGGAAAAGACAGATGGCGAAATATCGGTATTGATACCCGCGAGAAATGAAGCTGCCAATCTGCCCCGTCTTCTTCAGAGTCTGACAAGTTGTGACAAAACCATTGGAGAAATAATAATATATGACGACCAATCAGAAGATGAAACAGCCCTTGTTGTCAATCATTGGATGCAAAAAGACCCGCGCATCAGAATTATGAAAGGCAAAAATCTCCCTGCAGGATGGACCGGGAAAAATCATGCCTGTCATCAACTGGCCATGAATGCAAAAGGTAAATATTTGCTATTTCTGGATGCCGATGTTACGGTGGATCAATACGCCATCGATCTTGCTCTCTCACGAATGAAAAAAGACCAGTTGGTTTTGTTTTCGTTCTTTCCGCAACAAGAAATGATCACCATCGGAGAATGGCTGCTGGTAGCACAGGTTAATATTATCCTGGTTTCTTTATTGCCGCTGGCCATCCTGAATTATGTTCCGATTCCGGTAATGACGGCTGCCAATGGTCAGTTTATGATGTTTGACAGCCAGTGGTATAACCAATATTTCTTTCATGAAAAAGTACGTAACAATCCGGTAGAAGATGTTGCCATTGCTCAATATAATAAAAAAGAAAAAACAAAAGCTAAGGACAGCTCTTGCACCTGAAGGACTGAAGTGCCGAATGTATAACAATTACAGAGAAGCATTGCACGGACTCGCCCGAAGTGCTCGTTTTTTCTTTGGAGGCAGCATTGTTTTCGGATGGGTATATGTTCTCTTCTCACTTCTTGGCTGGCTTCCGGTCTTGCTGGCTTTTCCCTTGTTTGATCTTGTTATTTATTTCTTACTGTTATTCACAATGCGTACTTTCATTTCACAAATAAGCGGTCAGTCGATAATAAAAAATCTGATATTGATGCCTTTGCAACAAATCGGACTGCTTCATTTGTTTATTATAGCCACAAAACAGTTAATCGTAAAAAAAACCCTATGGAGAGGAAGACGAATTTAATCTTTGCATTCCTGTTGCTCATCTATTTTGCTTTGCCCTGGAATATGGCCGCGCAGAAAGAAGATAGTATATTTTACAGAAGCTATACCACCACCAACATGGAACCATGGAAAAGAACGATGGAGAAAATGGCCGAAGAACTGGAGCCAGAAAATTACAAACAACTTTTCGAAGTCACCCTGGCATGGTATGGTTACATAGGCTATTGCCTTGGCAACGATAAAGAACGCGAAGCAAAAAAATATCTGAAAAGCGGCTGGAAATTCCTTGAACAACTGGAAGAGATGCCTGAAGCCGGAGCAGCTCCACATGCTTTAAAAAGCGGTTTTTATGGTTTCGAAATGGCCCTTGCAAGGTATAAAGCAGTAATATTTGGCCCCAAGAGTCTTGCTACACTCAAAGAAGCTGCTGCAATCGATTCCTCAGATGTTCATTATCTTGTGGAAAAAGGCAATCAAATGTATTACACGCCTTCCGTTTTCGGAGGCGACAAAGAAACAGCACTCCGCCACTATGAGAAGGCAGTGATTACAATGGAAGCCGGAAAAAAATAATCATCAGAAGCACTGGTTTTACCTGAATACTTTGGTTACTCTCGGACACACATACGAAGCAGCCGGCTATATAAAACAGGCAAGGGAGGTTTATCAAAAAATACATAACCTTGAACCCGATTTCAAATGGTTCAACGAAGAAGTCTGGCCCGACTTTGTAGCAAAGCATGGACGTGAATAACCAAACTTTTTTAGGTATAACCCATACGAATAACTATTTTTGTCTCTTATTTTACAAATAAGAACCAAAAAAATCATGCAACTCAACTTAAAGAATCCCATCGTCTTTTTCGATCTCGAAACCACGGGTATAAATATTGCCAGTGACCGCATTGTTGAAATATCCATTCTGAAAATCAATACAGACGGCACAGAAGAATCAAAAACATTCAGGATTAATCCTGAAATGCCAATTCCCAAAAAAGCTTCTGACATTCATGGCATACATGATGCAGATGTAGCCGATGCTCCCACGTTCAAAGAAGTGGCACGCCAGTTGGCTGCGTTTATGGAAGGATGTGACATTGCCGGTTACAATTCCAATAAGTTTGACATTCCCCTTCTGGCCGAAGAGTTTATCCGTGCCGAAGTGGACTTTGACATGACAAGACGTAAATTTATTGATGTCCAAACCATCTTTCATAAAATGGAAAAACGTACCCTTGAAGCAGCTTACCAGTTTTACTGTGATAAAAATCTGGACGACGCCCACAGCGCCGAAGCTGATACACGTGCTACGTATGAAGTACTGAAAGCCCAGCTCGACAGGTACAAAAACCTTAAAAACGACATAGAGTGGCTGTCGAAATTCTCGGCGCACAACAACAATGCTGATTTTGCCGGAAGAATCATTTTCAACGATAAAGGCGAAGAAGTATTCAACTTTGGGAAATATAAAGGTCAGAAAGTTACAGACGTCCTCGAAAAAGACCCCGGCTATTACGGGTGGATGATGAATGGTGATTTTCCGCTGTTTACAAAGAAAGTGCTGACAAATATTAAGTTAAGAAACGCTTTTAATAAAGGTTGAATGAAAATTCTCTGTATCGGACGAAACTACATCGAACACACCAAAGAACTAAACAATCCGCTGCCAACAGAACCGGTAATATTTTCAAAGCCCGATTCGGCGCTTCTGAGAAACAACGATCCATTTTTCCTGCCCGATTTTGCCAATTCGTTCCATCATGAAGTGGAAATTGTTGTACGCATCAACCGCCTGGGAAAAAACATTGAAGAAAAATTTGCACACCGTTACTATGAGGAAATAGGGCTTGGCATTGACTTTACCGCCCGGGACCTGCAGGATGAATTAAAGAAAAAAGGCCTCCCCTGGGAAAAATGCAAAGCATTTGACAGTTCGGCTGTGATTTCGAAGTTTGTCAGCAAAGATCATTTTCCTGATATCAATAATCTCAATTTCCATTTAGATGTTAACGGTGAAATCCGCCAAAAGGGAAACACTTCCGACATGATCTTCAGCATCGATCAGATTATCGCACAAGTATCAAAATATTTCACCCTGAAAATCGGTGATCTCATTTACACAGGTACTCCATCAGGTGTTGGTCCCGTAAAAATCGGCGATCGTCTTCGTGGATTTATCGAAAATGAGCCGTTTTTCGATTTTCAGGTAAAATAGTAAAGAGCATGGGGCAAAGGGCAAAGAGCATGGAGCATGGAGCTAATTTAAAAAGTTTTTTTGTTAATGGAGTGTTTTTTAGCATAAGCCAAAACTCCATCAGAAATCTAAACTCCATGCTCTTTGCCCTTTGCTCTTTGCCCTTTGCCCGACGCTCTAATGGGCGTGGCCGTGATGCCCGGCTGCACCTTTTTTCATCTCCGACAACAATGCAGCGGCATTTTCTACTGCGAACCACTCATTTTGAACTGCTGAATCAGCAAAGATGACTTCTACAAGTCCACCTTCAGAAACACCACTGTTCACCACAATACGTTCGAAAATACAATGATCCTGATGCGCTGTTACGTCACCATGTTGATGCTCCCCGGCTTCATGTCCATGTTCATTTGCGAGGCTTTCATGGTCTTGCCGATCATTATTTCTCAAACGTTCATCGCTTTGATGGTCATCAATCAGGCGAAACACATATTCCTTTCCCTGGTCTGAAACAACGGCTTCCTCTGGCAATGCCAATACCTCATCATCCCCGATCTGAATATGGGCAACAACTGCCATTCCGGGCAGCAAAACATCGTTTTTATCTTCAATTTCTGCATGAACCAGCGCAGTTCTGGATTTCTCATCAAAACGGCCCGACTTTTTCAAAATGGTTCCATAAAAAGGTCCCGGCAATTGACCATTGGCCAGGTTAAAAGTCATTCGCTGACCGGGTTCAATTCTTGCCAGGTCTTTTTCATAAACAGCCATATCCAAATGTGCTTTTTCATTATCGGCTATATGAAACAACTCCTGATTGCCAGACACCGGGACACCGTTATTCACCATCACTTCTGTTACAATACCAGATGCTGGCGCTTTAAGCGGATAACTGCCTCTCAGATTTTCAGCATTAACCCGACCGGGATCAATGTTTATCATCCTTAATTTCTGTTTCAGGCTTTGTAACCTTGTCAGGTTGTTCTTATATTCAGATTCCATCTTTTGCACTGTCCTTGCTGAATTAACACTGTCGCGAAACAACCGGCTCTGACGGGCGAATTCCTTTTTAAGAAATTCGTGATTGTTAAATGCGTCAAGATAATCTTTCTGAAGATCAACAACATCAGGATGCTCAATGTGTGCCAGAACATCGCCTTCATGCACATAGTCGCCTTCAATTACTGAAATATCTTTAACCACACCACCAATAAAAGGACTAACTGATGATTCATGGGCCGGAGGCAAAGCTATACTACCAAAAGCCTTTATCACATCCGACAAATGCTCTTTTGAAGGCCGCCCTAATTTGATGTCAACGCTTTTCATTTGTGTGGAAGTAACCAGCACCTGGTTTTCAGATAATTCCTCTCTAATGGCCATCAAACTTCCCCGGGCGTGATTATGCGCTTCATGACCGCTTTGTTCATGCGGATCATCCGTTTCAGACTCATTGTGAACTGTTTGGCGTGACACATTTCCACAACCGGCCAATCCAATATAAAGAACCGCCAAAGCTGTCAGAATAACTATTTGAGAGGTGCAGACCCTTTTTTCTGCCCGGGCAGAACGACTATCCTCAATACGTTTCGACCTACGACCGCTCTCAGTTTGTTGAAACGCGCAATCACTCTTTATTGATTGAAAGATTCGGTCGTACTCTGTTGGTTGAGACGCACGATCGTGCGTCTTTACATCTGTATCTGTGAGTTTCATTTTATTACCTTTTATGATTTCAGTAGTTTGAGATGCTCAAAGTTGTCTTTTTACCTTTCACTCTCTCTAACATCCAAGCCTCTGCCTGTTAAATAGTTTAATTCAATAACTGCATCGTTGTATGCTTTCACCAGTATCAGATAATCCAACCTTATAGTTGTGGCCTGATCGAAATACTGAATGTATTGCAGATAATCGATATTACCTTCACGATACTGAAGAGTAGCATTTTTTGAGATCAAACCTGCTTCTTTCAGCCGGCTTTCCCGGAAGAATTTCAATTGTTGATGGTAGTTGTTCACTTTGTTCAAAAGATTTTGAAATTCTGTTTCCAAAGATTTTTGAATGATCCGGTGTTGCTCTCCTGCTATTTCTGCATCGATACGGGCACTTCGGTTTTTAGCATGCTCCCCACGGAAGTTGATGGGAATTTTCAGTCCGACTTCAAAAGCGCTGAATCCACTACCGCCATTCACATCTGTTTTACTTAAACGAACAAAAGGATCGGGCCATGACAATGAACGAATAACTTTACTCTCTGCTTTCGATGCACTCAGTCTGCCTTCCGAAACCATGAGATCCGGATTGGCGTCGGGCAACCTTTGTCCGACAGTATCCAAAGGAAACGGATAAACTGTCAGCGTCGAATCTTCAACTTTAACAGGAGTATCAGAAAACAGCGTTTCCTGAAGTCGGTTCAGGCTGTTTTGTAACTCCATCTCAGCCCTTTCCTTATCCTGCAGAATTGATTTATATTTCGATTGTGCCGAAACTTTTTCCAGATAAGAAATATCTCCGGTCTCATATTTCAACTCTCCGGCTTCGTAGAGTTCAGAAAAGTACGATTCCAATTGTTGCATCAACGCAAGCTTCTCTTTGGCAAAAAGAACATCATTCCAGGCTTCTTTTACATCACGTATCACCAGTGCTTTCGCGCGGTTCAGACGCAACCGGTAAAGTTCAATATTCTTATTGGCCAGTTTCCCGCGAGCTACATACCCGGCAGGATTGCTAAATTCTTGTTCTACCGACCATTTTTGACGGCCGCTTCCCTCATTTTCGTTTTCATAAACCACTTTAGTATCGGGCAAATTAAAAGCAGCGACTTTCTCTTTTTGCTGCTGCTCAACACCAAGAATGCCGGTCTTAATCTCCGGATGATTGTCCAGAGCCATCTGTATGGCTTCTTTCAATGAAAGTAGCTCCGGGTGTTGTCCCTGAAGAGAGGATGGCACAATCAGCATTCCTGCAACCAGGAAAAAGAAAAACGATCTCATACCATGTTTTTCAGAAGAATTATTCCTGGCCAGTACCTGAGACAGGAGAGGAATCCTGATAGTTTTTGCTTTAAAAGTGTAAATAATCGGCAATAAAAACAGCGTTAAAAATGTTGCAGTTATCAATCCACCGACAACAACTGTTGCCAAAGGGCGCTGAACTTCTGCACCAGATGATGTTGACACGGCCATTGGCAGAAAGCCCAGCGCATCGGTCAGTGCTGTCAGAATAACCGGACGAAGCCGCATATCAGTGCCATGATAGACACGTCGAAAGACATTGTTAACGCCTTCGGCTCTCAGTTCATTGAAGAAACTCATCAACACCACGCCATTAAGCACAGCTATACCAAACAAGGCAATGAATCCGACACCTGCCGAGATGCTAAAAGGCATTCCGCGTATCCACAAAGAAAAGACGCCACCAATGGCCGCCAGGGGAACTGCCGAAAATACCAGCAACGCTTGTCGTGACGAGCCAAACGTAAAATAAAGAAGAATAAAGATAAAAGCCAGAACCAATGGTACCACCCATGCAAGCCGTTGTTTGGCACTTTGAAGACTCTTGAAATCACCTTCGTAAGAAATGCTGTATCCCCGGGGCAGATTCAGTTCCGAATCCAGCTTTTGTTTTACCTCTTCAACAAATGATTCGGTATCACGATTCCCGATATTAATATCCACTTCAAGTTTCCGCTTCACACCTTCGCGCGAAATAGCTGCAGGGCCTGTCTGCATTCTGATATCTGCCACCTCACTCAACTTCACCTGGTTGCCGTCAGGTCTTTTAAGATATAAATCGCCAACAGCTTCAGGATCGTTTCTGAACTGCTCATCCAAACGGACTACCTGTGAGAACTGACGCTCGCCTTCATAAATAATACCTGCCTTAGCGCCTGAGTAGGCTGCCTGTATGGTACGATTGACCGTTTCTATATTCAGCCCGTATTGAGCCAGTTTATCACGATCGTACCTTACAACCAGCTGGGGCAATCCTATCACCTTTTGCACATTCAAATCACCGGCACCAGGAATGTCTTCAATGATTTTACGTGCCCGATTTCCGTAATGAAAGAGGGTGTCAAGATTTTCTCCGTATATATTTAGCAAAACATCGGCCGATGAACCTGTAAGCAAGTGGTTAAACAGCATCTCTACCGGCTGTGCAAAAAAGAAACTCACACCCGGAACAGCTGCTGACATCTCATCCTTCATCAGTTCTTCCAGCTCATCCCTGGTTTCTGCCCTCACCCATTCATCTTTGGGAGAAAGGTTTATAACCATTTTGGCCATTTCGAGCGACATCGGGTCGGTAGGAATTTCGCCGGTACCGATTTTTGTAGCCACCTGTTCCACTTCATCCGGAAATTTCTCCATCAGCACCTTTTCCAGTTTGGTATTGATGTCCACAGTTTCCGTGAGTGAAGTTCCGGGTTGTAACAATGGATGAATGGCGAAATCGCCTTCATCAAGTTGTGGGATGAAAACCGCTCCAAGGCGGGTAAAAATTACCAGGGCAATTATAAACAGCACGATAACTCCGCCGGTAACAGCATAACGATAGTGCAGAGCTACTCGTAATATTTTCCGATAGCTTTTACGAATTTGTCCGATGACCCTGTCTGCCAGCCTGGGTTTGTCTGTTGTCTCAGGTCTTAAAATCCATGAAGCCATCATGGGAACATAAGTCAGACAAAGTATGATGGCCCCCACAAGGGCTGTCCCAAATGTGATGGCCATAGGACGGAACATCTTTCCTTCCTGGCCAGTAAGCGTCAGGATAGGAATAAAGACAATCAAAATAATCAGCTGACCGAAAATGGCAGTACGCATCATACGCCCGGAAGCCCGGATAGTGATTTCTTCAACCCTTTGTTTTGTCTGTCTTCCGCTTAATTGCTTGAAATGTGAAACTCTCAGGCTTATCTGATACACTACAAACTCCACAATAATTACTGCTCCGTCGATAATTATTCCAAAGTCTACCGCTCCGAGGCTGATCAGATTAGCCGACAAATCGAAAGTGTACATTATGCCCAGTGCAAACAGCAACGAAAGCGGAATAACAGAAGCTGTAATGAGTCCCGAGCGAAAATTTCCCATCAGGAAGACCAAAACAAAAATGACAATCAATGCACCCAGAACAAGGTTTTCAACAACCGTGGCCGTTGTATCTTTGATAAGCGATGAACGGTCCAGAAAAGGCTCAATTTGAACACCTTCGGGCAGGGCTTCTTCAACCCGCGGCAAGCGCTCCTTTACATTGGCAATAACTTCGGCAGGATTTTCTCCCCTCAGCATCATCACTTTACCACCTACAGCTTCACCTTTGCCATTGTAGGTAAATGCACCAAACCGCGGGGCATGCCCGAACTGCACTTTAGCCACATCGCCAATACGCAACGGCACCCCGTTCTGTTCTTTAATAACCGTTGAGCGAATATCATCAAGCGAAGTTGTTAAGCCCTCACCACGGATAAAATAGGCCCTTCGATTCTTTTCAATGTAACTTCCTCCTGTATTGGCATTATTCTTTTTAAGTGCTTCGAAAATATCAGTGATGGTCAGATCATAACTACGGAGCCTGTCGGGATTCACAGCCACTTCGTATTGCTTCAGATAGCCTCCCATGGTATTAACGCCTACCACTCCGGGAATATTAATGAGTTCCTTCTTTACTATCCAATCCTGAATTTCCCGCAAATCGGTAGCAGAATAGCGATCTTCGTAGCCTTCCTTAGCACTGATAACATACTGATAAATTTCTCCCAAACCACTTGTTAAAGGGCCCATCGACGGCTCACCAACACCGGCAGGCAATTTTCCGGAGACACTTTTAATCTTTTCAGATACCAGCTGACGGGGTTTGTACATTCCCATGTTTTCTTCGAAAACAAGGGTGATGTCGGACAAGCCAAATTTAGATTTGGAACGAATCTCGATTAACCCCGGAAGGTTACCCATCTCCAGTTCCACCGGATAAGTAATGAGCCGTTCTATTTCCTCTGTTGCCAGATCGGGGGCATAAGTGGTTACTTTTACCTGATTGTTGGTCAGGTCGGGAACCGTATTCAGCGGCAAATGCAGTAACGCATATACACCCCACCCTATCCAGGCAAAAATAAACAGCCCCACAATAAACTTGTTCTTTATTGAAAAGGCAATTATTTTGTTAATCATTTACTGGTTTTTTGAAGTTTGGCAATAAACAGATCGTTAGGCTTTCAGAATCTTGAGATTATATCCCTCACAACTCTGAACAGTATATACATTAAGCCGCAACGAACTATTAACCCGATTCTTGCAGGCAATCGGCCTCCCGGCTTTCTGTGCAAGAACATTGGTATTATTTGAATAAACTCTTTTGGTAAGTCTTTCGGTAATAACATTACCCGGATGAGCCGGGACAATATGACTTGTAATTGCCGAAAGAAAAGAAACTATGCCAATGGCGGGCCCCGGTGAGGGAAAACAGAAAGAATAAATATATCTAAAGACGGTGAATTGGGGATAAATACACGGATAATCCGATTGCCAGATTCATCATCAACCGCTGACGTAACATATAATAAAAACAAGTTAGAATCATTAACCTCCCAGGGTTGACTAATTTTAACAATGCTATTTCGTTCAACAGTTATATCATTGAATGCATGGCAATGATTTCGGGCGTCATCAAAGGGTTCATTATGTCCATGGGAATATTCGCAGGAAGTAGAATCTCCCGCAACCGGAACATTCACATAAACCGAATGGAAATGATGATGATGGGGAATGACCTCATGTAAAAAGATGACCAGACCGGCCATCCAAAGCAAGAAAAGAGCAATATTTTTCCACCTGGTCATCCGTATAAAATTTTTCTATTAAGTTATCCGGGTCACAAATGAGTGCAGTCTAAAAAGCATATTTTTGTCAAAATCAAGGCGTTTTAAATTTTTGCACCGAAGTTAACTCGTTGTTAATGAGGATGCAAAAATTTAAAACAATACAGAGTTTGGCAATAAAGATGCTTTTTAGACCGAGTCACAAATATATAAAAAAAGAAGGCAGAAGCAGTACCTGAAGTTCCTCCTCTGCCTGTTGAAATAAATTTTTTTCCCTCTCCTCAGTATCAGATACCACTGAAAGAGGGATTTTCTGTTAAATACTTGGTTTTGCGGAAGCTGAAATTTCGACTACAGACTAAATTATCCCTTCCATTCCCCTTTATTCGCCATTTCCCAGCGCTTACTTACGGTTTTCCAGTTGACCACATTCCAAAAATTATCAACATAATCGCCACGTTTATTCTGATATTTCAGGTAATAAGCATGTTCCCAAACATCGAGTGCCAACAGCGGAATACCACGCTCATCCGAAACATCCATCAAGGGGTTGTCCTGATTCGGGGTGGAAGTTATCTTCAGGTTTTTGTCTGTATCCATATACAGCCATGCCCAACCGCTTCCGAAATGTGATTTGGCAGCATTGCCAAACTCCTTTTTAAATTCGTCAAACGACCCGAAGCTCTTCACCAATGCATTTAGTAACCTGGCAGAAGGGTCACCACCATCGGGTGACATATTGTCCCAAAACAAGCGGTGATTGTAGTAACCACCACCATTATTACGCACCGATTCACTATGTCGGGATATATTGGCAAAAATATGATGCATAGGCGTGGTTTCCATATCGGTACCTTCGATGGCTGCCATGAACTTGCTATAATAGCCGCGATGGTGTTTATCGTAATGCAGCTCCATTGTCTGAGCATCGATATAGGGTTCAAGAGCGTTGTAAGCATAGCCCAGCTCCGGAAATTTGTGTTTCTCAATGGAACCTGCAGCGACTGCAGCGGCAGCTCCATTATTACTACCCTGTTTTTGACCTGCCGGCATGCATGCACCTACGGCAGCCATACCCATCAGTGAAAGAAAATGACGTCGTTCCATATCAATTCTTTTTATTGGTTCTAAATTATAGAAACATGCTATTGTCCAAATTGTTCGGTCAAAAAATCAGTTTTAAACGGTCTCTGCCCAGCGCTGAAACAATACCTCTTAACCAGGAATCAGTGTTTCGTTCGGGATAGTTTGTTATTTGCTGAAATTCATCAATAGCTATCACCACATCAAACTCTTGCTTTTCAAGATAGCTGAGGATAGAGCGAATGCTGGTCTCTGTTTCGTCCGTTTGCTGCTGATTAAAAGAAACCCGAGGAGTATTTGTTAGCGGATCATATCTAATCACGGGCCGAAGGGTCTTCAGAAAATTCAAAAAACGTTTCCCGGGATTTCCTTTCTCCGACAGAGCATTCATAATGGCCGAAGCCATAACATTTAAAAACTGGGAAAGATTTTCGGTAGCAAGAATGTCCACATAAATGCTCCTCCAATTTTCAGGCAGTTGATAAAACAGGTGCTTAATAAGACCTGTCTTCCCGATTCTCCTGATAGATACAAGTGCAGTATTACTCCCGTTTTGGAGGTTGGACAACAATTGACCGGTTTCTTTTTCCCTGTCACAAAAATATTCAGGACTGTGATAACCTGTAGTCAGAAATGGATTGGCCGGTTTCTTTTTCATGATTATTCCAAAATTTACAAATTGTAAATTACAAAATCGCAAAAAATACTAACACCAAAGTAAATAATGGCCCCGCCAGATAAAATATTACTTGTTGTTGGTCATCAATAGTTGCCCCATCCGGAAAACGAACCATATTTAGGGACATCTTCATGTCATAACCCATGCTGGTTCCGGCAATAAAATGTCCCAGTTCATGGAATATCATGACCAAAAGTACTGATACAAAAGGAATAATGTAAATATTGGGTTTTCTCATGCTGCACGAAGAATGTGTTCAATATTTTGGATCTTCAAATCATTGCCAACCAAAATAGAATAAATGCAATGTGTCTCATTACAATAGTCCGTTATACTTTTGCAAACACCTTAGATTTAATTGGTTAGATTTAATGGGCTTGCTTTGATAATATACAGATTTTCAATGGTATACGAATCATCTTATATCTTATATCTAATAATCTAACGATCTAATGTCATTAGAGGCTCCTAAAAAGTCAGCAGTCTGTTTCAAATTTACTTTCCATTGTTCTTTTTGGCATTGCCCCAAAACACAAAAAAAAGTCAACTTAAAAAGGCTGATAGCCAAGAATCCATTCCTCTAATTTTCAATCTCCCCTGCCCTTTTCAGAGAATATTTCGAAATAACAGGGCCCAACAATTCGTGAATAATTGCTGTCCCTATAACAACAGTCATGATAAGTGTAGAAAAAACCTGAAAGGCCTGTTCTTTGGAAACAAGCAGTGCAAGACCAATTACTATTCCTCCCTGGGGAAGCAGACCTCCTGCCGTATATCTTTTCACAGGTTTTGAAATATCCAACAGGGTTGATGAACTTAGTATTCCGCCATATTTCCCCAGTGCACGTGCAACAATAAACAAAATAACCAATGCCGAATTACCTGAAAGCAGGGATATATTCAGATGTAGGCCGGAAAGTGTAAAGAAAATTACAAAAATCAATTCTTCAGTATACCGTTCTACTACCCCAAAAATTTCTTCTTTTTGTTGATTAAAATTAACAACGATTACGCCCATTGCCAGGGTGGAAAGCAACTCATCTAAACCCAGATAAGCTGAAGTCCCGAAGCACAAAATCAAAATCCCGAGAATCAGAACGATCATGGCACCTTCTGTCTCCCGCTTAAAAATACGCGATAACAGGTTCAGTATTAATCCAAAGGTAATTCCAACAATGATGGCCAACCCTATTTCTGAAAACAGGTGTTCAATGGCATTAATGAACGAAACGTCGGTATTCCCCATCAAAAATTTTGCAAATGCCATAGATAAAGTAAACATAACGATACCCATAATATCGTCAAAAGCAGCTATTCCCAGCACAGAAGAACTCACTGGTCCTTTGGCTTTGTATTCTCTGATAACTGCCAGTGTTGCCGAGGGATCCGTAGGCGCTGCCAGTGACGCCAATATCATACTGAAAGCCAAAGAAAAATAGACAGAATTAAAAATCGAAAAAACATATTCCACTGCCACAAACAACATCACGAATACCGAAAGATAGGCAAGGACGGACTCTGCAAGAGTCATAATAAAATAATTTCTGCCTTCTCTTTTTATTTTATCAAACGATAATGAACCGCCAATATGGAAAGTAATCACAGCCAAAGAAATATCAATCAATGGCTCACCCGTCTCAATAAAAGAGTTCGGCACAATTCCCAAAACCTGCGGATTCAAAAATATGCCCGCCACAATGTAACCCGATATCTTTGGAAGTGAAATTTTTGCAGCCAGTTCGCCAAGTAAAAATCCGGAAAAAATTACTATGCCCGTTATCAATAATATGCTCATTTGGTATCAATAATTTTAAAATTGTTAGTAAAACCAAAAACAAATAGCAACTCGCTCATAATATTAAAAACTTTGCGTCACGGTTTCTCTGCGTTTTAGCTTTTTTAACGAAATATCGGGTTGAATTATTCTGCTAAAATCGGTTTCCACGGGAAATTTTACAAGTTTTTTAGCAAATTCTGTAAAACAGATGTTCATGTCCGTTGTTATATTTGCAAACAGTCTAAACGCAAAAGCGCTAAAACAAGGAGAAAAGGTAGATGAGTGTTGAGCGTAGTATTAATTTATGCGTGTCTATAAACTCGCAAAAAAT
>NZ_AHZV01000329.1 GCF_000250735.1 Anaerophaga thermohalophila str. Valhall
TATGCTTTTTTTACTGCACTCATTTATGCATTAATTTTCAAAAGTTCTTTTTGCCAGGATCATTGTTGTTGAAAGCTTTCAGCCATTCATCAACAAAGGACCAATGCAGGCTTGAACAGCCTTCAGGTTTGAAAAAGTAACAAAAAAACGATTGCATTGCAAATAAACCAAATTTAAAAAACAAAAGAATGGACACAGCTTCACAAAAACATCCCCAGGGTCTGTGGGTACTTTTTTTCACAGAAATGTGGGAACGGTTCAGCTATTACGGGATGCGTGCCCTTTTGGTACTGTATCTGACTTCCAGTATTATTAACGGCGGATTTGCTTATGCCGAAAATCATGCGCTCGAAATTTACGGAATATTTACCGGGCTGGTTTATCTGACACCAATACTCGGGGGTATTATTGCCGACCGTTTAATCGGACAGAGAAAATCAATTATTATCGGGGGGATTATTATGGCCCTCGGTCAGGCCGCTCTGGCTTATTCCGAATATATTGCCGTGCCGGGAGCTACCGAATCGCTCCAGGAATTGCGGGAATACTGGTTGTTTATCGGGTTGGGGCTTCTTATTATCGGTAACGGATTTTTTAAGCCCAATATTTCTACGATGGTAGGACGTCTGTATGCCGACGGGGACCCCCGGAAGGATTCTGCCTTTACCATTTTCTACATGGGTATCAACCTTGGGGCATTCCTGGCGCCTCTCATTGCCGGCTATCTTGGAGAAACCATCGGATGGTCGTGGGGTTTTGGCTCAGTATCTGTAGGAATGATACTGGGAACTCTTTGGTTCTGGCTGCAGGAAAGAAAACTTGGTACCATAGGCTTTGGACCGAGACGAACCTTCCAGACTGATGTTGCAAAACTTAACGGTCGTGACTGGTTAGATATTCTTGCATGGTCGCTCGGTATTATCGGATTCATCTATCTGTTTGTTAAAACCTGGTGGACACTTCCCGAAGATGTCACTACCTGGATTATTCGTATTGTTGCCATAGTGGCCGTTACGGCAATTGCTTATATTGTTATTAAAAATACAACCGGAAAAACCGAATGGAGCCGTATCGGCGCTATCCTGGTATTCTGTTTCTTTAACATCTTTTTCTGGTCGGGATTTGAGCAGGCAGGTGGTACTTTTAACCTGTTTGCCCGTGATTTTACCGATCGGATGATTGGAAATTTTGAGATTAACGCATCATGGTTTCAGTCGGTTAATGCAATAATGATAGTCGGACTTGCACCAGTATTTTCTATGCTTTGGGTATGGCTTGGCCGCCGAAATCCCAACACCCCGGTGAAATTTGGTCTGGGATTGTTTCTCCTTTCACTAGGTTTTGTGGTAATGTATGCAGCCGACACCAAAGCATCGGCCACCAACCTGGTGAGCCCTATGTGGCTGGTAACAGTCTACCTGCTCCATACTATGGGCGAACTTTGCCTGAGCCCGATCGGATTGAGTATGATCAGCAAATTATCGCCCCCGAAGATTACCTCACTCATGATGGGACTCTGGTTTGCTTCAACTGCTCTGGCTAATTACCTGGCCGGTGCCTTGAAGAGTATTCTTGAAACATACCTGCCCGACATGAATCTATTCCTCTTCCTGATTATTACATCGGGATCCGCCGCCTTGCTCATGTTTATTATTTCTCCATGGCTGAAGAAAATGATGCGGGGAATTGATTAATTGAGAAATTTGCTGTCAGATGCAAAAATCTGACGAACTGTTTTAATATAAAAACGCCTGCAAGACCGGTATGATCCGGATTGCAGGCGTTTTGTTATTTTGGGGGGGTGTCAGCGCCACTACAAAGATACATTTGAAAGCAATTCACAACTATAATTGCGGGGTTACAGGGGAACGAAAAGATTAGATATATGCACAAGTCTAAGCAAGAACTATTCGAAGAACTGAAAGAAGTCAAAGCTTTTTGGTCTTATTCATAAGTGAATCAAATCAATGAAGAAAGTCTGATTGAACATGTTTTGATGTTTTTAGAGGCCGATAGATTTAATGATTTATTTTTCTTTTTGGGAAAAAGAAAGTTCGCCAGATGTGGAAGAAGTTCCTGGTTAAAAAAGAGCCCTATTTTCATTCGTATAAAATTTATTTTTTAA
>NZ_AHZV01000328.1 GCF_000250735.1 Anaerophaga thermohalophila str. Valhall
GAAACAACACAGAGCTTGGCAACAAAGATGCTTTTTATATCGGGCTCAAGAATAATTCAGTCAAAATAAAAAAACGGTCGTACTTTTTCATTAAGAGAAGAACGACCGTTTTTTATATTTCACCTATAATCGATAGACCGTTAAATTTTTAGATATAAGATGATTCATATAATCTCGATAAACTGCCTTTTAACAAATACAACCTTAAATCACAAGCAATTGGTTTGCAATGCATTGTAAAAGCTTAACGGACTGTTGTATAATAATATCAGCTTCTAAGAGACCCATATCTTAAAGCGGTAAATTATTCTTCTTTATCGCTTTGTTTTCCAGATTGTCCTTTTCCTGAGGCATTTCCCTTTGAAGGAGTGTTTTGTTGCTTGCCTTTGCCCGCTGAAGACTGAGATTTGGACTGTACATTGCCGGAACCTTTTGGTTCACCGGCTTTTTTACGGCGTTCCAGTTCCTGCAAAACAGCATACTTTGCAGCAGCAATAGTCTCACGGTTAACCTTCTCAGTAATTCTGCCTTTTAAAAGGTCATCGAACTCGATGTAACCATCCATTAGCAACAACTGAGTGATCATATTATTGATGATGGTCTCATCGCTGTATCCCTTTGCCACATAAAGTTTTCCTGCATCCTCAAGAAATTCCTGTGCAAAATCTGGATAATTGGGAAGACTCATCAGTTCATTACATGTTTCACCAAAGCTGTTAAGTTCGATATTCAGATTTGGTGTCACCAATAACGGACTGAATTCTTCCTTTTTGTCTTTGGGGCAGAAAAGATTCACACCACTCAGATTTACCGGGACAGTTGGATCATCAATCCGGACAAATTCCGCCTTCATCATTTTGTCGAGCTGATACAGATAAAAGTTGTATCGCCAAATTTCATTGCTGGTTTGCCCGTTGGAGAAAATGTGAGCATATTTTTCCCTGACGATACGCCTGACATGGTTTTTCTTCTGATTAATTTCACCACTTCCGGCACGCAACTCCTTAATCAGATTGGTCAACGATTCAGCTGCTTTCTGTGGTCCGGCAATCTCTTTTCCTTTCTTGCCTATTTCTGTTGACAAAATGCCACATTCAACCTTTGCACCTTCTCCCTTACCATCGGCACCACCACTTAACACGTCGATCAGGTGGTAACGACCTTCAATCTGACCTTCCTGAGAGATAAAGGGCTGACCTGCCGGTGTACTGGCCAGAGAGTCGAAAATAGAGCTGAAGATATTCCTTGAAAGGACTACCTCATCAATCTGGTCGCCCAATTCGACATGCGCAATAAACCGGTTCTTTACAAGGTCGAAATGCACTCCAGAGACCTTCCATTTCTCGTTCTCATAAGGAATTTCCTTTCCCACAAAAATCTGGTTCACCACCTTCTCAATATCGATTTTATCCATCATTTTGTAGGATGAGGCCAGGTAATACTTACCATCACGCGGATCAAGCTCCCAATCTAAAACATCATCCAGGTAGTTGCCGTGCTGCGACAAAACTTCTACAATGTTCTTATCGCCAGTATATCTCGACAAGGTACGTTGAAAATGGGGTCCGTCCTGACTGGTAGCCTTTTCTTTTCGTTCTCCATGCGAATCGATGTAAAGAAGGAAGTTTTCAGGATTACTGACCCTGACAATACCTGCCTCTTCTTTCGAGTTGTTGTGTGCTGTCAGAATTATGTCAATCTTATAGGGCATTTGAATCTCACAAAGGCCGCTGATGGTACTTCTCGAATTCAAATCATCCACATTGCTGTCGGCACTGCTTTCGAAAAGGTATTTGTAATATTTGATGTATTCAGGATCGAAGTCGGTAACTCTGGAAAAGTCTCCTTCTTCAGTTCCGAATCCATACAAGTTACCCTCTTTGTCCCGGAAAACATGGAACATGTCGCCAGCAATATTTTTGATCGACCGAACACCCGGCAGGTTCTGACGTAACCACTTGAGCGTAAGACCGGCAAGCATCTCGGACTTACCGACGCCGCTGTCTCCGTCTACTTCAACGACAAAGATTGAACCATCTTCCAGCTCAATTGCAAAAAGAGAACCGTGCTTGGGAATACCTCCCATCTCTTTCACCTTCTCATTCATCATGGTGAGCCACGGCTTTTTGACATCACCAAAATAGTCAGCCTCTTTTCTCAGAGGTGTAACAAGAGTTTTGATATTACCATTCGGTCCTTTGATGTCAAAGTATCCGACTTGCGGGAAAGAAATCACCTTTTCCGGGGCACCAAGTAACAGCAACACATCAGGCACAAAGTTCTGAGCTTCCTGCAATGAAATGTCTTTGTATTGCGTCAATCGGAAAAAGTCGGTCAGATATTTGATATATCCTTTCTGGAAAATAATCAACTGTGTCACCACCCCGTTTTTCATGACTTTACAACGGTAGTCATCGGGGTCCATATTCGCGGTAAAGCGTGCCAGACGACGTTCGAAAAATTTTGAATCGGGTTTGGTCGAAAGTGCTTTAATGTAGTCGTTCTTCGATTTGCTCCGGTTCATGTCGAGCAAGTACATAGGCTCTTCATCGCCACGATCGACCTTATGGAAAGGATATTCACGCTTTTTCGCATCGGTGGATATCCGGGTATGCCGCTGAACGGACTGTTCTACCGAGATCACGCCGCACTTCGTCATCATATCATTGATCCAAAGCAAACGTCCATTATCAAAGTCTTTAAATGTCTTATCCTTAACATCAAAATTGCGGTAGAGGGTAATCCCGTGCTGGATCATCTCGTTCACATCACTGTTCTGGCGCCTGAAATATGTATCAAGCACTTTAATCAGTGTATGTGTGTATTTGTGATAATAATCGGTTCCTTTCGACAGGTTTTGCAAAAGCACCAGGAATCCTACCACTTTCTGCGTCACCTCTCCAAGGCGGGTTTCATCGACTTTGATATCCTTCTTACGGATGATATAATTCATTATATCGTCAACCTCCTGCGGCAGTATATCCGTCAGGATGTTTTCGGTAAAAATCTTCAGATCGGCATCATCGGTTTTATCAATGCGTTCCTGAAGATATCGTAGTTTCGACGTAACCTGATTAAAGAAACTGTTGTCATTTTTGAGAAGATACAGATAAAGTACCTGATCACTCACAGATAGTCCGTTTCCGAACACACGCCGCTTCACTACATCTGCAATAAATCCAAGACTTCGATCGGATATACCGATTGAAGAAAATGCTTCATCCTGACGAAGGGTTTCGATGAAATGACTGACATACCGCTCAAGATCAATATCTTTTACTTTCAAACCGGTCACTTCCTCGAATAACTCGCAGGCCGTACTGATAATTTCACGCCTGCTTGGCTCAATGGTAGGCTGCTCAAACGGCAGGTTAAAATGCAGCAATATCTCCTGAATGTGCTTTTTCAATACCATATTCACCCCTTCAAGTCTGGCAACATCCATGTAATAGTCGCCGCTGGCCTGAAGAGTCAGTATCTTCATCTTCGTATCGGAAAACAGCAGACGTTCCATCTCGATAAGAATTTCGCGCATTATGTTTTTTTCCTCCGGATCATCCAGCACATAATGATTGGGATGAAATGTCTTTTTATTGTTGATATACTTTAATATGGTGGCCTTACTATATCTGGAAGCCACAATATTGAAGTTGAGATTGCGCAATTGCGGGATATTCTTGTATATCTGTGGCAGCAGGTTTTCATAAATTTTGGTGAAAGCCCTACTTCTTATAAACTCTTCCACATCGCGACAATCTCCAACGTCGCCCTGAAACTCAATAACCGAATTGCGGGAATCACCAATAGTGGTAATGGATACGCCACTCACCTGGGGAGAAGCATGGTAAAGCGATCTGTTTTCGTTGATGCGGAGCGACTGGTTGACTTTTTTCTTCAAGTCACGAACCATCCTGTAATCCTCAAATACCGCATCGAGAAAGCCGCCATTCTCCCCCTCATTCAGTATCTTATCCATTAGATCATTAACGTCTGCTTGAGGCGCCTCTTTCCTGGCCAATCGGAGTTTTTTCCAATAGGAAAGAAACATGGTAAAAGCAGTACGCAATTCCATTTGGAATATTTCGTAACTTTTGGGTGTCCCTTCGATATAACCTCCCAGAGAAAACCTAACGACACCTGTCTTATATGGCAGGACGGATATTCCCCTTTCCCCTGCTACCTTTTTAGTAAAGTCCTCAAGGTCATTAAAACTTCCAAAGTTTCGAAACAGTAAATTGAAAAGATAAGAACCATCAGACCTGATAACTGAAACATCTTCTACATCAAGTTCGCTGATGACTTCTTCGGCAATTCTTGTTGCAGTTTTAAGACGCAGATTCGATTCCGTACGGAAATTTTTGTTAATCCGGAATCTGTTCAATCCCTTAACAAGTTCTCCCCGGTAATAAATGTAAAACGGAACATCTTTATATTTAAAATCGTCGGGGAGATCAAGAATATCAAGTTTAGCCAAAGCAACCAGTTCGTCGAGCAGGAAGAGATGCATAGGACTGCCTTCAAACCCTGATAAAACAGGATCACCTGTGGCTGTTTTGGTTTTTCCATCTTGCGAAACCAGATCAGTAATAAAATTTTCAATATGCTTAACAATCCGGCTTCGGGATGCATCTTTCGGCAATTTAGATTCCAGCTTATCTTTCAGGGCTTTGGACCTTAAACCGGTTTCCAATACGGCATTCAGAAAATACAACGAGCAGCTGTTCCCGCGAACGGCCTGGTTGCGTTTCCGTGCAAACTCAATGACCTCCTTCATTGCAGGAGTAGCCACCAATGCACCCAGACGTTCACCCGAACCAGCCAGATTTTTCGTAGTGGACAATGAGGAGACGGCTCTTATTTTCGAATATGCATTTTCATTATTGAAAATATAGCGTGAAATGGAACGCCACTTGGGCATCATCTCATCGGTTACCTTTACACTGTCGGTGTAAGCTTCGTCAAGGAGCAGGGTAATCTTACTGTTGTTTATAAACTTTAGAAACTCAATCAGATTTTCCCTGTTAAAGTCGCTATAACCTGTAGGATTAGAGGGATCGTTAATAATAATGGTTACGTTTTCACAAAAACGGTCCCACAAACTGCCGCTGGCATCAAAAAGCTGAAGGGTATTTTTAATTCGTGACAATTTGGTCAGAATTCGCTCATAATCAATCCTTTGGTCGTCCAGGTTTTCAATCTCAATGTCAAAAGGATTGATGTAAAACTTATCATCAGCAAAAAGATCGGTATATTCCCATGCCAGCACTTTATTATAGATGATATAAGGCTTGGGTGTTCTGTCTTTATAGAATAACAAATCGCGAATGATCATCTGAACATCATCAGCAATAGACGTTTTGTCCAGATTACTCAAATCGCTGATAAAGTCCTTAATAATTTGTTGTTCCTTTTCTCCGAGTTTCTCAAAGTCCTTGTAAACACCCAGGTCGATCAGCACATTTCTGAACCGGCCTTTATTATCAGACTCGTTGTCAACCTTGGCTATGTATTTCTGATACTTTTCAAGGAAAAGATTGACGCCGAAATTTTTGTGAAAATGATTATGTAAAGTTCTCTTGTAATTATCAGGAATAAAATTAATAATGGTTTTGCAACGATTAAGTATCTCGTTATCCAATGACTTGATCTTACGTTGCAAAAGATACTCACCATACGTGCGTATCTGGTTTCTACCCCCACCTTCGAGAATTGTAGCAATCTGAACGGCAGGTGTGTCGGAATAAAAATATCTTCGTATCCTGTCTTCAAAAGTATTAATCAGCTCTTCGTTTTGCTTCTGCCGTTTTTCAGGGGATGCTGTATTTTGAATAAACTGAATAAAGTCACGCAATCTTGCCAGAGAGTAGCGGTCTTTCAGAATTTGACGTGAGAAAGCGTCGAACTTAAAAAGATTAATATTTTTCAAAAGATCGTTGGTTTGCCCCAACTGTTCTTTTTTAATTTCTTCAAGTTCCTGGTTATAATCGGCAATTTTCTGGTCAAGCAGTTCCTTAAATTCCTGTAAATTTTTGCTATTAACATTTTCCAGGATAAGCCGGAGGTTGAGCTGGGTATTTGCAGGAGCTCCAAGCTTCTTGGTGTGTACTTTATTGAGAGTATTGATAATCCCGTTATGGAAACTGAAAACCAGAGATGTATTGGAAGCATGCGATTCGGGAGAATCGTCCACCACCACAATTCTTGATATAAGGGGGAACCACTTATGACCGGCAAACATGTTTTTGCGCATGTGCTTCACCTTCACAACAAAAACGCTGGAAGTATCTTCCTGCATCAATTCATAAAGTTCTTCGCCTTTGATATCTTCAACCACCCGAACACAATCGGTTCCGAAAACTTCCCCCTTCAGTAATTCAACGGCGGTATCACTGTCGCCGGAAACAACCGTGCGGATCAGGCCGTTAAGACCTTTAAAGTTAACCGCCCACTCTGTTCGGTGAAGAAAATTATTTTTTTCGGCCTTTGTAGTATAATGGGTACTCTGATTGATCATCTGTTCAAGGGTATCCATTAAATAGTTCCAGTGCGCCTCATCAATATCACCGATAACCCCTATAACATCACGAAATCTTCGCAGGTCTACAAGTGAATCACCGATTACGATCTTTGCAAGAAAATCAATAGTCTGCTCTGTTACCGGTGGTGTTCCAACAGAAAAGTCATGAACATTTCGGATGTTCTCAATCCACTCTTTTTGTTGGTTATTAACAATATCATTATCGGCAAAATAACCTAAACGCCGGTTGAATTCCTGTTTAAGAGAGTTGTAAATGAAGGCTTTGGAATCCTGATGGGGATACAGCATCAGGGAAATATCCGCATAACCGGGAATCTCTTCCCGGAATTTAAGCAGGAATTTTTGTATTTCGGCCTGCTGCCGCGACGGATCATTGGGTTCCTCGTAACAAAGGCGTACGAAAGCCTTTAAGTTATCGAAGACAAAATTGGGCAGGAAAACTTCCGCCCTTTCTCCCAACGAAGCATACAGGTCGATGTAATCACGCGCTTCTTGTCTCAAAAACGCTTTGGGGACTCCTTCGATTTGCATAGTCTGTCTCAGTTAAAAAATCCAATTTATAATTATCCAGTTCTTTTTCGTTACTCCCAATTTCAGGAAAATGGTCTACAGAAAAAAATCCATTAACCCGTATCTGCTGAAAAATAAAATTCGCACCCCGGTCACTTAAAATTTCAACAATATTTGGTACATTTTATTTCAAAATGTTACAAAGATAGTCAAATAACAGATGAAATCAAAACCGGATTCATCTGTTTTTAAACTAAAACATTCTTATTAACGAGGGTTAACAAAATGAGACCTGTTACCCTTTAATTCGTGTTCTGTCTATAACATATAGTCCGTTAAAAAAAGCCTAAACGCAGAGACGCTATGACGCAAAGTTTTTAACCTGCTTTATTCATAAGTTTTCGCCATGAGATGTT
>NZ_AHZV01000327.1 GCF_000250735.1 Anaerophaga thermohalophila str. Valhall
ACATATTCTTGTTGTGGGAAACCTTGCCATGCTCGTTTCGTAAAACCTTGATCTACTGAATTTTAATTGCCAAACCCATTAAGATGCAAACAATTGGTTTGCAGTGTATTGCAAAAGTTTAACGGAGTATTGTATTTAATACAAATCATCTACATCTCCCGAGTCAAAGCTCTTATTGTATTGTTTCATAGCTCTGAGACTCATACCCATACTCGAGAATCCCCCATCGTGGTAAAGGTTTTGCATAGTCACTTTCCGGGTATAATCGGAAAACATCACCATACAATACCGGGCACAATCTTCGGCATCTGCATTTCCGAGGGGAGACATTCGATCGGCAAAATCGATCAATCCGTCAATGCCTTTCACTCCGCTTCCTGCAGTAGTGACAGTTGGTGACTGGCTGATTGTATTGACCCTCACCTTTTTCTGACGACCGAAAATATAACCAAAACTGCGGGCAATTGATTCCAGCAAAGCCTTGGCATCGGCCATATCGTTGTATCCATAAAGCGTTCGTTGTGCTGCAACATAAGATAACGCCAAAACAGAGGCCCACTCATTTAAAGCATTCTGCTTGAACGCAACCTGAAGCATTTTATGAAACGAAATGGCTGAGATATCAAGTGTTTTTTGAAGGTAATTGTAATCCAGGTCGTGATAAACCCTCTTCTTACGAACGTTCAGAGACATTCCGATGGAGTGCAAAACAAAATCTATCTTACCCCCAAGTACTTCGGTTGATTTTCGGAAGACATTTTCCAGATCCTCAACGTTTGTGGCGTCGGCCGGAATTAGCTCGGCACCTGTCTTCTTTGCCAGGTTCACAACTTCGCCCATCCGGCAAGCTACATGCGTGTTTGACAAGGTAAATGTGGCACCTTCCTCGTGGGCCAGTTCGGCAACTTTCCATGCAATGGACATATCGTTGAGGGCGCCGAAAATAATCCCCCGTTTTCCTTTTAACAAGTTATTTCCCATATCGGTAAAAATTGTTTTTCAGGGTGCAAATATACCGCAAAATCATAGCCGGAAAAAGCTCCGACCTGTCTTCTTTTTATCAAATCTATTTAACCTGCATTATTCATAAATTATCTATTACGATGCTCAACTATCGGCAAAACACAAGCGTCCTCATCAAATTTGATTTGAAAATAGTTCACTATTTCCTGCATCAAATTTGTCTGCGGTTGCTTGCGTTTTTTGACATTTGAACATCTCATG
>NZ_AHZV01000326.1 GCF_000250735.1 Anaerophaga thermohalophila str. Valhall
ATCAGGGCTAACGCCCCTATGGTTTATTCATCCGTTTCTATTACGAAGATATTAGGGCTACGCCCCTTTGATTATATCATCCGTTATTCAATTACGAAGATTACCGGGCTACGCCCCTTTGATTATATCATCCGTTATTCAATTACGAAGATTACCGGGCTATGCCCCTTTGGGTTATTTTGTCCATTATTCTATTACAAAGATTTCAGGGCTACGCCCCTTTTTTTAATTCATACATTTTTTCTACGAAGATTACGGGGCTAACGCCCCTTTGGGTTATATCATTCGTTATTCAATTACGAAGATTACCGGGCTATGCCCCTTTGTTTTAATTCATACATTTTTTCTACGCCCCTTTTTGTATTCGTATTCATTTGTATGATTTTTCAGGGCTGCAGCCCCACTTATTTTATCATTATATTTATTGTTCTACTCAATGTTTTTCTTTAACGCTCCGATTTTTCTTTTTAAAGAAAGGGGCGTTAGCCCTAATCTCTTCGTAGCATAAATTGGGTGCGAGACAATTCAGGGGCGTT
>NZ_AHZV01000325.1 GCF_000250735.1 Anaerophaga thermohalophila str. Valhall
ATAAACTCGCAAAAATTTTCACAATATGTGTGTCTGTTCAGAAAGTGTCATTTACAAGGCTTGCGAAGTCCGAAAATACGGAGTTTACTCATCGTAAATGAGTAATTTTCGGACGAGCATAACACCGTAAATGGCACTTTATGGACAGACACTAATATAGAGTGTTTCGAGTCAACAAATACGCTCGTTGCCATCTCCTTAAAAAAGAAGGTCGCCCACACAAAGTGAACGACCCTCTATTAACCAAACCTAACCCTAAACTATGAGAAAACTTAATCTAAATATAAACAAAGCCCGTGCCTAAGTCAATAGAAACTTTGTTAAAATTTTAAATTTACCAGCTGTTTATAAATAAACAATCAAAACAGAAAAAAGATTAAAAGGAGCAGGAATAATACTGCTCCTTTCTTACTTAACCTAATTAACCTAACCTTACCTAAACCTATGAAAACCCCTTTGTTTTTCCATCACGTGTCAAAGATAAAATGAATTCAGCATTTGGGGGAAGAATATCAGTTAAACTTAGTTAAACGCAAACACCTCTTTTAACCTGATCTATTCATGAACAAATCAGGTTAAAACCTGTAATTGAACGATATACTCAAATTTTCCCTGAACTGTATCTTGTCCGATTCATTGCTGTAATACCTCACATAAGTACTAATCCTTGCGCTAAGAAAAATGTTAATTTTCATGTCAAGAATTAATTCCCATTCCGACTGAATCTGATTGTCACTCTTCATATATTCATAGAAAAAATCAAGTTTTGAGGATAAGTTGAAATCTTTTGCAAATTCCCAGGTAAAATTATTAACCAGAGAAGCTCCTCCCATATTATCACTTTTTTTATCCTTTGGAATATTATATCTGGTTTGGTCGAACTTTACCGTATCCGAGACAAAAGTCATCTTAGATGTAAAAGGCAACAGCATGAGAGTAAAATTCTTTTCCTTATAATCCATTCCCAGAGCCATTGTAATATAGGCTGGAGCCAAAAAGCCCGATATTGGATTTTCCTTTAATTCATCATTTTTTTCGTATCCGTTGAAAAACTGGGTTTTAAAATTAAACAATCCACTATAAAACCATTTTTTCCCGGCACTAAGTCCGTATTTTGTGTTCAGCTCAATCAAATCATCATTCACCCTGGTTTTACGGTCATCGGAGCTTAGTATGCCAAGTTTATGAATGGCATAACTTTCCCACTCTACATTTTCTTTTTTATATTTTGCCTGAATCCTCAGGTCACTCAGCAATGACACAGCATTTTCACCTCCTTTAACCCAATTTTCAAGAAAAGCCTGTGAAAATTGTATATTTTCTGTCCCGCCATAACTCCATGGACGTTTCACTTCCGCTCTTTTCTCAAGTTTGTTTTTTGTGTTCAGATTTTCTAAACTCAATAGTCGGTTAATCTCCTCCTGAGCACTGCGCTTTTCAATATAACCGTCACCATAAGAAATTTTTGGGGGGTCGGGAATATTATCCCATACTTCTTCAGCCAATGAAGGATTTTGAATCAAAATTTTATCCATAAGCATTTTAACTGGACTGGTTTGGTAAGTGGCAATAAGTGAATCTGCACCAGAAGGGTGTTCAAGGAAATTATGATATTGTTCAAGCGGGGTACTGTCGAACATTGAGGGATAATCAATTATTGAAGGATACCGTCGATTGGTGTATTTAAGCGAGAACGCAAAAGGCTTATACTTAATCGTGTCCCTCCACAACGAAACGATACTATATGGATTAAATACATCATCGGTTTCTTTCTCCAGGATAAGATTTCTCCAAACCTTTTGTTCTATAACATAAGGTTTAATTTTCTGATTGTAATAATGATCCACCCTTATTTTGATTCGCCCGTCAGAATAAAAATGTTTATCGGGAAACAGAGACTCCACTTCGAGAAGAGAGTGGTACATCTTATTTTCATCTTCCTCAATATCAGGCTTTTCTGAGATAATCGCCAATTTTCTATGTTCTTTGGGGATAACAATTGATACCTCAATTGAATCAACGGTCAGCACTTGTGATGATGAAGAAACCGCGACAAAACCCAATAACCCCAAAAAAAGGAAAAGCCTTTTACTCATTTTTTTCGATATTGAAATGGCAAAAATAAATGTTTTTCACTATTTAACGAAAACCGCAAGCACTAAATAGTGCCAGGCCATAAAGTACAATTTGCTCTGTTACGCTTGCACTATATGAGGGTGTCTAAAAAGGCTAATTTTTACTCTGTGAAACTTTGCACAAGCTCCGTGGAGCTCTGTAATACAATAAATTAAACAGAGCAGCATAGAGTATCACAGAGTTTTTAGACAGCCCGCAGTACTACAATACTCCGTTAAACTTTTACATAATGGTCCGTTAAGATTGTGTAAACACCTTAGATGCAACTGGTTATATTCAAAGAGTTTATTTTGATAGAATGCATATTTTCAACGAAATACGAATTATCTTGTATCTTAAATCTAATAATCTAACGATCTATTGTTACAGATGTCTGGTAAGGTAAAGACGCCCAATTTGGGCGTCTCTACCTCTCATAATAAAAACTTTGCGTCATTACGCCGCTGCATTTAGGCTTTTTTTAACCCACTATTGAGTACCATATTTATGCCAAAATAATTTTGTATAGCTTTGCACTCTGAATAAAAAATCATAGATGAGAGATTTGACTTACGGTCCGGAAGGAAGACTTATCTTCAGATTTGCTATTCCCATGGTAATTGGAAACATATTCCAGCAACTATATAATGTTGTGGATTCGATTATCGTAGGCAAAGTTTTGGGAGAACAGGCTCTGGCTGCAGTAGGCGCATCGTTTCCTGTTTTTTACACTCTCATTTCGTTTGTAATAGGCATTGGAAGCGGTGCAACAGTTGTTATCAGTCAATATTTCGGCGCCAGAAGTTACGAAGAAGTAAAAAGAGCCATCGGTACCATTTACATTTTTATTTTTTTAGCTTCTATCGTTTTATCTGCAGCAGGAATCATCTTCAGCCGGGAAATTTTCACTTTGCTAAAGGTAAGCAGTGATGTTATGCCGGAAGCAATCAGCTACTTTTCGATCTATCTTTCAGGATTGTTTATCTACTTTGGTTTTAACAGCACGGCATCCATACTCAGGGGGTTAGGTGACAGTAAAACCCCCCTACTCTTTTTTACGATTTCCACATTAGCCAATATAGGCTTCGATCTTTTGTTTATCATTGTTTTCAAGTGGGGAATAGAAGGCGCAGCACTGGCCACCATTGTTGCACAGGGAGGCGCCTTTCTGACTGCTGTTTTTGTATTAAACCGGCGCCGGCATCTCATTCATTTCAGCCGAAGGTCAATGGTATTTGACTGGGAAATATTCAAAAAAAGTGCAAGAATAGGCTTACCAACAGGTTTTCAGCAGGCATTCGTAGCCCTTGGGATGATGGCCCTGATCAGAATCATCAACAACTTCGATACGCCCGTTCTTGCAGCCTATACAGCCGCAAGCAGGATAGACGCACTCGCCTCAATGCCCGCTATGAATCTGGCATCGGCACTCGCTGCTTTTGTAGGGCAAAACCTGGGAGCCGGCCAGCTTAAACGAATTAGAAAAGGAGTTCGCGCCACTCTCTTTATGTCCTGGGGACTGAGCCTGGGCGTAATGTTGATTGTCATATTGGCTGGAGAAAGCCTGATGTCTTTATTTACAGATAATAAAGAAGTAATTAAACATGGACAAGATTACCTTGTCATAATCAGTTCATTTTATCCTGTGTTTGCAACAATGTTTACCATGCATGGAACACTTCGGGGAGCAGGCGATACCCTGATCCCTATGTTTATTACCCTGATATCTTTGTGGATTGTTCGGATTCCGCTGGCAGCTTATCTGTCGGGACAAATAGGTACGGTAGGAATTTGGTGGGCTATTCCTTGCGGATGGAGCATTGGATTGATCGGAACTATCAGCTATTATCTGTCTGGAAGATGGAAAAACAAAGGAGTTACCGGAAAACAAAACCGAAAGAAAAGTAATGATTAATGAGGCCGGTAGATTGTTGGATTTTTATACTAAGTCTCCGTCCATAAATTACCATTTACCGCGTTACGCTTATTCGCTAAAAGCCTAACCGCAAAAGATCCAGCGTAAAAGCTACGAAATCAATCACTAAACATCAATAGTCTGATATTCTCCTTAAACGTTTTGATAGATGATATTACTGAAAAATCATCGGGCAATCGCGGATGAAGCTCCTTTATCTGCATACCGCTGACCATAAAGGGTACTTCAGGAAAATAGTCACGCAATTGCTGAAGGAGGCCTTCCAGTTGGTTTTTCTCACGGGCAGTGACGAATGAAGTAAAAAAAGCATCTGCGGGCCTGACCTGGTGAACAAGTTTTAAATCGGCCAAAGGTACGGACATTCCAAGATAAACAACGTCCAGACCTTCTTTCCGGGCAAGCAGGCTGTAAAAAAGGATTCCGATTTCATGCAATTCATCTTCCGGCAAAAAGAAAATTATCCTGGGCCCTTTTACAGCAATATTTTGCATCTCATTATCGATGGCAACAATCATTTTTTGCCGGATAAGGTTGGAAATAAAATGCTCCTGAGCCGGGTTAATTGTCCCGGCCTGCCATAGCATCCCAACCCTCTCAAGAAACGGGAACAAAATCTGCTCAACAGTATCTTCAAAACCATACTTAATAACTGCTCCCGACAGTACATTCAAAAACTTTCTTTCGTCCAATTCCAGCATCGATACCATTAAGCTCTCTATCTGAACATTATTGTTACGAGCATCGATGCAAAGATCCAACACCCTGTCACGGAGCTGATGCTCATCCAAACCGGCAATTTTCGATATTTTAAACCCGTTTTGATTAAGAATAGATATATTCAGCAATTTTTTCAGATCCTCGTCAGAGTAATATCTTATATTGGTAGAGGTGCGCTTTGGATGAATGAGCCCGTAGCGACGTTCCCATATTCTTATGGTATGTGCTTTAATACCTGAGATTTTCTCCAGGTCTTTTATGGAATAGACAGCCATATTTAAACAAATTTCAACAATTTAACGAGCTCATGAATAATTTGTTCATTTTGAGCACAAAAATAACGAACAAAACGGAATAATAAAAAAGAGACCTCTCGTGGACAATCAAAGGCCACCGAGAGGTCTCCGACACAAAAAAGGAGATTAACTTTTGACAATAGTCCGTTAAACTTTTACAAACGATTCTAAATCAATTGTTTATATTTAAAAATTATTATGACTTAAAATGCGAATTATCAGTGCATTAAGATTCACTTTGTATCCTAAATCTAAAAAATCTAACGATCTACTATTTTACGGAACTATCACTCTATCAATAACATGAACAACTCCGTTGGTGCCTTGCACATCGGCAAGAACAACATTAATCTCTCCGTCAATAACTACTCCATTGTCAACATTAATATCCAGTGATTTTTCACTGTTAAGCGTTGGAACAGTCCCATTCGACAAATCACCGGAAACAACGTTACCACTTACAACATGGGCAAGTAAAACGTCGGTCAAAGTTGCGACATCAATTTCATCTACCCCCGAAACTCCCAGCGCATCAAACAATGCTTCGAAAGCTGCATCTGTAGGGGCAAAAACCGTAAAAGGACCTTCTCCGTTTAAAGTCTCGACAAGTTCAGCTTTAACAATTGCCTCAACCAGGTGTGAGAAATCAGAATTATCAAGTGCCAGGTCTACAACCGTCGGAGGCAGAACTACTTCATCGATTGCATGAATAATACCGTTGGTTGCCACGACATCGGTCACAACCACATTGCTGCTTCCGTTAAGCATCACACCATCGCCTGCACTTATCTGCAGGCTCAAACTTTGCTCCTGGCCCTGACTAAGCGTTGGTACGTATCCTGAAACAACTTCGGCAGCAGGAACGAATGCGTCCACAACATGGTAAAGCAAAATCGGGGATAAATCCTCTGCCGAAAGATCGTCAAGAGTAACACCCAGGTTCGAAAATAATTCATCAAATGCAGCATTAACAGGCGCAAAAACAGTAAAGGTTACCTCATCACTATCAAGCGTTCCGGCTAAATCTGCCTTGGTAACAGCAGCAGCAAGTGAGGAAAATCCTTCATTGGCCACAGCATGCCCGGTTATCGATAAAGGTAAAACTACCTTATCAATAACATGAATCACACCGTTATCCGCCATAATGTCTGTATCCACAATGGACGCCCGACTGTTAATTTCAGTTTCCTCCATATCAATATACATCGATAAGGTGTAACCCTCTGCCGGTCCTGCACTAAGCGTGCTGTAATAACCGGTAGTAACCGCTGATGAAGTGGCTTCTCCATCCAAAACATGATAAAGCAGAACTGCGGATAATGTTTCTGAAGGAATATCCTCCAGACTTTCAACACCCAACTCGGTTAACAGACTGGCAAATGCTGCATTTGTCGGTGCAAAAACCGTGTAAGAAGCATTCTCATTTGCCAAAGCATCATCCAAACCGGTTTGGATTAATGCCTCCACAAGAATAGAAAAATCATCATCCGATGATGCCACATCAACAATAGTATTGCTCTCCACGGGATCGACATTATTGTCGTCTTCATCGTCTTCACTACAAGATGCCATTACAAATACTCCCATAAGTAGAATGGCCAGCAATTTGAAACTCATTTTTTTCATGACCTCTGTTTTAATTTAGATTAATTTAATTTAAACACAAGAATAACGACCATGAAATATTTTTGTTCATTATTTTTCTGTTTTTCTTAAACAATTAGATACTAAATCTGAAAGAATTTGCGTATTACACTTATTTTCAACTATATAATAACTTAACAAAAACAACATTAGTAAAAAATTAACTATTTTTAACTTCAATGACTTTCATTTCTGCGTACCAATAAAGGAATACTACAGAATTTTGTCTTCGGCACAGGAATAATCAGATCAATCACAGCGAAAGGGCTGCCAAAACCAGGTAAATAAGGAGAATGCAGGTAAAATATATTTTTACTTACCGAATATTATCTAACTTTGCAGTTGAAAACTCATAAAACATTATTTTTCAATGATAAGATCCATGACAGGGTTCGGAAAGGCCACATGTGAACTCCCTTCCAAACGTATAATCATAGAAATCAAATCGTTAAACAGCAAGCAACTTGACATAAATACCCGTTTGCCCAACCTTTACAGGGAAAAAGACCTGGCCATCAGGAATGAAATAGGACAGAAACTGCAAAGAGGAAAGATTGATGTCACATTCTATTTGGAATCGATGATGCCCGATAAGATTTCACAGGTCAATGAAGAAGTCATTAGTGAATACCATGAACAGCTCAAACATGTTGCAGAAAAACTGGGGATAAGTCATAATACCGACTTCCTACGCATCATAATGCCTCTTCCCGATACCATGAAAGCAGCTCAGCCTGAGCTCGATGAAGAAGAATGGAAAGTGGTTAAGGAAGGGTTAATAAGGGCCATTGAGCAACTGGATGATTTCAGGAAACAGGAAGGGGAATCAATGTTGCAGGATGTTAAACAACACAGCAGGGACCTCAGAAGACTGCTGGAACAAATTACTCCATTCGAGAGTCAAAGAACCGAAAAAATAAAAGTCAGAATACGTGAAAGCCTTGATGAATTGGCCCTTAATGGAAATGTAGATGAAAACCGTTTCGAACAGGAGTTGATTTACTATATTGAGAAACTGGATATCTCTGAAGAAAAAGTCAGATTAAAAAACCATATCGATTATTTTGAACAAACACTTGAAGATGAAGGACCGGTAGGTAAAAAACTTGGATTTATTTCGCAGGAAATGGGACGGGAAATCAATACCCTTGGCTCCAAAGCAAGTGATTCAGAGATACAGCGACTCGTTGTCAATATGAAAGATGATCTGGAAAAGATAAAGGAACAAATCCTTAATATCTTATAAGGTCGTTCACTACTGATTTAAATATTGCAGAATAACAGAGAAGTGTCTGTCTATAAAGTACCATTTGCTGTGTTATACTCGTCCGAAAATTACTCATTTTCGATGAGTAAACTCCGTATTTTCGGACTTTGCAAGCCTTGCAACCGGCACTTTCTGAACAGACACACACTGTAAAAATTTTTGCGGGTTTATAAACACGCATTAATTATACTACCATGGCAGGTAAAATAATTATATTCTCGGCGCCTTCGGGCTCAGGCAAAACCACCATTGTGCACACTTTGATGGAAAAGATTCCCGAACTTTCATTCTCTATATCAGCAACAAACAGGTTGCCACGAGCCAATGAAAAACATGGTGTTGATTATTATTTCCTGACTACCGACAATTTTCGCGAAAAAATCAACAAAAGCGAGTTTCTGGAATGGGAGGAAGTATATCGGGGAACGTACTATGGGACACTGAAAAGCGAAGTGGACAGGATCATAAATGAAGGGAAAGTCGCTGTGTTTGATGTAGACGTTGTCGGCGGAACCAATATAAAAAAACACTTTGGAGAAAACGCACTCGCTATTTTCATTAAACCGCCCTCGTTGCAGGAACTTGAAAAACGACTGAGGAATCGTAATACAGACAGCGAGGAAACCATTCGCAAAAGGCTGGCAAAGGCTGAAAAAGAATTGGGATATGCCCGCTTTTTTGATAAAATCATTGTGAACGACCAACTTGAAAAAGCTTGTCGCGAAGCAGAACAGCTTGTGAAAGATTTTATCTCACCAAACAAATAAATTTCCTGAATGCAAAAGATCGGACTTCTTTTCGGCTCATTCAATCCCATTCATGTCGGGCACCTTGCACTGGCCAACTTTGCTATGGAATATGCGCCTTTCGACCAGGTATGGTTTGTCGTGAGTCCGCATAACCCTTTCAAAGACCAAAAAGCCCTTGCTCCTGCCCAGTCACGACTGGAAATGGTTGCCATTGCGACAAAAGAAGAGCCCCGGTTCAAAATTTGTGACATAGAATTTTCACTGCCCACACCCTCCTATACGATCAATACGCTGGAAAAATTGAAAGCGTCTTATCCTGATTATCAATTCACAATGATTATCGGAAGCGATAATTTGCTTAATATTGATCGCTGGTACGATTCTCGCCGGTTGCTAAAAGAACACTCGATACTGGTTTATCCAAGGCCAGGTTTCCCTGTGAAAAATGCAGATATTAAGCACTATGATACAATTAAGGTACTTAAGGCCCCCGTTCTGGAAATTTCATCAACACTCATAAGAGAAGGAATACGCGAAGGAAAGCAACTACGATTCCTGGTGCCTCCGGGGATATATGATTACATCAGAAACAACCGTCTGTATAACAGCACTTAAATCACGCCAAACGCACAGAATCGTGAATATTAACAAATTGCAGAATTGAAAAAAGTCGCTATCAACCGGATTGACAGCGACTTTTATAATATATAATAATAAAACATCACGAATTTTCGGCCAGCCAACGCTCAGCATCAATTGCTGCCATACAGCCTGTCCCTGCAGCAGTTACAGCCTGACGATATACCGAATCCTGTACATCCCCGCAGGCAAAAACCCCAGGTACATTTGTTTTGGTTGTTCCGGGAATGGTTTTGATATACCCCACCTGATCGGTTTCCAGATAGTCCTGGAAAATATCTGAATTGGGCTTATGCCCGATAGCCAGGAAGAAGCCATCAATTTTAATCTTCACCTCTTCTTCCTCCGGAGTTCCCTTTTTCTTAACCAAAACAGCACCTTCAACAACACCATCACCATACAAACCTTTGGTCTGGTGTTCCCATAATATTTCAATATTCGGAGTGTTAAATACCCGATGTTGCATTACTTTTGAAGCACGGAATACATCACGACGAACTATCATATAAACTTTGTTGGCAAGCCCGGCAAGGTAGATAGCCTCCTCGCATGCAGTATCACCACCTCCTACAACAGCCACATCTTTACCACGATAAAAGAAACCATCACAGGTTGCACAGGCAGAAACACCCGAGCCGGCGTATTTCTTTTCATCTTCAAGCCCAAGGTATTTGGCAGTTGCTCCTGTTGCAATAATCAACGCATCTGCTTCAATTATTTTATTATCATCTATGGTAACCTTAAATGGACGTTCTGACAAATCTGCATCGGTAGCCATACCGAAACGGATGTCTGTACCAAAGCGTTCGGCCTGCTTCTTAAAATCTTCCATCATGTCAGGGCCGGTTATACCATCAGGATACCCGGGATAATTCTCTACGTCGGTGGTAGTAGTTAATTGTCCACCCGGTTGAAGCCCCTCATACAACATTGGTTTAAGATTAGCCCTGGCTGCGTAAATTGCTGCTGTATATCCGGCAGGTCCCGAACCTATTATTAAAACTCTTGTTTTCTCTACATCAGTTATCTCTTTCTTTTTGTCCTGATTCTCGGGCTGATCTGCCCCCAGATTGTCCATTTTTCCAAATAGTGCCATAATTATTGAATTGTTTATAGTTTAATGTTTTATATAATTAAATAAATATCGATATATATGCATGTATCAAAAAGAATACCAAAATCTGAATGATGTTCTCACACCTGCTATCGCTCGCTTTAAAACGTTAAATAAGCCATACAACATTACCATCTTTGCATGACACAGCGTCAAATTCAACTGCCATTATTTCATCAGTATATCATTTACTTAAGTTAGTGGCCTGCAATCTATATATGTTCTTGTTGTGGCAAACCTATCAGTGTTCATTTCATCTTATATTTAATAAGTTGTTAGGGCTGTTAGAGTTGTTAGAGTTGTTAGAGTTGTTAATGTTGTTTAGATGCTATAATGTTATACGTTATTACATCTCTAACAATCTAACAATCTATGATAGCAATCTTTACCATGCTCGTTTCATTCGCAAAAAATTTATTTATTAAAGTCGGATTCAAGGTCACCTAGTTGAACACCAAAGAATCGGCCGATATACTATAAGCAGAAACAACGCCAAGGCCACCTTCAACATTATTATAGATGCGTATCGGATCGAGCAAAGGCAGCTCGTAACCATATTCTGCAACGGTACGGCTCCGGTAATAATCGTAATACTCTCGTGTATGTGAAAGCAAAAGGAAAAGTATTTTGCGGTAGATACCGGAAGACTCGGGTGCGTTAGCATATTGAACAGGTAAATAAACTGTCAACTCATAATTTTCTCCATCAAAGAGATGATCTGAAAAGCAGCCACCGAAATCAAGACCTCCAATCAGGCTTCCTTCCTGGTCACGTACATAAAAGACCGGGTCTGTTTTGGAATAATCTATTTCGGTTCTTTGGCAAACAGAATCACCGGTTGTGACGGCACATATCTCTTCAAAAGCCAATAGCTGATAATAGTCTGACACACCTTCCCGATCAGGAATTTTAAGCTTACACTGAAGCATTTGTGTCTTGCCGTTTCCATTTTGTTCCCTCTCTATAGTAGCGGTATCCGAAATGGAGACCGGAACAGCATAAGGCACGAGTGTTTCTGCAGATATATTCTGTCCCCCGCTGTCATAAGCCTCAATTCGAAATGTATCTCCCTCCGAAATAACAACATCATCCCGACAGGCCCAGGTTTTATCGAAAGGAAAAATAAAATCATCGATAATCTTTCCATTCCGGTAAACGGTGATATTACCATCATAAATACGTTCAAAGTCATCAACTGACATGTGACTCACACTCTTACTCAGATGGACATTGAAAGATGAGTCGGGGGTAAGAAAAGAAAACATGACCAGGTTACCTCCCTTTTCTTCAAGCCTAAATTCAAGACTTTTTTCACAGGAAACAAACAAGGCCAGCGCAACTACTATGTATAAAAACTTTCTCACTTCAAAATCAGAATTTGAATGAATACTTGATATATGGAATTGGAAAAGGGAAAAGACTTAATTGTTTGAGTTCTCTCAAAGCTGAACCCTCAGGTGCATCTTCACTTTCGCTAAAGTAGAGCAGAAAAGGGTTTTGATGCCCATACGCATTAATAACACCAAAACTCCATGTACGTTCACCTCTTTTCCTTGTTTTTGTAAAATTGATCCCTAAATCGAGCCGATGAAATGCAGGCATTCTGTAATTATTGATCGATTTAACACTTTCTGAATAACCATATTCAGGCTGTTTTTCAAATGGAAGCTGCGGTGCATAGTACTTTTCCTCGGGCAAAGTGATGGGATTTCCGGAGCCAAACATCCAGCTAAGGCTCCCTGTAAACCTTTTATTAAACCGGTAATTCATAAAAAGACTGGCGTCATGTCGTCTGTCAAATCGTCCGGAGAAAGATTTTCCCTCATTTAACTCTGAGAAAAAACTGTTGGTATGTGCATAAGTATAGCCCAGCCAACCGGTCAGTTTTCCGCTATTCTTTTGTAAAAGAAGTTCTCCCCCCGCCGATTCTCCGCGTCCTGACGTAAGTTTATCCTCCCATGTTGAACTATAATCAAAAAATCCTGTGCTCTCTTTATAGGCAAGAAGGTTTTCAAAAGATTTTATATATCCTTCAAGAGATAAAACATATCTGTTTCTTTGTCCGAAATAAACATCAATGCCAAGTGTAGCCTGCTCCGAATGCATAGGTTCAATTTCATCACTCACCGGCAACCATAAATCGGTTGGCAAAGAAAAACCTGCCGTACCGACCAAATGAATAAATTGAGACATACTTGACACGGTTCCTTTCAAATCGAACCGGGGGGATATTCTGTAACGCAACGATAATCTGGGTTCCACAGACCAGTAGGGTGTTCTCTCACCCAGAAACAGGGCCGCATGAAGACCACCATTTCCACGAAAACGGTCGCCAAAAGAAAATTCATTTTCGAAATAGCCTCTATATTCCTGCCCCGAAACCCTGACATCTTCAATTACAGTTTCTTCAGATTTTCCGTTCTCAGGAGTTGTTCGCAAAATATCAACTCCCGGATTAAACCTGTGCAGTACACCACTGGCTCCAAATCTTATTGTATAATCATGTGTATAATAAAATTCAAAATCAGATTTCAGGGTGAAATCCTCAATCCCGCTCAAATATCTTTGTTCATAGGAAGTCAAGGCCTGTCCTTCAGTTTCATCACGCCTCAGACCTATAAAAAAGCGATAGTTGGAGTAAGTAGCAGTGAAATTTGAAAACAGTCGCTTATTAACAACATAGTTCCATCTCAATGCACCCGTAAAATTTCCCCACCCGGCATTACTTTCATCATTAATTGTTATGAAATCTCTGAAATCATCACTTCCCACCACCTCTACTTCAAAATCGCGAAAATTATAACGGGTATAAAATTTATCGCGGCCCCAGTAAGAACTCAGAAAAAGCTTACTCCGCCCGGAAAATTCATAATTGATTTTCCCGTTAAAATCGAAGAAGTAATAATTGGTCTTCTCCTCTTCTCCCAGCTGGTAAATGGCTGCCAGAGCATCAATATAAGTACGTCTGAACGAAACGGCAAAAGTAGATTTATCCTTAAGTGCAGGGCCGTCTAATGAAAGGCTTGATGAAAGCAAACCAAGAGAAATATTGCCACCAATCTCTTCTTCTCGCCCATCCTTCATTCTTACATCAACAACTGATGACAATCGGCCTCCGTATCGCGCCGGGAATCCATCTTTCGTAACAGACACCTGGCTGACAGCATCGGTATTGAATATGGAAAAAAATCCTAATAAATGACCAACATTGTAGACAGGAACATCGTCCAGCAGAACCATATTCTGGTCGGGACCTCCCCCCCTTACATATAGACCAGAAAACCCTTCCGAACCACTTTGAATTCCAGGCAACATCTGAATTCCTCTTACCAAATCCGGCTCTCCGAACAATGCCGGTGCATCAACAATTTGCTCCATTGAAACCCGCATAGCTCCAAAACTGCTACCCTGTAGCATATTAGGCATACGTGACCCCAAAACCGAAATCTCCGGCAGTTCTACATTGGGACTTAACCGAAAATTTATCACCGTATCTTTGTGCAAAAAGAATCTCTTTGTCTCTGTTTTGTATCCAACAAACGAAGCATTCAACTCTGTTTCACCACCTGGCAGTGTTAAGCTGTAAAAGCCATAAAAGTTTGTAGCAGTTCCTTTTTCACGGGTAGCATTGTAAAGATTGGCGCCTAATAAACGTTCTCCGGATTTTTGGTCGACAACAAAACCGTTGATTGTAAAGCTTTGTTCGGACAATGGTTTGGGACGAAGAATAATCCGGTTGTCCAACTCGGTATAGGAAAACGGGCAATTTTTGAAAATTTCATTCAGGAATCCAAGAAGGCTATTTTCAGATTGAGATAATCTCACATCGTCTTTAAGGCAAAGCCGGGAACTATAACTTATAACAACCCCGCTTTTTTTCTGAAGATGCTCAATAAGTTCAATGGCAGACCCCCGGGTTTTGTCAACAGTCAATCGCACATGCCCGGCTCTTTGGGCATATAACGAAACATTGGCTAATGTAATTAATACAATAGCCATCACCACTTTTATATTTCTGTGATTTTCGGTTCTCAACTTCAAGAGATTTCAACTGTGTGAAATATCCCCCGAAATTAGTCAGAGATTGTTAAAACTCCTTCGTTTAAACGGAATTTTTTATCAAAATGTATCTCCAACTCGTCAAGAACCTGCGAAATGGATTGATTCGTAAATGAAGTAGTTACTTTAATGTCGCTGTTAGTATTAATATGTACCACCCTGATTTCCTCATAATGTTCTTCCAGAGCTTTAGCAATAGTCTTTAAAGAACTCTGATTGAAATCAAGCTTGCCGGTTTTCCAGGACAGGAAGTTTTCATTGGAAAAAGCCATAACCCTGACTACATCGTCCTGTATAGTTGCAGAATGTCCGGCTTCTATGTATTCACGATGGTTCCGGTAACCGAAAGATACAGTCCCATCGACAACATTCAGTTCAAGATTATCTATCCCCTCACCCGACTCAAGATGGAAAGACGTACCAAGCACCTCCACTACAACACCTTCGGGGGTTTTTACTTTGAACGGATTTTTTGCATCTGATTCTACATCAAAAAAGCCTTCTCCGTCAAGAGAAACACTTCGTTTCCCATTGTCAAAATTTTTCAGATATTTCAGTGACGAATAATTGTTGAGAAAAACCACACTATTATCAGGAAGCCTGAGAGAATCCACATAATCACCAGTCTGAAAGGATGCCCATCGACCAAAACCAGGAATATTCCAGTAAGTATAAAGTGCTGCACTAACGGCAAACATCAAAATAAATATAGCGGCAATCTTAATGAAAGCATCTGCAAAAGACGCACGACGTGTTTTCGAAGATGCAAAACGGATACGCTCCCGAATTTTTTCCCAGTCGCTTTCAACGGCATCTTGTGGCAGAAGAGAATAATATTCTACCTCCCAGATGGTTTTAAATTCGTGAAAGGTTCTTTCATTCTTTTTGGACCGTTTACGCCAGGATTCTATTCTCCTCTTTTCATCCGGATTGATATCTCCGGAAAAATAGCGTACCAGCATTTCGGTCGGTATGATTACTGAATCTCCCATGTATTTTGTCTTTTTAGCCTATATAACGTGTCAACTACTCAACCTCCGTTATATTGAACTCCCCGGCTTAAAAGAGACTAACGTTTAATGAAACTGCATTAGTCCGAATATAACCGGCTCTTTTTCATTTATTTCTTCTGCAATGGGAGCAGCTTTGGTGTTTATTTCCTTTTCTTTAACCATTTCGGTCTTTGCATTTTCTTCCTCGGCGTTTGGTGTGCCAAGAAAATCTGCAAACATTTGTAATAAAAATTCCATTTCTTTTGGTTTTAATGGTTTATAACCACAAGCTTCCCCATGCACTCTATAAGACAAACAACTTAATGCTTACACGTACAAAATATTTATTTTAGACTGATTCAAAATAACATCACGAACCATCCAATAATCAAAGCAAAAAGTGGAAGATATCCATGTGCTTTAAGGTCTTCCCTGATTCTTTTTAATGCTTTGCTAATCTGTGTCTCTACAGTACGTTTGGAAATAGAAAGGTGTTCAGCAATATCGGAATTCGGGATTCCATCCTGGCGACTCATTACAAATATCTTTCGACATTGCGACGGAAGTTCGTTTACCACTTTTGCAATTCTGCCTTCCAACTCACTTATTGCCCACGTTTCATTAAAGTCGGTACGTTCATTCAATTCACTCTTAATTCTTCCATGGTGTTCACGTTGCATTTTCTCATGCTTAAGATGATTCAATGCCCGGTTTCGAACGGATTGGTACAGATGAGCTTTCAGAGAAGTATGGATGTTAATAACTTCCCTTTTATCGTATAAACCGACAAAAACATCCTGAACAATATTTCTTGAAGAGTCTAAATCCTCCACGTACCGGTTGGCAAATGCTACCAAAACCTGGTAATAGGTATCAAACAAATAACGAAAGGCCGACTCCTTCCCATCGGATATTTCGCGTAACAATCCTTTTTCGGTCCATTCGCTATTCTTTGCTCTCATTTAATCGCAACATTTTTACAATGCACAAAAATAACGAATAAACGAAGACAGTACTATATTTTTTCCGTAAACCGACTCTTACGTATGCTAAACTGCGATAATTCCATTTGCCAAAAAGCGACAATTTTTTGTATTCCTGAGTTGCAAGAACCTCCATTTTGTTTATCTTTGCACCGTCTTAAAAAGAAATTTTCGGGATGTAGCTCAGTCCGGTTAGAGTACACGTCTGGGGGGCGTGGGGTCGCGAGTTCGAATCTCGCCATCCCGACAGAAAAAAAAAGGTTGCATACATAGTTGTGCTAACCTTTTTTTATTATCAAAAGTTTTTTCTTTATTAAAATGCAGTATATCAAATTCATACAAATCATCTCATATCTAACAATCTATAAATCCTACAATCTATTGAAAGGGTAGTACAAATTATAATTCGGTTTCGCCATCCCATCCGGCAAGACGGGCTAATATCCACCAGAACGCCATGGCTTTGCGATTGGATGTAATATGCTGGCTGTTATGTGAACCGAAAGCAACATCACCACCAGGCGACATTCTGTTTTCCCAGTAATGCACCCCTAACTGGTGTGAATTCTGCCAGTCGGCGTAGAAATTACCTCCATAGCTGTCGGAATTACCATCGTCACCGGCATCTTCCCAGTAATTTCCATCCATATCATGTGTATCTATGCTGTAGTAATCCAGACAGAACTGCTTATTTTCCAAACAATAATCATTAATCAACTCAGCCTGGTTTTTAGGTTTACCTTCGCCTACATTATTGTTTTTGTTGGCATGACCTGTCATAAAAATAAAATGCACAGGAACTTCACGCTTGCCATCACCACTTCCAATTTTGGAACCACCTTCACCATATTCGGAAATCAATTGTGTCATGCCCGGCAGATAGTTTTCTTCAACATCGTGATTGGCAATATTACACCACGACCACATTATCACATTTACATGTGCATTATCGGAATCGTCTAAAAAATTTCGGGTAGCTTGTATAAAGGCTGTTTCATTTGCACTTAAATCGGTAGCTTTCTCACCGTCAGCAGCATAATCTTCAAGCGCATAATCGTAAAAGGTCAGTTTTCCGTTTGTCCGTTCATTTCGCGAAACGCCGAAAAGCACATCATCGCCATCTTTATAGTCAATTAAACCAAAAACACCTCTGGAAACATGTGTTCCATGAGATGTGTGCTGATATGCAACATGAAACTCCTCTCTGGCTTTGTTGATGTATTCTTCAGGAATATTCCGCAATACCGTTTCATTGGCAACGTCGTGTCCGGCAATAAATACAGTTCCCTCCGAAGAATTGTCATCGTCTGAAGATGAATCATCATCACTGTCATCACCGGTGTCGTCATCATTACTATCATCGGATGAACTGTCGTCATCATTATCGTCAGAATTTGCATCACCGCTGATATCTTCTGTCAAATCTTCGTTTTCGGGATTCTCATCATCAGAACCTGGAGAGCATCCAAAAAACAGAATCAACAAAACGGCCAGAAAAAAATAGTTAATCTTCATACAATTAAAATTTTGAGATTAGAAAGAATTTCCATATTCACTTATCTTTGCCGTCATCCAAAGATTTCGCTCAAATTACGACGACTTTGTAATAAAATCAATAGTATAAGTCCACTCTTAATGACTATTTTAGAAGCAGACTTATGTTATCAGGTTTACAATTCTGAAACAGTAACCAAAAGATGATTTCCAGATTATTTCTGTTTAATCCTACAAATGAACTCGCCATAGCCAATGGACAGGTATCCTACATGCCTCCGGCAAATCTGCGCCGCTTTGAGAGTGATCTGGCATCATTGCCCTGGATTCTTTCAGACGAAGATGATTATATTCTTGTCACTCATAAGGAAGGAAATTCACTGAAACATCTATCCGATTATGGATGGAAGATACCATCCATTGTCACCGCTCCCGAAGAAATACCTGAAAAAGTAAGGTTGATATTTTCTCCCTGGGGATGGAGTCCGGCAGTTTATATCAAATTTAAACGTTTCTACCATTTGGCTGCCCCAACGTGGCATACTCATCCTTTAGCCAGGTGGAGTGCAAATTCGGCTCAGTTATTGAGTCGTGAAACCGGCTACGCTTTATTAAAAGAAATCGAATTGATCAGAAGAAATTATCCTGACAAATACTCCCAGGTTGAGATTCCATATTTACCTGTTGAAGTAAGCAGCACAGCCAAACTATCGGAAGAATTTCAAAAAACAGAACCGCCGGCTCTGATCAAAACACAATGGAGTGCTTCGGGACGAGGGTTATTCAAAATTCGTGATAAAAAAGACAATCCGGCAGAATCAGACTGGATCAAAGGAATGCTGAAACGTCAGGGAAAATTGTTCATAGAACAGATGCTGCCTAAAATACAGGATGTTTCATTCCAGTTCATGATAGATGATGAAATTGAGTATGTCGGGCACAACTATTTCTATACAGACCCATCCGGTCAATTTGCAGGGTGTGCCATTGGCCCGCCTGAAAACTCATCGTCATATTTCAAAGACCAGGCGCAAATATCGGCGGCATTAAAACAGGGAGCAGAAATTGTAAGAGAAGGCCTGATCAGAACAGAAATAAATAAAAACTACAAAGGTCCGGCAGGCGTGGACGGTATCTTTTTCATAAATAAGCAAAAAGAAATGAAGCTCCAGCCATGCCTGGAAATTAATCTACGGTACAATATGGGGCTTGCCAACATCCGCTTAAAAAAAAGAATTCACCCTGAGGCACGTGGCGCATGGAAAACCGGACTTTTTAAACAAGAAAAATGGCAATCATTTTGCAAAAAGAAAACCCAGGCAAATCCGCCTGTTTTTGAAAAAGGCATACTCAGAAAAGGCTTCCTCCCAATGGTTAGCCCTGATGCGGAAAAACTTTTTGGTGCCTGGTTGGACGCAGAATAGCTATATGCCGGCTTCTTCCTCTTCAATCTTGTCTTTTCGCAAAACAGGTGCAAGCTCTTCCTTTATCAGTTTAAGGGCTGCATTATAGCCAACTTCGAAGAGTTCATCCGCTTTATCGAAATCGAGGAAAGTAAATTTTTTCATTTCTTCAGGCTCGATCATAAAATCACACATTTTGCGGCTTTCGACAACATTTTGCTCGATACCAAGACTAAAAGTTCTTTGTGCAATGTCACGCATCCCGTCAAGTTTTTCCATTGGCCCGTTATAATTAACATGAACGCCTATCAAAGTCTGGCATTTATCTTTAATGGCCCCGGCAGGCAAGTTATCAAACAAACCTCCGTCAATGTAAGTTTTTCCATCAATTACTTGTGGTACAAGCATAACAGGAACCGAGCAGGAAGCAATCACATAATCGTAGAGAGGACCACTTTCACCTTTCACTTCATTCTGTCCGTCGCTTATATTGGCAACGGACAAATAAAAAGGTTTTTTAAGAGCAGAAAAATCATCCTGAGGAATCTCTTCTTTCAGTATCCGGCGTACAGCATCCAACTCAAAAAAGCCGTTTTGACCAAACCGCAAAGAAACCATATTATAAATTTTGTCCTTCTTAACCAACTGAAGAATGTGATCGGGACTATGCCCTGCGGCATATAAAACACCAACCAGAGCCCCCATGCTTGTTCCTGATATAATATCAGGAGACATTCCGTTTTCATCAAGGGCTTTCAGCACACCAATATGAGCAAATCCTCTGGCACTCCCACCACTGAGAGCAATCCCAATCTCGTGATTGTACTTATTTTCATTTGATGCCGGTATTATGTCTTCTTCAACCTCGGAACTCTTCTCTTCCTTTTCCTCCTCCGGCTTTTCATTGTGCTTTTTAAACCAGTCAAACAATCCCATGGCAAATGAGTTAAAAAAACAGATAATATGACTCGATTTATTCGACTAATACCCATAATCCGCAAGGAATTGTATAAAAATTTCAAACCTGTGCGGTAATCAGGTAATATAAAATTACAAAAAAGGGAAGAACATCTCACGTCCCTCCCTTTATTTTTTTGTTTCTGAACCGTTAATAACCCAACTATTCAGTACTGTACATTAACAATGCAGAGTATGTATTAATTCCCTGGCTGGAATGAGCTGCATACTCCAGCGCTACAATACTCTCCGGCCCTACCTTTTCTTCTTCAAGAAATTTATTAATCTGATCATCCAGAGACATATCGTAATCATCCAGTCCGGTGTACTGAAAATGTTTTGTAAGTATTTTTTTCATAAAACAGATTTTATTTTTGTTTGAACATTTCTAATTGGTTGTACGCAATAATGGGGTTTTTGATACATTTTATTCCATAAAAAAGAGACTATTTTTAATTGCTGAAAGGAATGCTCTGGATATGTTGTAATTGTATTCTATATTAATAGATGAGCCTGGTCTAAAAAGCGTTTTTATTGCCAAACTCATTATTGTTTTAAATTTTTGAAACGAGCATGACAAAGTTTGCCACTATAAGAACATGTATAAGTTCTTGTATACAAGTTCCATTCGACCTTAATAAACAAAATTTACAAGAATGACTCCTCGTTAACACGAAGTTAACTCTGGTGCAAAAATTTAAACGCCTTGATTTTGACAAAAACAGATATTTCAGAAGCAGACTCATTAATAAAATCCCAAATTACATATAACAAAAAAGGAGCCCCCCGGGGAGGCTCCTCTTTTTGTTGATGCAATGACTACGCTATTTCAATTGGTTGACTGCGTCAACTAACTCAGAGAACTTCTGATGCATTTCTTTTCGTATGCCCTGAAAATATTTCTTCACTTTTTTGGGATCATTTTTCCCATCGGGATGGTTTATTTTCTCTATCAACGAATTACGGAAATCAATTGCATCGGTAACCACTTTCTTAAAATCGTCGTCCTTTATTTCATCGAAAAGCATTTTTCGCACATAAGCTTCGGTAACAATCTCGGAAGCAAGGTAATTTATGTCTTTTTTAAGGTCTCTGATACTTGCCATAACTAATTGTTTAAAGTTTCATGTCAAATTTAATCCTTTTTGTGGTGTAATTCCAAAAACCTAAAGTAAAATTTGCTAACCTGCATTATTCATAAAATTATCTATTACGATGCCAAATTAGTGCGTGTCTATAAACTCGCAAAAATTTTTACAATATGTGTGTCTGTTCAGAAAGTACCAGTTGCAAGGCTTGCGAAGCCGCCAAAACCGGAGTTTACTAATCGTAAATGAGGATTTTGGCGGCGAGCGTAACACAGCAAATGGTACTTTATGGACGGACACTAATTATCGGCAAAACAAAAGCATTCTCGAAAAATTTGATTTGAAAATAATTCACTATTCACTGCATCAAATTTTTCTGCGGTTTCTTGTGTTTTTGGATACTTGAACATCTCATGACGAAAATTTATGAATAATGCAGGCTAAAAATCAGGTATGACTTGCAGAATTAATCCAAACAATAAATATATTCCTTTTACATGCCTCTCAACACCATTTGTCACAAAAAAAAAGGTCATTCATAAAAGATATCAACAAATCAGGCATTAATAGCTGACAACAGCCGGATATTTCTTTAAATTTGTGTGTGTCAGAAAGTGCTTGTGCTTTTTAACCCAAGAAGCACAGCCTGACCCAAGTAACCCATGTTCAAAAAGAAAAAGACGACCCAAAACGTTGGGCCGTCTTTTTTTATGCCGGCTTTATGTTTCAATTCCTCAACCAATCGTCCAACTGATTAATCACAACCTGCCTCAGAGAATCCGGAAGGTTGTTAATTCTGGTACGGTGCGATCCTCCGGGTTTTTCTATCTTTATCACATTGGTAAAACCTTTAGTATTCAAAGCTGTTGCACTCCACGGATCATTTTCACCAGTAATTACAATCATCCTGGGATCGGCATTTTTTAGTTTTTCCAGGATGCGTAAAGGTGTTTTCTCTTCAAACACGAGATTGGAAACACCGGGTGCCATAAACCGGTTGGAAACGGTATCCTCCTTTATTTCATTCAGCCAGGGTTTCAGGGGAGTTGCCAGGTAGGGATAATAGCCAAGTTCTCTGTATGCCTGATAAAAGAACGGGCCTATTTGATCCCATTGCTGGTCGGAAAAATAGCCAAAATCACTTCCATTGCTCAAATGACAAAAAAGTTTTTCAGCAGAGGCGCCCGGTTCGGGAATTTCTTCTACCGGAACACCCCATTGCCAAAAACTGAAAGGATACTCAAGAACCGCAAGTTCAAAGGCTTTTTCGTCACCCATACGGTAAGTAAATCCCTTTCTATTTGCCAGTTTTTTAAAATATGGCATTAATTCATCCTGACGTTTCAGCACCTCTTTCTGAAACTCACGTATTCGTCGTCGTTGCTCTTCCGTTCCAACATTTTCAAAAAACTCAATAAGCCTGCGATCTTCTTTTTCAAGATTAAAAGGAGCAACATAAGGAACAGTTATGTCTACATCGTCCGGGAAAAGTGCCCTGTGTATCATAGCTGTTTGTCCACCTTTACTAATCCCTGTACTTATCCATTTGCCGCTATAATATTCTTTAAACATTTCTACAATCCTGTGATGATCCATTGCAGCCTGCTCAATGGTCAGATACTCCCAGCCAACTGAATCGGGAACTGATTTATCGAAATAACGATGCTCAACAATAATCTGATTGCCCTCAACTATTTTTGTCAATTCGGCAGTGTAGTTGTTAGGCGCCATATACCCTTCCGTAACAAAAACCACCGGTGCCGTTTGCGACTTATGGGAGAGCCAAACCCGTTGTTTAAAAAATCCTTTCTCAGGATGGTGATGATCGACAGGTTGTTTCACCCATATCAACCAGGCATCCGAAAACATAGAGTCGGGGTTTATCTCCTTCGAAGAAAGAACCGCATCGCATGAATTAATAAAATCGCCAGGAGATGTCACTGCACCAGATGGTGTTCCCGGAAAAATCAATAAAACAAAAAGAAAAATGGTTTGTATTCTTTTTAACATCTTTATAGTTCCTTTCTATAAACTCACAAAAATA
>NZ_AHZV01000324.1 GCF_000250735.1 Anaerophaga thermohalophila str. Valhall
TATGCTTTTTATACCGCACTCATAAATTATTTATTCGAAAATACAATATTATATTTTTTTACAATACCATTATAATCACATTTCACAACAGCTTCACCGGAAGTTGATTCCGCCTGCCTGATATCTATTTTTACATCTGCATTGTCTGCTGATGCTTCCACCTTAGGAATTTGGGTTGTGTTTGCTGGTAGAGTAACTGTTGTTTCATACAGTCCGTACCCGACAATGCCGTTTTCATTAGTTGATCTGACCGGTGTTTTGGGTACCTCAATGGCCTCGCCATTAACTTCGATGCTTACCGTTGGTGGAACCGGACGCTCAATTTGCTTGTTTTTTGAGCTAAAACCAAGTCCGGCTAAATCGAAAAGTTCTTCCTGTTCATTCCCTTCTGCCACCAGGAATATCGCATGTTTTTGGTCCAGATGATCTACAAACTTTGAAACATCAACCGTAAATTTTGTTGTTTCTTGTGTGGCATCTGCAGGAACAACAATTTCACCCATTTTTGTTCCGTTCCAGACTTCATTGTCCCATGGTCCATCCAGCCAAACATTAACTCTGAAAGATTTGTCGGTTTTTGGGGTAAGAAAAAGATTAAAGGCTGTTTCATTCCCTTCTTTTGTACCTTCAAAGGCTTTCAGCCCTTTTTTATTTTCATCGAGTCCGCCAAAACCAAAATATTTATATCCTATAATATTACCATTTTTGACATTGGTAATGGGCATGTGGTTGTCCCAGATATCCCACGAATCCTGCTGAAGTCCCACGTCGGAAAGATAACATGCGTAACCAGCGGAGTAATACTGGTAAGGATCGAGCCCGTATATGTGGAAGCCTTCGGAAGTTACTTCTGCTCCGGTATATTCATTTCCCTGGTTGTCTTTTGCTGTCCATATTTTGTTTTCAGCATAAGGGTCAAAAGCTCTTATTCTGGCACCTCCGCCTTCAGCTACCGGCTTCTCGTCCCACTCGATGGTTATGGGTGCAACCATTGGCTGACGTGCGAAGCCAAAGTTACGTGGCGGCCTGTGGTAAAACACATACCATTGTCCGTTTATTTCTTCAATACTGCCATGGGTGTTATGGCCCCCGTTGGTTATTTGCAGAGCTGATCCGTCACGATTCGGAACTATACCACGAGAGTCCACCAGAACGCCTCCGCTTTTCCACGGTCCAAGTGGAGTATCTCCAACTGCATAACGCAATGTGGAGTTGGAGCTTCCGACTCCATAGTCGGGACCTGAATAGCCACTGTAAACGGTAATGTATTTATTTCCCACCTTACGGATCGATGAAGCTTCAAAGAAGTTAAATCTTCCTAAGTCTTCTCCCTCGTAGATACAAGGATATTCTGTACCCTCGGGATCCCTTATTTCTCCGTATCTGGAACTGGCAGGCAGGAAATAATCAATCACCTCGGTTCCGGGACGAACCGAATACATGGTTTCCTGATCCAGCTGGGCTGCCATTGATCGTTGAAAACCCCAGTATCCATAAGCTCTGAAGCCGATTTCATAATCGGGGTCATCAGGGTCTGTTATATATTCAATATAAACTGCAGGATCAAATCCCATAATGCTTCCGGGTATGGTGCGTGTACCATCTTCTGTAAGATTGATGGGAGTGAACGGGCCATCCGGTCGGGACCCCTTGCATACCATGGCTTCACGGTTCCAGCCACGGCTGTGCGGGTAAAGGTAATATTCTTTAGTACCGTCTTTTCTTTTTACTTCAACAAGGTCGGGTGCGTACATCACATCCCATTGATTATCCACTTCATAAGTAAAAATCGGGCCTTCGTCGCGCCAGTCGGATAAGTCTTCGACAGGGGCTGACCACATTCTGATGTCGGGGCCACAGTAACTATCATACCTTACGTCGTGGGATCCTATAATATAAGCCCGGTATTTTCCCGGATTGTCAGGGTCTTCAAAAACACGGGGTTCTCCGTCGGGTAAATGCTCCCATAAAGGAAGATATGGGTTTCCTCCATTATAGTGGACATACTGCGAAGAGGATGAAACGGTTCCCTGCTGATTACTATTGGTTTTTGTTCCCGTACAGGAATAGAAGGTTACAGAGATCACAACCAACAGAAAAAAGTACGCTTTAAGTGAGAAGTTTAATTTGTTCATGATGGATATTTTTTTTGATTTTAGTTATTGTTTAGTGTCCGTCTATAAATTAGGCAAAAGTTGTTTCTAATCATGTGTCTGTTCAGAAAGTGTCATTTACAAGGCTTGCGAAGTCCGAAAATACGGAGTTTACTCATCGTAAATGAGTAATTTTCGGACGAGCGTAACACAGTAAATGGCACTTTATGGACAGACACTTCTATTTAGCCCATTCCTGTCCTTCAGGTGTTCGTCTCCATTCAAAGTAAGCATCCAGAACTTTTAGTGATTCTTCATCTGGAACGGGCCCGGTTTCCGGATTCGTTTTCAGATACATTACTTTCGGATTGTCATTACTGAAAGCCGGCCACTGTGGGACATTCTCGCCATTCGGGTTTCCATTTTTGGCAAAATTGGTCCAATACGTTCCCATGATTTCTGATATTTTTACATCGGCTTCTGTTGTGTTGGGATTGGATGTATCCATGTTCATAAAAACATAGGGTACATCCACACCATGTGGGGTTCCATGGTCGGCCTGAGGTGAATCTTCAGGATATTCTGGATGTTGATCGAAATAGTAGAGGTAAACTGGTGATTTTCCGGTTTTGCTCTGCAAACGGGCCCAGCTCCAAGTGGGCCAGCCGAAGGCTGCATCACGCATCAGGTTTCGGGCACTTCGAGGTACGGAGTTTTCTCCAACCGGATAGGCTTCAAGAAGCTTGTCGGCAAAAGGGCCAAAACGTTCGGTTACCGTTTCAATGTATTCTTCAGGCGTGCGACCAGCCGGGAAACTGAGTCCTTCGTCAGAATTATAACCAATCAATACCGGAACATCATTGTACTTCCCGGCTTCATATAATTTGTACTGATCATCGGGAATTACATATCCGTCAACCACCGGCCAGCTGCCGGGCATTGTCCAACCCTCAGGAATCAGTTTTTCGGCATCAACCTTGCGAAGTTCGTCAATAGAAGAGACGCCAAATTTTTCCAGATATTTAATTCCATCCTGCTCAGCCTGTTCCAGGGTTTTCATGTTTTCGCCTGGATACGTTGTTGGACGTGTGGGCCCGAAAGAACCACCGCTTTGAGAAATAGCTTTGTGAAACAGCCCTTTGGCTAAAGGAGATGCGCAAAGCATACTCACGGAGATGCCTCCGGCGGATTCACCAAAGATGGTTACATTATCGGGGTTTCCACCAAATGCTTCAATGTTGTTTTGCACCCATTTCAGTCCTTCAATCTGGTCGAGTATCCCATAGTTGCCCGAAACCCCGTTGGGACTTTCGGCACTGAGTTCGGGATGAGCCAGAAAGCCAATTTGTCCTACCCGGTAAGCAATGCTTACAAGCACTACGCCTTTACGTGCGAGGTTTTCTCCATTATGGACAGGTGCGGAGGTGGAGCCAAAACTGAAACCGCCGCCGTAAATCCAAACCATAACAGGAAGTTTTTCATCTGCAGATTTTGCCGGTGTCCAAACATTCAGGTAGAGGCAGTCTTCGCTTTTTCCCGAAGGATGATTTCCACCCTGCATCGGGGCAGGAGCAAATTCGGTGGTTTGCTTTACGCCTTCCCAGGCTTCAACGGGTTGTGGTGCTTTCCATCGCAAATCTCCTACCGGAGGAGCTGCAAAAGGAATGCCTTTGTAGATGGTCAGGTCTTCGGTGACTGTTCCCTGAATGGTGCCGCCTTCTACCTGCACCTGGCCTGGCTTTTGCTGGTTTGTGCATGATGCCACCAAAATTGTTAGAAGTATTACTAATGAAGTCTTTAGGGTATTCATGTGTATATGATTTAATAAAGATTTAATATAGAGTAATGACATTGCGTTAAGCATTTTAAAGTAGTTGGTGATCAGTTGCTTATGCAGTCTGAACTTCGGAGCTCAAATTGCTCATAAAAAATACTTTGCGTCATTGCGTCTCTGCGTTTAGTACTTTTTTTAACGGTTTATTGAGACTGGCACTATTTAAATAATAATTGGGCATACTGATAAAGACTCCTGCGCCACGTGAGCCATTCATGTGCAGTTTCGGGCGATTCGTAATACTCGTATTGTATGCCTTGTTTTTTCAGCATATTTATGAATGTACCTATTGATTCCGGAAAAGGTTCAGGTTCTTTTGTGCCCAATCCCAACCACAATACTTTTAATTGTTCATCCACTTTTTCACCATCTGCGAACGCTCCGTCTAAAAATGTTTCCACATCAATTTCATCAGAACTAGGATAATTGGCTGTACCGCTAAATCCCCCATAGTATGCAAAGTGGTCAAGATTGTTCATGGCAATGCGCATGGTTTGATTTGCCCCCATTGAAAGACCTGCAATAGCACGATTCTCTCGATTGGCTAACGTACGGAAACGGGCATCAATCATGGGGATAATTTCCTGCATCATCACTTCTTCGAATACCATAGCCGGACGGCCGGTTGTTCCATTTTCCTGTGCTTTGAATGCATATCCATTGTCCATCACAATGATCATTGGAACGGCCTTATTTTCGGCAATCAGATTATCAAGGATGAGGTTGGCATGTCCCTGGTTCGACCAGCCGGTCTCGTCTTCAAAACTGCCATGTTGAAGATAAAGTACCGGGTAGCGTTTGCTTAAATCTCTGTGGTATCCGGGAGGTGTATAAACAAAACAGCGTCGCCACGATTCGGTGATGTCAGAATAATAAAGGTTTTCGCTTACCAGGCCATGCGGGACTTTTTTTAAAGCGTAGAAATCCCTGTCATGAGCCGGGATTTCAATGCCGCTACCCCAGCGACCGGCACCGTAAAAATACCTGGTTCCCGGATCGGGTACTGAAGCGCCGTCAATATTGAGCTGGTAGTAATGAAAGCCTTCGTCTTGTGGAGCCGATTCTCCTGTCCAGACACCATTTTCATCCTTGGTTAGATCATATTTTACTGCACCAATATCCAGTTGAACTTTCTTTGCCTGCGGTGCTTCGATGCGCACCCGGACGCGTCCTTCAGAGTTAACCTGGGGGAATTCTTTGCCCTGTTGGTTGACCGATGAAGGTTTGAAATCTTCAACAACTTTGTCGGTTTGAGCAGTGGCAATACTACCGATGAACAGGGCAAAGATTACTAATAGTGATTGTATGTATTTCATAATAAATTACTTCGGAAAACAATTATTTAAACAGCAATTGAGCAAGCTGATGCAAGCTTCTTCTCCAGGTGTGAAATTCGTGGGCAGTTCCTTCCGATATGTAAGAAAAAGCATTGTACCCGGCATCTTTTAATTCGCTAACGGCATTTTTAACACCTTCAGGACGTTCCTTGCTGCCACAGCTTATGAAAACGAGCTTCAGGTTTTCATGGTCTTTGATTTCTTCCGGCTTATATACGCCACCGCTAAAAAGACCGTAATATGAAAACACATCTGGTCTGTTCAGGGTAATCAACTTTGTTTCGAAACCACCCATTGACAAGCCTGCCATAGCTCGGTTTTCCTGGTTTGCCAGGGTGCGGAAATGAGAATCGATATAAGGGATCAGTTCATCTACCAATACGGTTTGAAAGGGCTTGATATCAAAGTCGCGCAGACCACCGAATTCAATTTCATTGGTCATACCATAAGTCATTACAATAATGAATGGTTTGGCTTTTCCCTCGGCAATCAGATTGTCCATGATTAAATTTGCATGTCCCTGCCTGGACCATGATGTCTCGTTTTCGCAATAGCCGTGTTGCAGATACAAAACAGGATAACTTTTTGAAGTTTCTTTTTCATATCCCGGAGGGGTATAAACAAAAGCTCTGCGTGATGTCCGGGTGCTTTCCGACGGGAAAAGGATTTCATGCACATGACCATGCGGAACATCCTTAACTGCAAATATGTCCTGATCGTCGGAAGGTATTTCAATACCGCTGCCCCAGCGACAAGCGCCAAAATACAAAAGTGCTCCCGGATCGGGAACCGAAGCGCCATCAATATTCAGTTGATAGTAGTGGAATCCGACATCCTGGGGGGCCGATTCGCCGGTCCATATTCCTTCTTCATCCTTTACCATGTCGTATTTTACTCCACCAATGTCAAGTTGCACATATTTGGCATCGGGTGCAAATATTTGGGTACGTACACGTCCCTGGGAGTTGACCATGGGGTATTCATGCCCCGGTTGGTTTACTGACGAAGGTTCAAAATCTTCGATTACTTTTTCATCCGACTGGGCAAAACAAAAGCTGCCGGTCATTAAAAAAGTAGCTAAAAGCAAATTGATTTTGTAGTTCATGGTAATTCTTGATTATTTGGTTAGTAAATAGTGTCTGTTTTAAAAATTTGCTAAATTTTTACACAATGTGTGTCTGTTCAAAAAGTGCCAGGTGCGAGCGTAATGCAACGAAAAGCACTTTTCGTTTTTCAACTATTTAGTGTCTGTCCATAAATGACCATTTGCTGCGTTACGCTTGCCTTCAAAATACTCATTCACTAATGTTTTTGATACGGAAATAATCGAACGAAACATCAAAAGGTAAATCCGGTTTTGTTGTGTCAGAATCAAACCAGAAAGTACTCTTCATGTAATTTGCAATAGTGCCGTCTGCCACCATAAGCCCTGCTTTAATATCTTTAAGCAGGAGTTCGGCAGTGCCCAGGGTTTCAAAGTTTTCACCGTTATCAACAGAATAATATGCGGTGTAGATACTTCCTTTTTTTGTGAGTTTAAGAATTAGCTCATTGTCTTCTGTTACAGGTTTTTTGAGTTTAAAAGAAGCCAGTGATTTGGAAATATCGTTTTCTTCCATCACAAGGTCGATAGTTCCCGGTTGGGGTTCCCTGACACGGGTGGTTTTGATAACAGCCCGGTGCACCAGTTTAATGAAGTTTTCGCCATTCTGATAAACAATAATTCCTGCATTTTCCGGCTGTGAAGGCATCCTTGAACCCACCAGTTTTGTCTCTATGGTCCAGTCGGAATTGGCACTTTGGAGCAATATGTTCTTTGCATTGTTTGTGTTTTCCGATAGGCCTCCGGGTTCACTGGTGATGGTAAGAGCACCCTTTTTCTTTGAGAGACTGTGGTTTGATGGGTTTTCCCGTAACCATTCCCATTGCGGACCAATTTCAGAGCCATTAAACTCGTCACTAACAGATTTTACATCAAAATTGACATAGTAAATGTTTTTCTCAAGTGTGATGTCATCTACGAAAGTGACCACGGCCGTTCCGGGGATATCTTTGGCTTGTTGAATATCTACCCTGATTTGATCACTAACGGCCTTTGCATCTACTTTTGGTGTTTTTGATTTGTTCTTTAATAGATAACTGTAGGCTTTCTCTTCTTTGTCAAAATCCGGGATGATTTCTCCATTTACAGAAATGGTTTTTGGTGTCAAATCGGGCATTACTTTCAAAGGATAACTGTCAGATATCGTTTTTCCATCGATAGTAACATCTGCAAATACAGACGCAACCCCGACACCGGTAGCTGTCACTTCTCCGTTTTGGTCAACACTTACTACTGCGGGATTATTACTTCTGTATGTTACGGCAGCTTTGTTGATGTCATAAAAGCTGTCGTCTGACATGGCAGCTGTTACGTTGGTTTGGATTACGTCACCAGGCTTCAGAACAATTTTGTCGCTTTCGGCAACAACATTGACAAGTTCGGGCTTATACCTGCCTTGCAAGGTGGCTTCTACCGTACCTTTGATGTCTCTTGAAGAAGCACCAATTTCAAAAATGTATTTCCCCTTGTCAAAAGTGATTTGACCATTTTCTGCATCCCAGAACCACAGGTCTTCACAGTCGATGTCAATATGAACTCTTTTAACCTGACCTTTAGGAATGGTAACTCTCTTGAAGCCTTTCAGTCTTTTGATCGGTCTGTTAAGTGAAGCCGGACTGTCAGGCGTTCTTACATAAATCTGAACGATCTCATCACCATCAACCTTACCGGTATTTTTTACATCAACACTTACCGTAATTTTATCGTTTGGTGTAATATTGGTCTGGCTTATTTCAAAATTGCTGTACTCGAAGGTGGTGTATGAAAGGCCAAAACCAAACTCATAAGATACTTCATCGTCGAAGTACCAATATGTTCGGCCATTATTCTCATCGCCCTTTCTCAGGGTATAATCGTTAAAATCAGGAATGTCATTAAGCGATTTATGCCAGGTAACATTGAGTTTTCCTCCGGGGTTGACATCCCCAAAAAGTATTTTTGCCATAGCGGTTCCCTGTGCCTGTCCGTTATATCCTGTCCAGATAATACCTTTGATATTGGGATGATTTTTAAATTCTTCAACTTCTACCATCCCCATAGTTTGCATCACCACTATTGTGTTGGGATTGGCTTCAGCCACATCTTTAATCAGCTGGTTCTGATTGCCGGGAAGTGAGATAGAGAAACGATCCGACTCTTCTCTTCCGGTGGATTGGTCGGTTCCGACAAAAACCAAAACCACATCTGCAGAAGCGGCCATATCCAGTGTTTCCTGGTCGGTGCCATCGGGTTCCGGTTCGTGATAAACAAGCACCAGTGTTTGCGGCCCTGTTATTCCCAGGGTGTTGATTTTAACAGGCACTGTTTCGGGCCGTCTGAACCATGAATTGTTATTTCCCTTGTTTGTGGATACTATTTTTTTTGATGCCAGAACATTTCCGGTAGCAGACCCGACGCGTACTTCCAATAATCCGCCATCTTCGGCAATGATCATGTTGAAGCGGATAGAATCTACATCGGTAATGTCAATATTTTCATATAAAGTCCAGTCACCATCTTTTATGCCACTTACAGTCGTATGTCCAAAACGTTCAGCAGTAATCAAACCTTTGGCTGATTTATCAAATTTAGTAGCATCGAATTCCTGAATGCTGCCGTCTGTAGTGACGGTTGAAAAATTGGAAATGGTAAAAAAATCTGTGCTTTTCTCTGTGTTACCGCCAGACTTTGAAACAACTTCTGTATTCAGGTTATGTTCCTTAATATAATTTTGAATTCCGTCAAGCGGAGTGATTCTCAAATCGGGTTCGACCGGGCCTGAATAATCTCCCAGTTCTACCAAATTGGCCTGAGGGCCTAAAACGGCTATTTTACTGATTTTGGACAAATCAATAGGCAACGCTTTATTTTCTGATTTTGCTATCTTGTTGTTTTTCAGCAGAACAGGTGTTTTTGTTGCCATTTCAATGGCCAGATCATGGTGCGAAGGATCATTTACTTTATGGGGTTTGATGCCCGCGTAAGGAACCATGCCTTTGGGGTCGAATTCGCCGGTTCGCATTCTGATGGTAAAAATGTTAATCAGGGCTTTATCAATTTCGCCCTGAGTAATTAATCCCTCTTCCAATGCTTTCAGTGCATGTTCCTGATAGACACCTCCACAGTCAATATCAACACCTGATCTGATACCCATTGCTGCCGCCCGGGTATAATCATCGGTATAATGATGTCCTCTTACAATGTCGTCAATTGCGCCACAATCGCCGGTTACATATCCATCCAGCCCATATATTTTACGGGCAAGCGTATCCACCAAAAATTTGCTGGCTGAAACCGGAACCCCGTTTACGGCATTGTATGCTGTCATAATAGAAGGAAGATTGTAATCGCGAATGAGTGTCCGGTAGGGCAGGAGGTAATATTCATACATGTCCCTTTGATCCAGATCAGAACTACCCGAATGACGATTGAACTCGGTATTGTTGGCCAGATAGTGTTTTCCACAGGGGACGGTCTTTAGATACCGGGGATCATCACCCATCATTCCCTGAATAAACCCTTTCCCGATTTCTGAAACCAGGAACGGATCTTCACCAAACGTTTCAGCAGTTCTGCCCCAACGGGGATCCCTGGCCGGTTCAATAACAGGCGACCAGTATGTGAGTGTAAAAATCAAATCATGATTAAACCCGCGGGCTTCATCAGAAATGACTTTGGTTTCCCGCTTAATCAATTCAGGATCCCAGGTAGCACCTGCTGCTACACTATTAGGAAATGATGTGGCGGTCATTCCGCTGTTATTATTTCGACCCATAATTCCGTGCAGAGCTTCTCCCCAGAAATTATAGGAGTTGACTCCCAATCGCGGGATGGCAGGCATGGTGTTGCCAAACTGACTTTGTTTTTCTTCGGGGGTCATTCGCGAAACCAGGTCAGCTGCCCTTTCTTCGAATGAATAGGCGGTGTTCAGGTATATTGGCTTTTTGGTATGTTCCCCGCCGGGGATGAAAGCCATAATGGAGACGCTGACAATGGTTAGAAAAAACAGTTTTGCTATTGAACGTTGCATAACAAAAATTTAAAGATTATTTCGTCGCGATTTCGATTTGAGTAAATGAATGCGCAGGAAAAGTATGTTTGATGACGTTCCCTTTAAAGTTTATTTGATCGGTTTCTACTGAAACAGGAGATTCATCGATGGTATTTCTGGCTTCCAGGTTATCGGCATTAATTACTTTAACAGTAGCTTTGCCTGTGTATTTCCCGGCTTGTAAATCGATTTTTGTCTCGATTGCATCTGTTTCATGTCTGTTTACCACATTGACAATTACTTTCCTATCCGATTCATTAAATATTGCTGTCACATCCAGATAGGGGATGTTGTCGAAAATCTTATTGTTGTAGGATGGTGTGTCAGTATAAACATCCAGAGCAGTGCCAAGCGCATTGTTGGAATAGAGATCGAATGTATGGAACAGGGAATTTTTGAAAACACCTTCAGGCGAATGTCCTGTCAGGCCTGTAATCATAGTGATGTTGGCCATTTTTACAATATCGGCATGGCGAATGAACGAGTTCAGATGTTGGGCCAGCAATAAAGCACTTCTAATTCCGCCAAAACCTGGTGAATACTCATCAAAAGAGATATAAACCGGACGCTCGGAACCGGATTTTACCATTGCTTTTTGAATGGAAGCCTGTGTGGTTTCTATTTTTTCATCTATTTCCAGTCCCAGTGACATGTGGTCTGAAAAAACATCGTTTTCTCTGCCTCCCGGGAGGGCTTCACTGGCATATCGGTGTATCGAGATGTAGTCAATTTTTCCCACCATTTTATCCAGAACGTATTCATTCCAGTCAACCCACTTGTTTCCTGGGCGATATAGTGAAGAACCCGAAGCAACGAGCTTAATGTCTTCATCGATAAGCGCTATAAGTTTTCCGGCTTCCAGTGCAAATTTGCAATAATCTTCCGCAGATTTTTGTCCTATTTGCCAGGGGCCGTCTATTTCATTTCCAAGCCCCACGTATTTAACATTGAAGGGCTCTTCATTGCCATATTTTCTTCGCAGGTCGGAATAGTAAGTCCCTTTTTCGTAATTACAGTATTCTACCCAGTTGCGGGCATCATCAAGCGTACCTGTCCCGGCGTTGATGCACAGAAAGTTATCCGCACCGATCAGGCTGCAAAATTTAGCATATTCGTCGGTTCCCATCTGGTTGGTTTCAATTTGTTTCCATGCCAGATCAAGTTTGGCCGGGCGCTGGTCTTTCGGACCGATGCCATCTTCCCAGTTATAACCTGAAACAAAATTTCCTCCGGGCCAACGGACGTTACGAACGTTCAATTCTTTTATAAGATCAATGAAGTCCTTCCGAAAACCATTTTCATCGGCAAAAGGGGATTCAGGATCATAAATATTTCCATATACTACCGTTCGTATTGGCTCAACAAACGCCCCATAAATATTGGGATCAATGGCGTCAATCTTTCGGTCGGGATCGATTTTTATTAATGCGGTTTCCTGGGCAGTAAGAATGCCGGAAAACAAGCATAACACTAAAGAGAAAAGACAGGTATTCTTGAGAAGTTTCATAACTTTTCGTTTTTGCCTGATTTATTCATGAATTATCGGAATTGATTATTTAGTGTCTGTCCATAAAGTACCATTTGCTGCGTTACGCTCGCCGCCAAAATCCTCATTTACGATTAGTAAACTCCGGTTTTGGCGGCTTCGCAAGCCTTGCAACTGGCACTTTCTGAACAGACACACATATTGTGAACATATTTTTGTGAGTTTATAGACACACACTATTTATGATTAATCAGGCAGGTATTAGGTTTATTTTTCGTTTAACAAATCATTAACTGCATTGGCCAGATAAATATAGGCTGCACCAATATCGATGACATACTCGTTTTCTCCCCAGAAAAACGGCCAGTCTTCCTTATTTTCGGGAAAATCGGGATTTAATATCAATACTCCCGGCACCACGCCGCCTGCAATAAAGCTGAAATCGGCTCTGTTGCTTCCATAGGCAACCTTCTTGGAGCGGGTACCCACAGCAGAAACAAAAGAGATATTGGAATAAGGGTGGCATCCAAATAAGTAATTCAATCCTTTGTAGACATCTTCCTTTTCGATGATTTCGGGAAAGGCTTTGTAGGCCATGTAGTTGGTGATTGACCAATCGATGACACCTGAATTTCCGGCCCATCCTCTTGTAGAAATCGGGACTCCATAAGGATTTTCAGCTTCTAATTCGGTGATTTCGGCTTTGTGTTTAGCTACGTATTTTTCAAGCTTTTCTTTAAAGTCTTCATCCATATGGGGAAGTGCCTGAAGCGCCATAGACAGTGTCCATTCTGATGACTCCTCCAACGCTGGCCAGATAAGTTCCTCGTAACGCTCTGCATAAGAATTCTCTCCTGTGGCAATATACAATTGAAGTACTGCAGCTATTTCATTAAAACGCCCCCATCTTGAAAATCTGTTTGGTTTGGCGGTTTTCATTATTTCAGCAGCCTCAGAATAAAGTTTTTTGGACAGACGGAGGCATTTATCAGCCAGTTCACTGTTGTAGTCTTTCAATGCTCTATTGGCTGCAGAAAGAGCTGCAACCGTTGAAAAGTCAAGCATGTGGTTGCGGTTGGTGAAGGCCCAGCGGTCATCCAGGGTTCCTGAACTCACTCCATCCGTTTCGTAAGGTTCGAGTTCCGGATTGTAAGGCAAATTATCGGTTTCGGTAGATGCATCTCCCAGGTGATGATATTGATGCAAGTTGGGGACAATAATTCCCCGAACAGGATGCCCGATATTTTCCATCTGTGCCACCAGGTTCAGGGTGCCGTGTTCAATTTGCTGAAGAATATCCGGATCGCCATCGGGACGGTGGATATCAACGTACCGGGTTTCCTGATCAATAAAAGTCTGGTCCCGGTTGACTTTGAAGTATTCCCATGTATCTACCAGGCTCTGAATGGTACGACAATGCGTGCCGGTTTGGATATCATAATCGCCTGCATCGAACCAGCCACCAACGGCCAGGCCGGGGATTCGCTCCAGAGGTTTATACTTTGTGTCGGTTACCGAGTCCATACTGTAACCATCAAAGAATTCAATGTTTACAGGTGCCTGCAAGGCATCATCTTTAAACGGTTCTCCATGCCAGGTACGATAGGCTTCGTTTACTGTCATGTGATCCATCTGTACCGGCAGAAAAACATCTAACGTTGGATGCCATACATTTTCAAGAGCATTATTGTCAATGGAGAATGTATTGGTTGTTTGATTTCCATATTGGATGCAGTACAGCCCGGGTTCTTTGACAGAACTGAAATCCACTTTCAGGTAATTGTAGCGCAGATATTTTCCCCATTCTTCTACATCAACAGTCAGATGTTTTACTTTTTCTCCTGATGCAGTTACTTTATAAATGGATGCCTGTTTAAGTGGAGTATCATTTGTGTCGAGTTCAATAACTGCGACTTTCTTTTGATCGGGATGGTATCCGGCCTGGGAAAAACCAATATTAGGTTCTCGTACCCAGTTTTCGATTGTTTGTGGTTCCACATACCATTTCAAAACTTCACCGGTTTGGTTGGCGGGCAATATGCTTCGGGTAATAAACCACCCGTTTTGTGCAAGATTTCGACCATCAAAAAGCATTATTTCCGAGTCCGATTCAATCCTTATATATCTTTCGGGATCTTCAGGAGCCAAAACCAGGGTGTTTCCTTTGGCCAATGGTTTGGGTTCGATGTATTCTTTAAGGCCGCGATCGTCAAAAGTGCTGTGTCCTGCATACTGGGGAATCTTGTTTTTTAGTGGTTTAATGGTTGTATTACCTGACGGGTATAGCGGAAAATTTGCCGGTTTCCCATCTGCAAGGTAGCTTTTTTCGAAGTATGCTGAAGGCAAAAATTCTAGGTTAAAACCCGCTTTACCTTCTAATTCCTCCGGAAGTGGTTTGTCCAGCGATATGGCTATCTGAAAACCATTGCCTTTCGGAGTTACTGTGATTTTTGAATCAAAATCATAAGCCTCATACCGTAATGTGAATTTTATGCTTTTGTTGTCTTTATCGACTGTTTTTTCTACCAACGTAGGGATTAAATCCCACTGTTCAGGGGTGTTTTGAAGTCTGACAGCACCTCCTGTTGAAGTTCTGACACCATGATGGATGAGTTCAATACCGGCTGTTTTTCATCGAAGAACATTCCATTGTATTCGTTGTTGAAAACCAGAACATTTAATCCGGTTGTTTCAAAATACTCTTTTTCGTTGAGTTGTAATTTTTGTCCAAATGAAAAAATGCTACAGGCAGAGAATATTAGTAGCAATAGCGTTATGCGTAGATTATTATTGTTGAGAGTCATTTTTGTGTGTTTAGTTTGTTGTTAATGTGTTATATTATTTTGATCGTTGTTTATTTAAAGAGGATCTGGGCGAAATTGTACAAGTTATTTCGCCAAACCGGCCAGGTGTGCCCGCCGGGATACTCGGTGTAGGTGTAATCAATGTTTAGCTCGTCGAATTTGGACATCATCACCTGGCAGTTTTTCCAGGCAATGTCCTCTTTACCTCCCATTGAAATCCACAGATGATCCAGGTTGCTGTTAATTTTATCCCTATTTTCACCCATGAATTTGTATTGTGCATTGGCAATATCGTTATGTGGGCCTATTATCCATCCTGAGCTGAAAATCCCAAGGCTGGAAAAAATTTCCGTGTTGTAAATTCCGGCATAAAGGGTTTGTATTCCTCCCATTGATAGACCGGCAAGCGCCCGGTTTTCAGCACCGGATTTTGTTCTGTAGTTACTTTCTACAAACGGAATAACCGCTTCTGTGAGTTCTTTTTCAAAAATGGACAGCATCGCTTCACCGAAAGTGGGCGCCGGGATGTTGCCATCCATCATCACAATGATCATGGGTTTTGCTTTTTTTTCTGCAATAAGGTTGTCAAGAATCAGGTCTGTTTTTCCCTGTGTGGCCCATCCGCGCTGGTCTTCTCCACCGCCATGCAGGAGGTACAAAACCGGATATTCCTGTTCGGAATCATCGTACCCGGGAGGAGTGTAGATATAAAACTGTCTCCAGCTATTGGTAATTTCTGAATAGTAGCGTTTAATTCGGATGTCACCGTGGGGGACATGTTTGATGGTGTAGTAATCATCTCCACTGAATGGCACTTCAATACCGCTGGCCATTCGTCCCATGCCGTAGAAAGTTTCGCTGGCAGGATCGGCCACGGCCACTCCGTCAATGATCAGGGAGTAGTAGTGAAAACCTTCAACAAGCGAGTCGGTGGTAACCTGCCAGATGCCTTCTTCGGTTTTATTCATGTCATATTTTTGTCCCAGATCCAACTGGATTTTTTCTGCGTCAGGTGCTTTTATTTGGAAAGTGGCTGTTCCGTCGGGATGAATTTTTGGATATTCTGCTGACCGAACATTTGTTTCGGCTGGTCGTCCAACATTGCTTATGTCATCGAAATGTGCTTCGTTCACCGGCTTGAAAAGAAGCTGGGAAAACATATACAAACTGTTTTTCCACACGTTAAAATCGTGGTAGCCGTGATCGACATAGAAAATATGAGGAACATCCGATTGATTCAGATGATCATGAACATTCCTGCTTATTTGGAGCAGGTTGTCTTTATCGCCGCAAGACAACCATAAAAGATTAAGTTCATTTTTCAATTTTTTTGGTTCAGGAACCAGTTCGGTTGGTTTTTTTGTGTTTGGGGCAGAAGAAAAACCACCGACCCAGGCAAATTTGTCGAGATTGCCCAGTCCGAAATTAAGGGACTGGCCACCCCCCATAGAAAGACCGGCTATGGCCCTGTGGTCACGGTCTTTTTTTACAGGGTAATTCTTTTCAACGAAAGGAATCAAATCGTTAATCAGGTCTTTTTCAAATGTAGCAAATGCTTCTACTCTTTCAGGGCTGAAGATATTGCCTTCGGCACGGTCGTTTTTCATGGCCCGCCCATTGGGCATGACCACAATCATAGGTTCTAATTTATCCTGTGCATACAGGTTATCCAGAATGATGCCTGCATTTCCGTTTTTCGTCCATGCAAATTCATCGCCGCCGATGCCATGCAACAGGTAGAGAACGGGATACTTCTTGCCTTTATCGAAGCCCGGAGGTATGTAAATAAGGGCTTTTCGTTCATTTCCGACAGTTTTTGACGGGTAGGTGATGGTGTCGGTTTTGCCGTGAGAAATTCCGGGGCTAAAAATGTCAAATCCTGTTGATGCCGGCTTAACCGGGCTTTGAGCAATAGTAAATTGCGCAAGTAGCAAAAAGAGGGATAGAACTGTATTTTTCATTAGTATATAATTTTAATAGATTGTTAGATTTTTAGATATAAGATATAAGATGATTCATCAGTATAAATTATGCCTAAGTTATTGGTCTGATGGAACTCGCATGCAAGCATTTATACATATTTTTGTTGTGGGAACCCTTGCCATGCTCGTTTCATATAATCTTGATATACTGCATTTTAACAAGTACAACCTGTTAATCGCAAGCAATTGGTTTGCAACGTATTGCAAAAATTTAACGGACTGTTGTAATTTACTTTATTGACCTAATTAGTGTCTGTCCATAAAGTACCATTTGCTGCGTTACGCTCG
>NZ_AHZV01000323.1 GCF_000250735.1 Anaerophaga thermohalophila str. Valhall
TCCGAAAATTACTCATTTACGATGAGTAAACTCCGTATTTTCGGACTTCGCAAGCCTTGCAACTGGCACTTTCTGAACAGACACTAAATTATAATTGTTTTGTGTAAAAACCTTAACTTTGCAGGCAAAATTTGTATAGATGGCAGCTCAAAAAAAACGTGTGGTAGTCGGACTTTCAGGGGGTGTTGACTCAAGTGTTGCAGCACGGGTTCTGGTTGACCAGGGATACGAAGTCATTGGTCTTTTTATGAAAAACTGGCATGATACAACCGGTGTGCTGGAAGCTGATTGCCCATGGCTCGATGATAAATATGATGCTGAAGCTGTTGCAAGAAAGTTAGGTATTCCTTTTCATTTTGTCGATCTGAGTGCTGAGTATCGTGCACGTGTCGTTGATTACATGTTTTCGGAATACGAAAAGGGAAGAACACCCAATCCCGATGTACTCTGCAACAGGGAAATAAAATTTGATGTTTTTATGGAGAAGGCTTTTGAACTGGGTGCCGATTTTGTTGCAACCGGTCATTATTGCCGTAAAGAAACAATAAAAACAGCCTCTGGCAAAATTTACCGGCTACTTGCAGGAGCCGACAGCAATAAGGATCAGAGTTATTTTCTTTGTCAGTTGTCGCAGCCGCAACTCGCCAACGCATTATTTCCCATCGGTGATATGGTAAAACCCGAAGTGAGGAAAATCGCCGGAGAGCTGAAGCTGATAACTGCTCACAAAAAGGATTCTCAGGGTATCTGTTTTGTTGGTAAAGTTGATCTTCCGGTTTTTTTACAGCAAAAACTTGAGGCAAAGAAAGGTAAAGTCTTTTTAATTCCACCCGAAAGTGAAGTTTTTGACAGGCAATGGCGTATGGCGGACAATGAGCCTTCGGACGAAATATTAGAAGACCTGGCAAAACCCTATCACTTTCATCCGAAATACGGAGAAAAAATCGGAGAACATAATGGCGCACACTTTTATACCATCGGGCAGCGAAAAGGACTTGATATTGGCGGTTTTCCCGAACCCTTGTTTGTCATAGGCATTGATGTTGATTTCAATCAGGTGTTTGTTGGCATGGGAAAAGAACACACCGGTTTGTTCAGACGTGTTCTGAAGATTAATAATAACGAAGTACATTGGATCCGGCCCGATCTGGCCCTTGAAACAGGGGAGTCCAGACGGCTAAAGGTGCGTATTCGGTATCGTCAGCCGCTTCAGAATGGTGTGTTGCATCAGCGAGCGAGCGGATTGTTTATTGTTTTTGATGAGCCTCAGAGAGGAATAACCTCGGGGCAGTTTGCTGCATGGTATGAAGGCGATGAATTAACGGGTTCAGGAGTGATATCATGAGAAAAATAGGTCTTTTGTCAGACACCCACGGCTATTTAGATCCCAGACTGTTTGAACTTTTTAATGACATTGATGAAGTATGGCATGCAGGTGACATAGGTTCGGGAAATATTCTTTCCGACCTTGAATCATTTAAGATATGCAGGGCCGTTTTTGGTAATATTGACGATTGGGACATCAGGATGCAGATACCGGAACACCAAAGGTTCGAATGTGAAGGACTCAGCGTTTGGATGACGCATATTGGTGGTTATCCTGGAAAATATTCACCAAAAGTCAAACATGAATTGATAAAGAATCCTCCCGGTCTTTTTATTTCAGGTCATAGCCATATTCTAAAGGTAATGAATGATAAAAAACTTGGATTACTACATATAAATCCCGGTGCTGCCGGTAAGTCCGGACTGCATCATATTCGTACGGCCGTTCGTTTTGTTATTGATGTCGGGGAAGTTAAAAATCTCGAGGTTATTGAACTCGGTAAACGATGACATCTGCCGGCCTGTTTGTACTTTAGATAAATTGCGAGGTCACAATCAGCTGACCACTATCGAACCACTCCTGTCTTTCTGAGCAGTAAATCAAAATATCAATTACCGGTTGCAATATAGATTTAATCTATAGAGATAGATAATTTAAAAGGTAAAAAGGTACTAAAATAATTGTGGATGAAATTCTCCTTTGTAAATTTGCAATAGAGATTATTAATGAATGCGTCTGTTCCTAAAAGAGCTATTTTGTCAGGTTCGAGGCGTTTAGGGTGTGTAATAAATCTGTATAGAATTTTTCGCTTTCAAATTGCTGTGTATTACACACCCGGGGTTTTTGAATCGGAGTTAACTGATTGTTAATAAGGATTTAAAAATTTCCTGCAACAATGAGATTGGCAAAAAGAGATTTTTAGGAGTGGACTCATGAATAGAAAGTATAACCAAAAAAAAATTAAAATTATGTCTGTATTAGTAGGTAAAAAAGCACCGGAATTTCATGCGCCCGCAGTGGTTAACGGTGGCGAAATTGTTGAAAACTTCTCCTTGAAACAGTATGAAGGGAAGAAGTATGTGGTATTTTTCTTTTATCCCGCTGATTTTACTTTTGTTTGCCCCACAGAAATTGTGGCCATGCAAGATAAGATTGAAGAGTTTGAAAAGAGGAATGTGGCGGTGGTCGGGGCCAGTACCGATCAACAGTTTAGTCACTGGAAATGGCTTCAAACAGAGAAGAAAGAAGGCGGTATTAAAGGTGTTAAATTTCCGTTGGTAGCCGATAGCGGATTGACAATTTCAAAAAACTACGACGTGCTCGCCGGTGAATATACATACGATGAGAATGGAAACGCCGTCTTTAAGGGTGTCCCTCAGGCTTATCGCGGACTTTTCCTTATTGATAAAGAAGGAATTGTGCGGCACCAGGTGGTAAACGATATGCCTTTGGGGCGTAGCGTTGATGAGGTATTGCGAATGGTTGATGCATTGCAGTATTTCGAAGAAAATGGCGAAGTTTGCCCGGCTAACTGGCACAAAGGAGAAGAAGCATTGCAGGCAACTCAGGAAGGGATTGCCAGCTATCTTAGTAAAAAATAAAAACAACTCTTTGACCATAGCTTTTTAGGTAGGTCATCCTTTTCAGAGGATGGCCTTTTTTTGTAAATGAGAATTTTACGGTTAATTTTGCAGCCATGCGTAAATGGATATCATTTTCTGCCGGCTCACAAGCTAAGGTGTTTGAGCAAAAACTCTACCGGGTGGTCGATGAATTCAGGTATGCTGTGGTACTGACCGATAAGTACCCTTATTATAACGGACATGCCCAGCAATACACAGAATTTGATCTTTTGGCGGGGTTTGATGCATTAGAGGTTGTTAATGATAATATTTCCCGCCTGGATAGAGTTGTGTCAGATTCCAATGATTGGTTTTTAGGTTACTTCTCCTTTGATTTTAAAAACCAACTGGAGCCATTTCTGACTACTTCAAAAAAGAATAATACTGGTTTTCGTCTGTTTAGTTTTTTCCGGCCCCGTTATTTGATCCGAAAAAATGGCGAAACCTGGCACATTGGATACGATAGTACCAGAGATACAAAGGATACCAGTCAGGCTTTCATAGACCGGATAAAGAACTTATTTTCAGAAGAAACAGAACTTCCCGGTATTGAATTCCAGTCACGTGTGTCTCGTTCCCGTTATCTGGACACGGTCAGAAAGTTGAAGAATCATATAAAAAGGGGGGATATTTATGAGGTGAATTACTGTATGGAATTTTATTCTGAAGGTATAGATATTCAACCATCTTCTCTTTTTGAAGAATTGACAGTTGTGTCGCCCATGCCTTTCTCGGTTTTGCTCAGGGATAACAGTTCATTCCTGATTGGAGCATCACCGGAGCGTTATCTAAGAAAAAGAGGGGCAAAAATTATTTCCCAACCAATGAAAGGAACTGCCAGGAGAACTTTTGACAGAACAGACGATATAAGGGCGATGAAAATGCTGTCCGGGTCTGAAAAAGAAAGGGCGGAAAACATCATGATTACCGACCTGGTACGTAACGACCTTTCACGTTCTGCTGCCCGGGGAACTGTCAGTGTTGATGATTTATGCAGTATATTCCCCTTCCCGGGTGTTTATCAGATGATATCAACGGTCTCTTCGCAGATGCATAACGACGCTCATTGGATTGATCCTTTGCGATACAGTTTCCCTATGGGGTCAATGACCGGTGCTCCGAAAATTAAAGCCTTGCAGCTTATTGACAGATATGAAAAGAGTGCGAGGGGCCTTTATTCAGGCACAGTAGGATATATTACACCTGAGCTTGATTTCGATTTTAATGTCGTTATTCGGAGTTTTCTGTACAATCGGACAAACCGATATCTTTCTTATTCAGTGGGTAGTGCCATTACAGATTCCTGCATCCCGGCAGAGGAGTACAACGAATGTCTTTTAAAAGCCGAAGTTTTAAAGACTATCTTTAATAAGAGGAAGCTCAGGTATGGTTAAACAGGAGGTACAAAAAGTGCTTGCCAGATATGGTGTCAGAAAAGAGCATCCTGTTTTGGTGGCTTTGAGCGGCGGGCCCGACTCAATGGCATTATTGAACGTTTTTATGGAATTAGGCTATTCATGCCTGGCGGCCCATTGTAATTTTCATCTTCGGGGTGAAGAGTCGGATGACGATGAAAAGTTTGTGGTTAATTATTGTCTCGGCCGGGATATTCCGCTTCATGTCCGGCATTTCTATGCAAAAGAAGAAGCCGTGAAAAGGGGAGTCTCCATTGAAATGGCAGCCCGCGAACTTCGATACAGTTGGTTTTGGGAATTGATGGACAAGAAGAATCTTTATTGGCTGGCTACCGGGCATCATGGGGATGATATGATTGAAACTTTTTTTCTCAATCTTGCCAGAGGTACAGGACTGCGTGGATTGAAGGGAATGCAATTCAGGAAAGGACAACTGATCAGACCTATGCTTGCATTGCGCCGGCAGGAAATAGAGCAATATTGTTATGAACAGGGGATCCATTTCCGGACAGATTCTTCAAACACCGATACGGCCTTTCAACGGAATAATATCCGGCACAATGTTTTACCGGTAATGAATATGCTTAATCCTTCTTTTTTTAACACGATGATGCATAATTTCCGAAACCTGGAAGAAGCCTGGCAAATCGTTGAGAAGGAAGTTATTTCTGTTCGGAAAGAAATTGTTGCCGAAGAAGGAGACCAAATGATGATTCCTATCCGGTTGATAGAAAAACACCCGCAAAGAAGTACCATCCTTTTTGAACTCTTGCGGCCTTATGGTTTTAACAGTCAAACCGTATCCGAAATAATAGATAGTTTTGAAGCCATTCCGGGGAAACAATTCTTTTCCGCGAATTACCGTCTGGTTAGAGACCGGTTTAACCTGGTTGTTGTGCCAATCAGGGAATTTAAGGACGAACTTTTTTACATTGACAGCGAAGAAAAAGAAATCCTTTCTCCAGTGCATTTAAAAATCAGACAGTTTGAAAGAAAGAATGATTTTAGAATATCACGTCTCCCTGATTGCGTTCATTTAGATGCCGATCATATCGACTTTCCGCTTGTAATAAGACACTGGCATAAAGGGGACCAATTTCGTCCATTGGGTATGGAAACTTTTAAAAAGTTAAGCGATTTTTTTGTGGATGAGAAATTATCGCTGGTTGAGAAAGAAAGAACCTGGCTTTTACTTTCAGGGGATGATATTGTATGGGTGATTGGTCAAAGAATAGACGATCGTTTTAAGGTTACCTCAAATACCAAAAATATTCTTGAAATTAAAGTGCTGAATTCTGTCAAAGAGAGGGAATAATGAGGGCGGTATAAAAAGTATATTTTTGTCAAAATCAAGGCGTTTTAAATTTTTGTGCCGGAGTTAACCTGTTGTTAATGACGATGCAATGATTTAAAACAACAAAGAGTTTGGCAATAAAAGATGCTTTTTAGACCGGACTCAATAACAATTTGTCTATACTGACCAGCTCGGTTTTACTAAATAGTGCTTGTCCATAAACTCGCAAAAATTTTCTCAATATGTGTGTCTGTTCAGAAAGTGTCATTTACAAGGCTTGCGAAGTCCGAAAATACGGAGTTTACTCATCGTAAATGAGTAATTTTCGGACGAGCATAACACAGTAAATGGCACTTTATGGACAGACACTAAATAATACCACCACCAATAACAACATCATTCAGATAGAAAACAATACTTTGACCGGGCGTGATTCCCCATGCCGGGTGATCAAAATTAACTTCCAATCCTTTCGTTTGAATGATTTTCAAGGTTCCGGGAATGGTTGGAACCGAATCGATTCCGCGTATACGAATATCAACTTTGTGTTCCTCTTTCGCGGATGGAGGATATGAAAGGTAATAGCTTGAAAGATAAATCTTACTTGTTTTTAAAGATGCTGATTTTGAAACGACCACCTGGTTGTTTGCATCATCTAAACGCACAACAAAATATTTGTTGCCGGGGAGTCCCAGCCCTTTTTTCTGGCCTATGGTAAAGAAGGCAAGTCCCCTGTGTTTGCCCAGGATTTTACCCGTTTCGTCGACTATGTTTCCAGGCCTGAGAGAAGAAAGCCCGTTCTGTTCAACTATGAAATCCCGATAATCGGTGCCGTCGAGGAAACAGACTCCCATGCTTTCCTTTAGACGGGCAGCTTCCTTAAATCCGGTATTTAATGCCAGTTCCCTTACTTTTTCTTTCGATAATTGCCCAAGTGGAAACAGGGCACGCTTCAATATGTTCTGGTCGAGATTCCACAGGAAGTAGGATTGGTCTTTTGAAGGATCGGCTCCTTTTTTTATATACCAGCGGTTGTTTAAAAATTGTTTTTGGACATAGTGACCGGTTGCAATATGCCGGCATCCTGATTCGTCTGCTTTTTGCAGCAGTGCCGGCCATTTGATAACAGGATTACATCGGTTGCAGGGATTTGGCGTTCTGCCGGTCATGTATTCACGACAAAAATAGTCAACGACCTCTTTTTTAAAAGATTTTTGCAGGTCCAGAACATGATGCTCTATGGCGAGTTTTTCAGCCATCTCCTTCGCCTTAGCTACGCTTTGTTCCATTATTCCGGGGTTCCGGTGCCAGGTTTTTAGTGTCAGTCCAATCACAGAATAGCCTGCTTCTTTTAGAAACAGGGCAGCCATGGTGCTGTCCAGTCCACCACTCATACCGAGCAATACTTTGTTTTTGCTCACAGATTGGCTACACATTGAAATTTTATTCCTTAATGTTTTCCCGTACTTTTTTAAGAAAAGCCTGAAGTCCTTCGGTATCTTTGTCTTTTATTAGTCCGATGAGGTGCTTCAATTCCTGGCGAATTTTTTCTACCTGTCCCACGGTAAAAGGATTCATCAGTATTTCAGTAAGCAGATAGTCGTCTTCTGACAGAAGGCCTTTTGCAATATCATGATGTTTCCGGAAGGTTGTACCGGGTGCGTCCTGCTTTTTCATGCATGCTGCAAATACAAGCGTGGAAGAGAAAGGCACAGAAAGAGAATAAGCAATGGTCTTATCGTGTTCTTCGAAACTGTATTCGTGCAGATTGAGCCCCAGCGAACCGAAGAAGTCTTTGAAAAAGGCCTTTCCCATGTGGTCCGATTCTTTGATAATAATAGCGTGGTGTTGTCTTAATTCTTTCAGGTTGCCGAATGTGGGGCCAAACATAGGGTGTGTGGAGACAAACCGGCGGCCTGATTTTTCATAGAACTCTTTCAATCCGGTTTTTACCGATGCAATGTCAGATATTATGCAATTCTCGGGCAAAAAGCCCATCACCGACTCAAAGGCCGGGATGGTATATTTCAGATTTGCCGCGTTGATTAAAAGTTCCGGTGCAAATTCAGTTATTTCTTCCGGTTTAGTCAGCCTTTGGGTATTAAATACAAATCGCAGGCGTTCCATGTCGGGATCGTATATAGCTACTTCGTGTTGTAAACAGAGGGCATCTGTTAGCCAGGTTCCCATTTTTCCTGCGCCAAGGATACATATCTTCATTCCTGAGGTTTTTGTTTTTTCGATAAAGCCTTGTTCATAATCTCGTTTTGCCGGCTGATCGATTCTTCGTGAATGGACTCAAAAATACGGGTAATAAATTCTTCATCCAAACCACGCTGAGCGCCCCGGTCTCTTCGGTTATTCATAATCTCGTCGTAGCGGCGTGTCTGAAGAATGGTTATGTTATTCTCGAACTTGTATTTTCCGATGGCTTCCGATATTTTCATTCTTTCTTTCAGAAGGTCCAGCAACTGGTCATCGAGTTTGTCGATCCGTTTTCTTAATTCGTCCAGAGTAACACGTGGTGTGTCTTCGCCTATCTTGGGTCGTCGAAGTACAAGGTTGTCCACGATTCCTTTTAAACGTTCCGGGGTAATTTGCTGTTTAGCATCGCTCCATGCCTTATCGGGGCAGATATGCGATTCTATGATGAGGCCGTCGAAGTTCAGGTCCATCGCTTCCTGCGAGAGGTCAGCAAGCAGTTCACGGTTACCGGCGATATGGCTTGGGTCGGTGATAATTGGTAATTCCGGTATTCGGCGTCTCAACTCAATTGGGATCTGCCATTGCGGATGATTTCTGAATTCTGACTGGTCGTAAGAACTAAAACCACGATGGATGGCAGCGATTTGCGTGATACCGGCACGGTTGATACGTTCGATGGCGCCAATCCAAAGTTCAAGATCGGGATTTACCGGATTTTTGACCAGTACCGGTATATCCAATCCTTTTATGGCATCGGCAATTTCCTGAACTGCAAAAGGATTTGCCGATGTGCGGGCGCCAATCCAAACCATATCGATGCCATATTTTACAGCTTCGTAAACATGATGCGCCGTGGCAACTTCGACGCAAATAAACATTCCGGTTTCTTCTTTCACACGTTTTAGCCAGGGAAGACCAACCGTTCCAACGCCTTCGAAAGCGCCCGGTCGTGTTCGCGGTTTCCAGATGCCGGCCCGAAATATCCTGATCCCCCGAGCTGCCAGTTCTTTTGCTGTCGAAAGAGTTTGTTCCTCGGTTTCGGCGCTGCAGGGCCCCGAAATAATAATGGGACGTTTCAGTTCCAGTCCCGGAAGTGTAATTGGTTGAATATTCAGATTGTACATGGTTAATTGGTTATGATGTTTTTTATTCTGTTGAGTGATTCTTTCAATTTTTCTTCGGGTGTACAGAGAGATATTCGTATGTATCTCTCGCCCCGGCTACCGAAAATAAATCCCGGTGTTATGAATACATTGGCTTCATAAAGGATTTTGTCGGAAAGCTCCTTGCTGGAAGAAAATTCATCAGGAATTTTTGCCCAGATGAACATCCCTGCCTGCTCTTCATTCCAGGAGCATTTTAGTGCTTTCATAATCTCCAGGACAAGTTTTTTGCGACTTCGGTACACATTGTTTACTTCTTCATACCATTCTCTTTCAAGCGACAAAGCTTTGGCTGCGGCTTCCTGTACCGGTCGAAACATACCTGAATCCATATTACTTTTGATGCGCAACACATACTTAATGAACGCGGCATTCGATGCTGCCATACCGACTCGCCAGCCGGCCATGTTATGCGACTTGCTCAAAGAATTTAATTCTATAGCAACATCTTTAGCCCCTGGAACTGAAAGTATGCTTTGAGGTTCGGCATTAAGAATGAAACTATAGGGATTATCGTTGCAAATCAAAATATTGTTACGCTTCCCAAAAGCTATCAGTTTTTCGAAAAATGAACGACTGGCTTTGGCACCTGTGGGCATGTTGGGATAGTTGACCCACATAAGTTTAACATTTGATAAGTCTTCTTTTTCGAGGGCTTCCAGATCGGGCTGCCAGTTTCTTTCTTCAATCAGATCGTAGAAACGCTTTTTGGCGCCTACAATTTCTGTCACGGCGCCATAGGTCGGATAACCGGGATTTGGAACAAGCGCTTCATCCCCTGGATTAAGAAAAGCCATGGAAATGTGCATAATTCCCTCTTTTGAACCCATCAGCGGTAAAATTTCATTTTCAGGGTCGAGACTGACCTTATAGAAACGTTTGTACCAGTTGGAAAAACTTTTTCTTAATTCAGGTATTCCCACGTATCCCTGATATCCATGGGTGTCGGGACGGACTGCTGCTTCGTTTAGCGTTTTCAACACTTCGGGAGCCGGCGGCTGGTCTGGATTACCAATGCCAAGATTGATGACCGGTTTCCCATTTGCTTGCATTTCTGCTATTTCTTTCAGCTTAAGCGAGAAATAGTATTCCTTTACCTGACTGATTCTTTGTGCTGGTGTAATCATTGCAATTAATTGGTTATATCCACTGGTTTATTTTGATAAAATGCATATTTTCCATGGGATACAAATCATCTTATATCTTAACCTGCTTTATTCATAAGTTTTCGTCATGAGATGTTCAAATATCAAAAAACGTAAGCAACCGCAGACAAATTTGATGCAGGAAATAGTGAACTATTTTCAAATCAAATTTGATGAGGACGCTTGTGTTTTGCCGATAGTTGAGCATCGTAATAGATAATTTATGAATAATGCAGGTTAAATCTATTAATCTAACGGTCTATTAGTTTAAACTCTGAAAAATTATATAGATGTCAAAGCGTTATGAACTTTCTCCTTTTCAAGAGTTTCTCCATTGGTTGTCTGTGTTGTTGTGCAGGCCTCGTATTCGCCGAGAACACGTAACTTTTTGCAAAGAGGACGAATGGCGTCCAAAGATTGTAAATAGCGTTCATAGTTATCAAACATAACATCAATATAAAAAAGGTATTCCCATTCAATACCAACAATTGGAAGCGATTGTATTTTAGTGAGGTTGATGTTGTAAAAGGCCAGAATGGTAAGGACTTTTGACAGACTTCCCTCTTCGTGCGGCAGAGAGAAAACGAGCGATGATTTATTGATTTTGTTTTGTTCCAGTAATTCAGCTTTTACAGCTTTATTTTCCTGCCCGATGATCAGGAACCTGGTATAATTGTGCTTATTGGTTTCAATGCTTCTTTCAATGATTTCGAGGTTGTAGAGTTCGGCTGCAAGTGATGACGCAATAGCGCCTATTCCTTTTAGTTTTTCGTCCGATATGATTTTGGCGCTAAGAGCCGTATCTTCACTCTCGATAAGTTTTATGTGAGGATGTTTTTTGAAAAACTCTTCACATTGCGCCAGTGCCATTGGGTGGGAGTGGACTTCTTTCAGGTCGTTAATGTTTTGACCGGGAAGAGCCATAAGATGATGTTTTATCCTCAATTTATGCTCGCCCTGAACATTAAAGCCCGATTCTCTTAACATAGTGTAATTGGGAAGTAAACTGCCTACCAGGGTGTTCTCGATAGCCATGATACCAAGAATCTTTGGATTTGAATGCATGACATCAAATACTTCCTGAAAAGTGTGGCAGGGCACAACTTCGATTTCTTTGTCTTTGAAATAGGCCCGGGCTGCTATTTCATGATTGGCTCCGGGGATACCCTGAATAGCGATTTGTATGCTCTTGTTTTTACTCATAGTACAGATAAAAAAATCCCGCCTGAAGGGGCGGGACGCATATTTTGTAACTCCGAATTCCTGATTTATTTATGCATGAGCCTGCCCCTTCTGGTTGATGAACCAAAAAAATAAAAAAAGAAAAAAAGAAATATGACCAGGCATACTGTAACATGATAAGAAATGCTTTTTGTTTTTTAATAACGACAAAAATAGATATTTATTCTATTCCAAACAACAGATTGTTGAAAAAATCTCAAAAAATCTCACTGATGGATAAAAAAGGCGTTGTAAAAATGCTAATTTCTAAGTTTTGAGACAAGCGGAAAGAATATTTATTTTACTCCTTTTCGCTTAATTCCAGCCAGCGCATTTCACAATTATCCAATTCTTTCATTAGTTGTCCAAGGGTTGAAGATGTTTGGATCAATTCTTCTCCTGATAATGAACCCGAGTTGAGTTGGTTTTCCATTTCTCTTTTTTGGTTTTCCAGTTCTTCAATTCGTTGTTCAAGGCTCTCCATTTCTTTTTTCTCCTTGAATGTGAGTTTGTTCTTGTTCGGCAAACGGGCAGGTTTTTGCTTTTTGGGTTGTTGTTTGGCCGATGTTGCGGATTTTTTTTCCTGAAGCTCCTTTGCTTTCTGTTCGTGGTAATCTGTATAGTTTCCCGGAAAGTCTTTTATGGTTCCGCTTCCTTCAAAAATAAACAGATGGTCGGTTACCTTATCGAGGAAATAACGGTCGTGCGAAACCACAAGGACACAACCGTCAAATTGCTGAAGGTAATCTTCCAGGACATTGAGGGTAAGAATGTCCAGATCGTTGGTTGGTTCGTCGAGTATCAGGAAGTTAGGGTTTTTCATTAATATGGTCATCAGGTAGAGACGTTTTTTTTCGCCACCGCTTAGTTTTTGTACCAGTACATTATGCATTTCGTTGGGGAACATGAAATAACGTAAGAATTGGGAAGCAGACATAGAATGATTTTTCCCAAGTCTCACCTGGTCGGCAATATCGGTGATAACTTCCAAAACCCGTTTGTTTTCATCCAGCGATATTCCTTCCTGTCGATAATAGCCTGTTACGAGTGTTTCCCCGGGTTCAACATATCCACTGTCGGGTTTAAGTTCTCCTGTCAATATGTTGAGAAAGGTTGATTTGCCGGTTCCGTTTTTTCCTATAATACCGGCTTTTTCTCCTCTTACAAACTTGTATGAAAAGTCTTTAATAAGATTCAGATTGTCGAAACTTTTACTTACATGATGTAAATTCAGAACTTTCCGGCCCAGCCGTACCGAACCGATATTAATTTCCATACTTTGCTCCCGGGTGTTTTGGGAGGCCGTCTTTTTTAGGTCATGAAAAGCATCGATCCGGTATTTTGCTTTTGTTCCTCTTGCCTGAGGCTGCCGGTTCATCCAATCCTGCTCTTTTCGGAGGAGGTTACGGGCCCTCTCCACTTCCAGGTTTTTCTGGTGGATGCGCTCCTGTCTTTTCTCCAGATAGTAGGCATAATTACCTTTGTATTGAAAGAGTGTTTCGTCCTGAAGCTCGAAAATTTCATTGCACACACTGTCAAGGAAATAGCGGTCGTGCGTTACCATCAGCAAAGTCATGCGACTTCGTTTCAGGTAATCTTCCAGCCATTCAATCATATCCAGATCAAGGTGATTGGTAGGTTCGTCAAGTATCAGAAAATCGGGGTCTGTAATCAAAACTGCTGCCAGGGCTACACGTTTGACTTGCCCTCCCGAAAGTTGCTTCATGGGTTGATCAAACCGGTTTATGTTTAACTGTGAGAGTATTTGCTTGGCTCTTTCTTCATAGCTCCAGGCATTAAGTTGCTCCATTTTTGGCAGTAATTCCTGAAGTGACGCGTGGTCATTCTCTGCAACGGCCTTTTCATACATCTTAACAACACGGGCAGTTTCATTGTCGGATGAGAAAAGCGTTTCCAGCACTGTTAGTTCAGGAGTATATCCCGGTGTCTGTTCAAGATATCCGAGTGAAATATCTTTTCTTAAAGTAACCTGTCCTTCATCGGAAGGTAATATTCCTGCCAAAATGTTGAGAAGTGTGGTTTTCCCTGTTCCGTTTCGTGCGATCAGGGCGGCTTTGTCACCTTCGTCGAGCCCAAAAGAGAGGTTGTTGAAAAGCCGGATGTCGCCCCAGTGGTGAGTGACGTTTTCAACTGAGAGAATATTAGCCATAAACTTTGTCTGTTTTTGGCAAAGATAGCATCTGTTAAGGTTTATTTGAAACGTTTGAGCATGCAAAAACTCCCCTTGCAGTTGATGAATAATCTTTATCCTGCAAGGAGAAATGATTGACAGAAGAATGTATTATTTCAATGTTTGTTCGATTTTGTTGAGTTCTTCATCGGAGAAAGTGAGATTTTTAAGTGCCTCCAGATTGTTACTTAACTGGTTTACACTGCTGGCTCCGACCAGGACTGAAGTGATACGGTTGTCTTTCAACAACCAGGCAACAGCCATCTGGGCAAGAGACTGTCCTCTTTGGGATGCAAGATCATTAAGCTTGTTCAGTTTTTTCTGAATTTCGGGTGTTAATGCTTCTCGTTTAAGAAAACCATGTGGGTTGGCCATTCTTGAATTGGCAGGAATTTCTTTCAGGTATTTATCGGTCAATAATCCCTGGGCAAGCGGGGAAAATGCAATTGAACCAACGCCTCTTTTCCCAAGAACATCCAGAAGGCCGTCTTCTTCAACCCAGCGGTCAAGCATATTGTATCGGGGTTGATGGATCAGCAATGGTATTCCCATATCACGAAGAATGCTCTCGGCTTTTTGGGTCATTTCGGCATTGTAGTTGGATATTCCGGCATATAGCGCTTTTCCTTGTTTTACAGCCTGAGCCAGCGCACCCATTGTTTCTTCGAGCGGTGTGTCGGGGTCGGGGCGGTGGGAGTAAAAAATATCCACATAGTCGAGTCCCATACGCTTAAGGCTCTGATCAAGGCTGGCCAGCAAATATTTTCTGGAACCCCATTCGCCATAAGGGCCCGGCCACATCAGATATCCGGCTTTTGTAGAAATAATCATTTCGTCGCGGTAGGGTTTAAAATCGGTAGCTAAAATGCGCCCGAAATTTTCTTCCGCGCTGCCGGGAACCGGACCATAATTGTTGGCCAGGTCAAAATGTGTAATTCCGTTATCGAATGCATGATGCAAAATTTTCCGACCATTTTCAAAAACATCCACAGAGCCGAAATTGTGCCACAGGCCAAGCGATATGGCCGGCAGTTTAATGCCGCTTTTTCCGCAACGACGGTAGATCATTGTTTCGTAACGCTTTTCGTTGGCAAGATAATTCATACTGATTTATGATTTTATTGTATGTAAAAATTAATAATTCTTTTTATTGAGTAGCGGCAAACTTCGCAAAATCCTTCGGCTTCGTTCGACTTCATCCTGCAGTTGAGTGCAGGTCGGTATATTCCTTTTGCCGAGTAGCCGCCACCTTCAAAAACTCCGGTGACATTTTTATATTTTTTTGTTGGTGGTGTTGGTATTGGAACAGTATCGGGTACCAAATGTTTCCATTTAATGTCAAAATTTACCAGAGTGGTCAGGTTTGGTACCCATGGTTCACTTTCTTTATCGAAAAAATCCGGGGTCGGTGAATCATTATAAAAATATTCATCGCCAAGCCCGGCCAGCCCGTGACCTGTTTCGTGCACAAACACTTGGGGTGATGATGGGTGGCGGGCTGACACAATTGAGAAATGATTATATACCCCGCCACCACCATATTTTGAAGTATTTACAAGCACAATAATATGATCATGCGGTACGCCTGCGGCATAATCAAATATTGTCCATGTGCTGAAACTCTCCAGGTAGCGGTCGGAACCGAATGTGTTGAACGAACTGTTCATGGCTGTTTTCTTCCAGATATTTCTGTCGGGATCATCGGTTCCTGCCTGTGGAGAGGGTATATACAACGCTCTGACAGTTATTTTGTCTTTTAAACTCGTATAGGGTGCAATACTGAAAAGGTATTCGGTTATATTTTTCGCATCGTGCAAAAAGTTTTCTTTTTCAGCTTTGGTGTATCCTTCGGCAAGGATAAGGAGATCGGCTTGTTTGTAGGGGTCGTTTACCCCATGTATTATCTCGGCCGGGTTTTCGACCGGAATTATCTGGGTAACGGGAGGTGTTTCTTCCGGAGAGAACAATTCATTGATAAGTGTAACAAATTGACCTTCTTTTTTTCTGTATTCAATCAAAATCCGGACTTTTGAAATTGGCCAGGGCGCTTCAATGGTTTGTTCAAAAGCGCGTGACACCTTCCTGGCCTGTTCGGTTGTCCGCCATTCTTCAAACAGTGTGCAAAAACCTTTTAGAAAAAGGGTATCTTCGGTTTGAGGATTTAGAAGAATCAGCCTGTAAGTTCCATAGTCGAAAGATGGAATGTTTTGATTTTGGCCGCCACTGTAACCAGGTCGTTTTTTATATGCTGCAATGGCCGATTGCTGTTGCTCATAATCTCCTGACAGCACAAAATCAATTCTAAGCGTTTGGCGATAGTTGAAATGTTGTCGTTTCTGCCCAATGCTGCTTATTCCCGTAGTAAAGAAAAATAACAAGAGAAATAAAAGAATTCGAAAACGAATTTTCATCTGTATATCATTTACTTAAGTTAGTGGACTGCAATCTATACATGTTCTTGTTGTGGTAAACCTATCTGTGTTCATTTCATCTTATATCTGATAAGTTGTTACGGCTGTTAGAGTTGTTAGAGTTGTTAATGTTGTTTAGATGCTATAATGTTATACGTTATTACATCTCTAACAATCTAACAATCTAACAATCTATGATAGCAATCTTTACCATGCTCGTTTCTTTAGTCTGTTATATTTTAATAGCATGCGGATTACACGGGTTAGTCGGATTTCCACTGATTTTAGCTGTGATGCCCTGTAGCATCGGTGTTGTCCGTGTTCTATATTCATTAGTGTCCGCCTATAAATTACGCAAAAGTTGTGTCTGATCCTGTGTCTGTTCAGAAAGTGTCATTTACAAGGCTTGCGAAGTCCGAAAATACGGAGTTTACTCATCGTAAATGAGTAATTTTCGGACGAGCGTAACACAGTAAATGGCACTTTATGGACAGACACTCATTAGTATATAATTTGATTTCTAAGGCCTAATGGAATTCGTTTCGATTTTTTGGGAAAAACCCGCATGATTAATATCCGACACTCCTGGCGTCGCATTTTATTTTGATAAAATTTGCCTTAAGCACAGGCGCCTTTCAGCCTCCGCTTCCTTCAGACATTGGAATATGCACCCCACGGTGGTCAAATATTTATTGTAAGAAACGTTATCTAATTCTCCCGTATCCCAAAGCGGATCGTACCAGTTTTGTATATTTGTTTGTTTTTCTCAAAAATGAGTTGGCAATAAAGATGCTTTCAGACCGGACTCATAAATATATGTATAATTTTTGAATTTTATAAAAATGGATAAGGTAAGTGCACAATCAGGTTGGTTTTCAAGATGCATTTTATAAGATATTGATATATAATCATTTAAAGTAAGTGCACAATCAGGTTGGTTTTCAAGATGGTTTTCTGATCAGGTTGAGCCACTGAATTTTTCTGATTATTGGCTTGGAGTTATCGAATTCTTAGTATCGGGCTTGATAATACTGTTATTATCCTATCTCGCGTTTATTATAGCGAGAAGGTTTTTCCTTTTTGCTGTTATCAAAATGGTGCGAAAAACAAGGTCGAAGTTAGATGACTTTCTGGTACAGCGAAAGGTTTTTCACCGTTTGTCCCACCTGGCTCCTGTAATTGTCATATATGTTCTTTCGGACTGGTTCTGGGGCCATCATCCTGAAAAGTTGAAAATTTTTCAGGATGTTGTTTCGCTTTATTTAACGGTTGTAATAATAATGAGCTTCAGAGCATTGCTCAATGCTTTTGAAGATATTTATAACACTTTTTCGTTCGCGCATGAAAGACCAATCAAGGGGTATCTTCAGGTAGTTCATTTGCTTGCTATAATAGTAGGAGCACTTATTGCAGTATCTATCGTTTTTAATGTAGAGGTTCTTTCTATTCTTGCCGGAATGGGAGCTATGGCGGCTGTATTGATGTTGGTTTTCAGAGATTCTATTCTTGGTTTGGTGGCGGGGGTACAGCTTTCGGCAAACCGGATGGTGAGAGTGGGAGACTGGATATCGATGCCGAGTCATAATGCCGACGGTACGGTTATGGAAATAACACTTAATACGGTGAAAGTACGCAACTGGGATAAAACCATTTCCACCATCCCTACCTATGCAATGGTTTCCAACTCTTTTATTAATTGGCGGGGAATGGAAGAATCGGGTGGAAGAAGAATTGCCCGGGCGGTGCACATTGATATTCGTAGTGTAAAGTTTTGCACTCCCGAGATGCTCGAAAAGTTCAGAAAAATACATCATTTAAAGGACTACATTGATCAGCGGCAGAAGGAGATTGAAGAGTACAACCGCACACATAATATTGATGAGTCGCTTCCTGTTAACGGAAGAAGAATGACCAACCTGGGCGTTTTCAGGAAATATCTGGAAAATTACGTAGCTAATCATCCCAGGATCAATGAGAAAATGACGCTTATTATACGTCATTTGGAACCCAATGAGAAAGGTATTCCTGTGCAGGTGTATGCTTTTTCCCGAGAGCAGGAGTGGGCTAAATATGAAAGTGTTCAGGCCGACATCTTCGACCATATACTTGCCATTGTATCACTGTTTGAGCTTCGCGTTTTTCAAAACCCGAGTGGCGATGATTTGAAAGAATTGGTTGGAAGTTTTTCAAATTAAAAGTGAAATTGAAAGTTTATAAATTATTACCACCTGTTTTTATGCATATTTTGTTGGAATATTGGATAATTAATTCTAATTTCGACAACAATCATTATTAAATGAGCAGGAAAACTTTTAAATTCTAACATTTGTCATTTTTTGATATGGAGAGCAATTTACAGATTGATAGTCTCGACAAAAAAATTTTGTCGATGATAACTCAAAACGCGCGAATACCCTTTCTTGAAGTAGCTCGAGAATGTAAGGTGTCAGGGGCCGCCATTCATCAACGTATTCAGCGGTTGATGAATATGGGTGTAATTAAGGGGTCTGAATTTATTATTAATCCCAGCAAAATTGGTTATCATACCTGTGCTTTTATGGGGATTTTTTTAAAAAAGGCCAGTTTGTTCGACAAAGTGGTTAAAATGCTCGAAGAAATTCCTGAGGTTGTAGAATGTCACTATACAACCGGGGAATATGCGATGTTTATTAAAATTTTTGCCAAGAGCAATGAACACCTGAAACGCATTTTACACGACCGTCTACAGAATATCCCGGGAATTTCTTCAACCGAGACCATTATTTCTCTTGACGAGTCATTTAAGCGGCAGTTGCCTATCGAATAACCAGGCAAAATATTCAGACAAAATTTTCAGACAAAAGGGGCATTACATTTCGCAGTGCTCCTTTGTTTTTATCTGATGAGGTACTGAGTTGCCAAAATTGTTGGTTGTTCCCGGGTCATTGAAACAGTGATTTGACCCATCATTACGCCTGCCCATCCAATCTGGTTGATGACTACATCTTTTCCGGCTTTGTTTTTTATTATATCCGGCTTCTTCATAAATGTGTGGGTATGTCCGCCAATAATAATATCGATTGATGAAGTTTGCCGTGCCGTTTTAACATCCGATTCAGGCCTGTCGGGAGCACTCTCGTATCCAAGGTGTGAGAGGGCCACTACAAGATTACATTTCTTCTCTTTTTTAAGGAAGCGGGCTGTTTCTTCTCCCTTTTTTACCGGATTGAGCCATTTCATTCCTTCATAATTGGGGGGAGATACCAGTCCGTCCGGATTTATTCCCAGACCTAATAGTCCGATTCTGAATTCACCTTTCTCAATGATTTTCCACGGAAGTGTTTTCCCTTTTAAAATGGTGTCACTGAAATCGTAATTGGTACAAATGAAGGGGAATTTGGCATGTTTCATTTGTTCGGCAAGGTGTGGAATGCCATTGTCGAATTCATGATTGCCAATGGTTGCGGCGTCATATTTCATGTCCGACATCAGTTTCAATTCGGGTTCTCCACCGAAAAAGTTGAAATAGGGTGTTCCCTGAAATATATCTCCTGCATCAACCAATATCAGATTCGGATGTTTTTGTCGCAATTGTTCGATTAAGGCAGCCCGCCGGGCAAACCCGCCCATGTCGGGAAATTCCGGATGATCCGGGGGGAAGGGATCAAGATGGCTGTGTACATCGTTGGTATGTAAAATGGTAAGAGTGGGGTTGTTATTTCTGCCTACAGATCGGACTGGGAGGGTTACTGCCATCCCGCCGGCTATGAGTGTCTTTATGAATTGTCTGCGATTATGTCTCATTTGGTTGCCTTTTTCTTCTGCCTTCTGCCTTTTGGTTACTTTTGTCTACCTAAAATCATAAGCTTTTAAAAATATGATATTTATATGCATTTGGTAGTTTCATGAGTATGTTAGTGCCTGAAAATCTCCACTACTGACTAATCACTAAAAACTAACCTCTAACCTGGACAAGTCAGAACCAAACAAATTTATACATTATCTGTCGCCGCTCCGCAGCTTTTTGTTTTTCTTCTTGCATAATTCTACCGTTCCGTCGCCGCTCTACGGCTATTAATTGCTGATAGATTGTTGACAATACTAAACCCGCGCAGGTGGGGGCAGAGCACTAATTTTGCCAAAAAACCAAAATATCAGGCATAAGATAGTAACGACCAACCACTTATTTCTAATCATCTAACCATCTAATCATCTAATCATCTTATTATACCGTGTTATTCCAGAATAACTCTTTTTTCATCCGTTGGGTTAATTATTCTGCCCTGATTTGTCAGCTTCCGGATGTGTGAAATAATAAGGTCTCTTATTTTATGTTTCGATGTATGTTTTTCAGAAGCTTTGGTGAAAATGGTATAATGATCGCCACCACTGGCGAGATAGTCTGAGGTGGCCACATAATAGAATTGTTTGTTTTTCAGGGGGTTGCCGTTAATTTCAGGGTGCAGAACCTGCTGATTTCTGAAAGTGAAAGTTGCGCCGGCTATGCCGTCACCACCCGAAGTTCCGATATGATTGAACAATTGGGTGACTTGTTCGCCCGATAACTTTAGAATAACCATTTTGTTTTCAAAAGGCATCAACGAGTAAATATTTTCGACAGTAATGTTTCCTTCTGGTAACGGGGCTCTAAGTCCATTTATATTGATAACAGAAATAAGCGGGAGATTTTCCTTGCTGATTCTCTGAATTTCTCTTTTTGCTGCATCGCGAATCAGGTCGGCAATAAAATTTGAAAGAGCGGTTCCTGGTCTTTCGGGAAACATTTCTTTTTTCGTCTGCCCGATTATTTCGTTCATAATTGCCTCAACTGAATCGCGGAGAGGTGAGATGTAGGACTCAACCTGAGGAGAGGCAGCAATACTACTATCCAGCTCTATAACTTCCGATGACGAAAAACGTGGCTTTTCCCGTTGCTGGCACGATATGGAAGTAAAGCCTGCTAACAGAAGTATAAACAGCACATTCTTAAATCCGCCGAAATGTTGCATTTTTTCTTTCAAAACTATAAAAAAATGCAGCAAAAGGGGGTATTGCTGCATTATATAATTGTTAATGTTTGCTCTGTAATTATATGTGTTTGTCCATAAAGTGCCATTTACTGTGTTACGCTCGTCCGAAAATTACTCATTTACGATGAGTAAACTGCGTATTTTCGGACTTCGCAAGCCTTGCAACCGGCACTTTCTGAACAGACATGATAAGTAGGAAACTTTTCCTACTTTATAGACACACACAAATTATTTTATTCTTTCAAGATATTTTTTTCTGACTTCAAAGAGATAGTCTTCGCTCATTTCGGGATAATAGATTCGGATCATATCCTGAATTCCGAATTTGACATGGAAATGTCCGACGGCTGCGTCGAAAAATGGTCTGTCCCAGTTAAACTTTACCTGCCTGGTAATATCTTCGAAATGCTTCCAGGCAATCTGTTTGGGAATCAGAAAGTAACCATGATCTTTTTCCACCATATCGAAGAATATACCTTGTTGTTTTTCTTCGAGAATGAAGAATTTTTTAATCCTGATAATTGCCGGACCTTCGACTTTTCTGGTGGGCTTGCTCTTGAATTCAATCCCTTCATCCATATACCCTCTTTGCAAATCGATTATCTGAGAGAAATTGTCCAGGTGTCTTACCCGGATGACATCAATCTTCCGGTTGAAAATGTGGACAACCCCGGGAGTGGCATTAAAATCGGTTTTGAAATATTTCTGAATGTTCTGTGTGGCGCGCGTAATATCCTCGAGCGTGTACAATTTTTTTAGTACCAGATAGATGTATAGTGGTTTGCTGTCAACAGGGTGATCGGAGTAATAATTATAGAAACCCGGAAATGGTTCCGGAGCTTCCAGCACAAAGGTATTCGGCCAGATTTTGTCTTCAAGCGTACGTAAAGTCTCCTGTTTCAGAAGGTTTCCATATCGTTCGATATAATGCTCGTTACTCATGACTTTTTGGTTATTTGGTATATTGCAATAGTTATCAATAGCGACACTCCGCTTAATAAAAACTTTGCGTCATTGCGCTTCTGCGTTAAGGCTTCTTTCGACTGACTATTGCAAAAGTTAATGAAAAAAATTGGAAAGGTCACTAAAATTTGATGTGTTTTTTCATCGGGATCAATCAGTACATCCCTAATGACGGGTAAACACCATTTCGTTTCCTTTTGACAAATCATTGTTGTAATGATAACCATCCATATCAAATGCTTTTAAATCTTCAGGGTCGGAAAGACGGTTTCGAATGATAAATCTTACCATCATTCCTCTGGCCTTTTTAGCATAGATACTAATAACTTTGTAGCTGCCGTTTTTGTTTTCCTTAAAAACAGGAGTTATTATGGGCGTGTCGATTTTTTCGGGATCAATGGCCTTGAAATACTCCTGGCTGGCAAGGTTAATCAAAACGTGATGTCCACCGTTTTTTAAGTCTTTATTGAGCTGTGAGGTGATTTTGTCTCCCCAGAAACGATACAGGTCTTTCCCTTTTTTGTTTTGAAGGCTGGTTCCCATCTCCAAACGATAAGGCATGATCAGATCAAGTGGCCTGAGCAAACCGTAGAGACCGGAGAGCATTCGTAACTTTTCCTGTGCCGTTTCTATTTCTTCCGAAGAAAGCGAGTACGCATCAAGTCCGTTATATGCTTCTCCATTGAACGCATATATCGCCTGCCGTCCTTCCTGTGCGTCGTAGGGCCAGTGCCATTTTTGAAACCGCCCGGCATTCAGTTCTGCCAGGTTTGGACTGATATTCATTAGCTCCATCAGCGCACGGGGTGAGTAGCTTTTGAGTTGGAGTGCCAGCTCTTTGGCCTCATCCGGAAACAAGATGGATGTATGCTTCGATAACGGAACCTTTTTTTTAAAGTCCATTTTTTTTGCGGGTGAAATTATTGCTATCATTTGTTTTATTGATAAAAATACTATGAGCCCGGTCTAAAAAGCATCTTTGTTGCCAAACTCTGTGTTGTTTTAAATTTTTGCATCCTCATTAACAGCGGGTTAACTCCGGTACAAAAATTTAAAACGCCTTGATTTTGACAAAAATATGCTTGTTATACCGCACTCATACTATAGTTCGTTAAACTTCTGCAATATGCTACAAACCAAATGTTTGTGATAAAAATACTTTGTTTGCTTAAATGCAGTATATCGATATAAAATAGTGTCTGTCCATAAAGTGCCATTTACTGTGTTACGCTCGTCCGAAAATTACTCATTTACGATGAGTAAACTGCGTATTTTCGGACTTCGCAAGCCTTGTAAATGACACTTTCTGAACAGACACACTTATTGTAAAATTTTTTTGCGAGTTTATAGACAAACACTAAATAGATTTTCTTACATCTTAAATCTGAAAATCTAACGTTCTATTAAAAACACCCGCTTTGTCTAAAAGTTTAACCTGCATTTTTCATAAATTTTCGTCATGAGATGTTCAAGTATTCAAAAACACAAGAAACCGCAGAAAAAATTGATGCAGGAAATAGTGAACTATTCAAATCAAATTTTTCGAGGACGCTTGTATTTTGCCGATAATTGGGCATCGAAATAGATCATTTATGAATAATGCAGGTTAAGTATTTTCTATTTTCTTTCCAGCAGAGCAACATTCTCCACATGATGGGTATGAGGGAACATATCTACCGGTTGCAGCGCGCTAACTTTATAGCGTGCATCCAGAAGGTTAATATCGCGCGCCTGAGTGGCAGAGTTGCAACTGACATATACAACTTTTTCGGGGGCTGCATTCAAAATGGTTCTGACGACATCTTCGTGCATTCCGGCGCGTGGAGGGTCGGTGATCAAAACATCGGGGAAGCCTTCTTTTTCAAACAGATCATGCGTCAACAGGTCTTTCATGTCGCCGGCCAGAAATCTGGTGTTTGAAATTCCGTTTAATTCAGAATTTTCTTCTGCATTTTGAATGGCTTCGGGGATATATTCAATACCAATAACTTTCCTGGCTTTATGGGCTATAAAGTTAGCTATGGTTCCTGTTCCTGTGTAAAGATCGTAAACAGTTTCGTTGCCGGTAAGTCCTGCAAAACCGCGGACGACCTTGTATAAATTGTATGCCTGGAGAGAATTGGTCTGGTAAAACGATTTTGGACCAATTTTAAATTTCAGTCCTTCCATTTCTTCAAAAATATGATCCCTTCCTGAGAAGAGATGAACTTTCAGATCGGTTATTGTGTCGTTGGCTTTTTCATTGATCACATACATCCATGATGTGACATCCGGAAATTTTTTAATGAGATGTTCGAAAAGCAGTTCGCGTTTATTTTTATCGTCATGGTAAAAAACGACAATAACCATGGATTCTCCCGTACTACTGGTGCGGATGATAAGCGTACGCAAAAAACCCTCCTGAGCTTTCAAATCGAAGAACGGCCAGTTATTTTTAAGTGCAAAACTTCGGACGGCAAGTCTTACCTCGTTTGAGGGTGAGGCTTGAAGATGACAATCTTCAATATCGATAACCTTATCGAACATTCCGGGGATATGGAACCCAAGTCCGTTTTTGTTGCTGATAATTTCATCGGATTCCATCTCTTCGGGCGATAACCAGCGTCTGTTGGAGAAGGTGAACTCAAGTTTATTGCGGTAGAAACGTTCTTCCGGGGACGGCAGGATGGGGGATATTTCGGGCAATTCAACCTTGCCGATGCGCTTAAGATTGTTCCATACTTCGCGTTGTTTGAACTTTAACTGTTCGTTATAGGGAATGTGTTGCCATTTGCATCCGCCACATGTTCCGAAGTGACTGCAAAAAGGTTCTGTGCGGATATCGGAAAGATGATGGAATCGTACCGGTCTTCCTTCGTAATATCTTTTTCTTTTTTTGTGACCTGTACATCAACCACGTCGCCGGGGGCGGCCAGGGGTACAAAAACTACTGTGTCGTTTACTTTTCCCAAAGCCTTCCCTTCGGCGGCTATGTCGCTGATTACCACTCTTTCCAGCAATGGTTTGTTTCGTCTTGAGCGTCCCACAAATATATTTTTCAGGTTTCAGGCCGCAAAGATATGTGAAACACCTTACATTCGCCTAAAATTTTTGGTTCTCTTAATCTGCATTGTTCATAAGTTTTCGTCATGAAATGCTCAAATTTCAAATAATACAAGCAACCGCAGACAAATTTAAAGCAGGAAATAGTGACCTGTTTTCAAGTTAAATTTGGTGAAGACGCTTGTGTTTTGCCGATAGTTGAGCATCGCAATAGAATATTTATGAATAAAGCTGGTTAAATTGTTAACTTTGCATCCGCATGAAAAAATAAAAAGTAACTGATAATGACAGGAAAAACATTGACTTACAAAGACATCGACAAGAGTATTCTGAAAGCGCTTCCCAATCCAACCCGGCAGGCTTATGAAATAAAGATAAAAATCCCCGAGTTTACTTTTTTGGGGGTGAAGGATCAACCCGATTTTGCAGATGTATACATCACGTTTTATCCTACTGATAAAATTATTGAGCTTAAATCGCTCAAGATGTATGTTCACGCATTGCGAAATATTACTGTTTCTTATGAGCGGTTGATTAATATTTTTTATGATCATCTAATGGAGGTATACAACCCCGACCGTATTCGCATTGTTATGGTTTGCAATCCAAGAGGTGGCATAAGTTCACGTCTTACAATTGACTCCGACTGGAAAGTTCGTGGTGGAGAAGAAAAATACAGCGATTGGAAGAATCATATGGACGATACCTGGAATGTTACACTTTAAGTGATTTTTATTGTTAATGGCAAATTCGTTATCACCATACGATTTTTTAAGTGCTTCTGAGAAATATCCGGTTGTAGATGTTCGTACACCTTCAGAATATGCAAAAGGACATATCCCGGGTGCGGTGAATTTGCCTCTTTTTTCTGATGAAGAAAGAGCTGTTGTTGGGACAATATATAAGAAACAGGGCAGGAATCAGGCGATTCTTAAAGGTTTGGAGTTTATTGGTCCGGGAATGTCAAAAATGGCTAAAGAAGGCTTAGAACTTTCCGTTGAAGGAAAATTACTTGTTCATTGCTGGAGAGGTGGAATGAGAAGTGCCAGTATGGCATGGTTGTTTGAGACGGTGGGTATTGACACTTATCTGTTGGAAGGAGGTTACAAAGCATACAGAGCTTCCTTCAGAGAGATGCTCAAACGATGGAAATGGAATTTTGTTGTTTTGGGCGGACCAACCGGGAGCGGTAAAACCGATGTTTTAAAAGCGCTTGCTGTGCAGGGTGAACAGGTACTCGATCTTGAAGGCCTTGCCAATCATAAAGGATCGGCTTTTGGGGCATTGGGTCAGGAAAAGCAACCTACCAGTGAACAGTTTGAGAATGATATACATGAAGTTCTTCGGCACTTTGATCCGGAACGTATTATATGGGTCGAAGGCGAAAGTCACAGCATCGGACGTGTTTTTATTCCGGATATGTTGTTCGAAATATTGATGAATTCTCCCCTGGTTATGTTCGAATTGGAACGTGAAAAACGACTCGACAGACTTGTAAAGGAATATGGCTGTTTTGACAAGGAGTTACTGGCACAATCGGTTAAAAAGATACAAAAGCGACTGGGTGGATTGCGTACAAAAGAGGCTCTTGAAGCACTCGATTGTGGAAACTACCGAAAGGTTGCGGATATCACATTGCAGTATTACGATAAAGGTTATGCCAATTCATTGGCGAGGAGAAAGAAGCCTTTATTGGTCATTGAGGAGAATGAGGATAATCCGGATGCTTCGGCAGTGAAATTAAAATCTGAATTGAGTTATGCATACAATAGATACCAAAGGGAAACTTTGTCCTGAGCCTCTCATTATGGCGAAGAACGGCTTGAGAGATGTTGAGGAAGGCGAGAAAATTCTGGTGATTTCTGATAATGAAACATCTTTTCAAAACCTGATGAGCTTTTTGTCCGACCTGGGAGCCAATCCTGTGGCCGAACAAAAAGGAGAAGAGTATTTTGTGGAGGCAACAAAGCCACCTGAATCATCCGAAAAAGCTGAAAAAAATCCGGAAGCTTATTGTTCTGTTCCCGGAGTTTCTGAACCTTCTGACGATTACGTAGTGGTAGCCCGAAGCTGCCGGATGGGAGAAGGGGATGAAGAATTGGGACGTTTGTTAATCCGTGGATATTTTAATGCCCTCAAAGGCATGGATAATTTGCCTACCCATATTGTAATGTACAATGGAGGCATTAATTTGGCATTGAAAGATACCGACACTGCTATTGCTTTGGGTGAACTGGAAGACAAAGGTGTAACCATAATTGTTTGCGGCACTTGTGTGGACTTTTATAGAGTAAAAGAGAAAGTGGCAGTTGGTCGCATCAGCAATATGTACCAAATTGCCAATATACTGGCAGAAGCCGGACATGTTGTTTACCTGTAGAAAGGATGATAACCTTTTCCAATACATATTTTGATAATGCCAGCACCAGTTGGCCTAAGCCGGTTGAAGTCGGTAAAGCTATGGATGATTTTCTCCGCAAGGAGGGAGGCACCTATGGCCGTGCTGCTTACGGGCGTGTTTATCACACATCAATGATTGTTGAGCAGTGCCGAAATGCCCTTGGCGAAATGCTGGGAGTTTCAGAATCAGGTAACATTGCCTTTACTGCCAATGCAACCGTTGGTTTGAATGCAATAATGTCGGGTTTGGATTTACGCGGATGCGAAGTATTGGTTTCACCCCTGGAACATAACGCCGTAATGCGTCCTTTGCTAAGGCTTTCAGAAAAAGATAATGTTATCTGGAAATTTTTACCGGCCGGAACCGACGGGCGGATTATTCCAGAAAAAGTTCCGGAAGTAATATCATCTAAAACCAGTCTGATAATTGTTAATCACCAAAGCAATGTTAATGGTGTTTTGCAGCCAGTGGATGAGCTTCGACAATATATCGGACAAATACCCTTAGTTGTAGATGTAACGCAATCGCTTGGCAGTGAGTCCGTTAAAGGGGATGAGTGGGGTGTTGATTTTATTGCTTTTACCGGACACAAGGGACTTCTTGGGCCCACCGGCACAGGTGGATTCTTTGTGAGGCATCCGGAAAAGTTGTCCCCTTTTGTTTTCGGCGGAACAGGGAGTTGTTCCGAAAGTTTTGAAATGCCGGGGTTTTCTCCCGATAAATATGAAGCCGGAACACATAACACGGTAGGTTTAACCGGATTGCTGGCCGCCTTAAATCATCAACCCATACAGAAATGGGAAAAAGAAAAATTCAAGGAATTGATTCAACGTCTCAGACGGATAAAAAACGTCAGGGTATTGGCTGCTGATGATTTTCAACATCAGGGAGGTCTGTTTTCGATAGTACATAGTGCTTACCCTCCATCAGCCATTGCCCGGCGGATTTATGACAAATTTGGAATTGAGATACGTTCGGGATTACACTGTGCTCCACAGGCACATAAGCATCTTGCAACATTTCCCATGGGGTCTGCCCGTTTTGCTTTCTCTCCCTGGCATACCAATGATGATCTGGACAAGCTGGGAGACGCACTTGTGGAGGTGCTGAAGTAAGTATCCCGAATTTCTCATCTCGGATTATACGGGATTTTATCTAACCTCTAATCTCTAATCTAATATTTAACATTTCGCCAATGCCGATACTATTATTTACCAATGTTCATAAGGTCATGAAGGCGGACACACTATGTCGTCAGAACGGTATCCACTGCCGGGTACTTCCGGTTCCGGAACATATTTCATCGGAGTGTGGTATGTGCCTGGAGGTGGAGGCAGAAAACACGGAAAAGTGTGCAGTGGTTCTAAAAGAAAACAACATTCAATTCGAAATATATAATATGGAGGTTTTATGAACAGTCAGGATATAGATTTGCTTAAAACCGTTGAATATGGTGGCTGTTCGGCTAAATTGCCCCCTGCCGAACTGGCAGGAATTTTGTCTAAACTCCCGCAGATGCAGCATCCGAATATTATGGTTGATATCGAAACTCATGATGATGCCGGAGTATATAAACTAAATGATGAGACTGCACTTATTTTCACGACAGATTTTTTCCCACCAATTTGTTCCGATCCTTTCGAGTTTGGGGAAATTGCTGCCACCAACGCTCTGAGTGATGTTTATGCTATGGGGGGGACGCCTTTGCTGGCTCTGAATTTGCTTATGTTTTCATCAGCTCAGATGCCAATATCGGTTTTCGAAAAAATATTAGCAGGAGGACAAAGTAAGGTAAAGGAAGCCGGATGTCTGATAATGGGCGGGCATACCATTGAAGATCACCCTCCCAAGTACGGGCTGGCAGTTGTTGGTACCGTACATCCCGACAAGCTGATAACGAATGCAGCAGCAAAGCCCGGTGATGTTTTGATACTTACCAAACCGCTTGGAATAGGAGTATTGGTTGCGGCACAACGGTTAAACATGGTTCGCGAAAATGCCTACCGTAATGGCATTGAACAAATGAAAATTCTGAATAATTTTGGACGTGATGTCATGGTTCGTCACGGGGTACGTTGTGCAACGGATATTACCGGATTCGGATTGTTAGGACATGCCCTCAAAATGGCTGAAGCCGGTAATGTGAGTCTGTCAATTAAAAGTCGTGATTTACCCATTATCGATCAGGCAGACCAGCTTGCTAATGATGGCTGTATTCCCGGCGCATCGTTCAGGAACCTTAGTTATGTGCAACCACATCTGCATGTTGCAAAGCTCGTGGAACCTCATCTGAAAATGCTGGCTGCTGATGCTCAAACTTCCGGTGGATTGTTGATGTGCGTTCCCCCGGATAAAGTACAGGATGTTCTTAATGATCTGAGATCCGTGAATACTCATACCCAGGCATCCATAGTCGGAGAGGTTTTACCTAAAACCCGTAAATCTATATACCTTGAGTAATATTAAGGTCTTTGTGTCTTTTTTTGTTATTTTGCAATGACTTTAAGAAAAAAAATAATGCAGAAACAGGAAATTCAGTCTCTTTTGGAAGCTGAAGCTAAAGCGGTTGCTTCCATTCCGGTTACCGAAGAATTCGGGAAAGCCGTTGATTTAATACACGAGTATGTCCATAAAAAAAAGGGTAAACTAATTACCAGCGGGATGGGTAAGGCAGGTCAGATTGCCAATAATATGGCCACTACATTCAGCAGTACCGGGACACCGTCCGTTTTTTTGCATCCCAGCGAAGCCCAGCATGGCGATTTGGGAGTAATTCAGGAAAACGATGTTATGCTGCTGATTTCTAACTCAGGGAAAACAAGAGAAATTCTTGAACTCGTTGACCTGGCAAAAGGCTTGAGACCCGATATCCCGTTTGTCGTCATCACCGGGAATAAGGATTCTTTACTTGCAGAGGCTGCAACAGCCTGTATCTTTACAGGTAACCCTCGCGAGGTTTGTGCACTGGGACTTACGCCAACTACTTCAACCACAACAATGACGGTTATAGGTGATGTACTCGTGGTTTTACTAATGAAGCGAATAGGATTTACCAATCACGATTACGCGTTGAGGCACCATGGCGGTTATCTTGGCGACAAATCACGAAAAGCTGCTGTTCTTGAAAAAAATAAATAACTGGTATGCAACAATTCAATTTTAAAGCGTTACACAATGGATCAGATATTCGTGGCATTGCCCGCAAAGGACTGCAAGGAGAACAGGTGAATTTTGGTCCTGAAGTAGTAGAAAAACTCGGGCGTGCTTTCGTTATTTGGTTGCAAACATATTTTTCAGGGAAAGACAAGCTGAGAATTTCGGTGGGTCGAGATTGCAGGCATAGCGGAGCAGAGTTGTCGGAGGCGCTTTGCAACGGGTTGACAATGGCTGGTGCCGATGTTGTGGATTTCGGACTTGCATCCACCCCTGCAATGTTTATGTCGACACAGCTTGGCGAAAACCCCGTCGATGCCGGAATAATGATTACCGGGAGTCATGCTCCCCAGAACCGTAACGGTCTGAAATTTTTTACTTCCGAAGGCGGACTTGATAAGGATGATATCACCGAAATTTTGGATTTAGCCGAAAATAATCCTCATAAAGTCAGGCGCAAAGGGAGTATCATCCGCCAGGATTTTATGAAGACTTATTCGCAGTATCTTTCCGAAGTTGTTAAAAAGGGGGTTAAACATGCAGAAGTTCACGACAAACCTCTCAAAGGATTGAAAATCGTTGTTGATGCAGGTAACGGATGTGGTGGGTTTTTTGCTACCGAAGTACTTCAACCCCTGGGAGCTGATGTTTCTGAATCCCAGTTTCTCGAACCGGACGGTAATTTCCCCAATCATGCCTCTGATCCGGAAGATACAACAGCCATTGTTTCTCTTTCGAACAAGGTCAAAGAATCAAAAGCCGATTTGGGTGTTATTTTCGATACTGATGTCGACCGCACAGGCTTTGTTGATGATACCGGTAAGCCCGTCAACCGTAATTCATTGATCGCCCTGATGTCAGCCATTGTTTTAAAGGAGCATCCCGGAAGTACCATAGTTACAGATTCGATAACGTCAGACGGATTATCCTGGTTTATCAATGAACATCTGGGTGGTAAACACCATCGGTATCAACGGGGCTATAAAAATGTCATAAATGAAGCAGTACGGTTAAACGGGATTGGGCAGGAGACCTGGCTTGCCATAGAGACATCCGGCCATGCCGCTTTTAAAGAGAATTATTTTCTTGATGATGGTGCTTATACGGCAACAAAAATGATTATAACCCTTGCCAATTTACGTTCGCAGGGTAAGCGGCTGAATGAGTTGATAAAAGATTTGCCTGATCCTGTTGATAGCTGCGAGGTTCGTTTGAAGATAAATTTTCCCGATTATATTCAGGCCGGTTCCGATATTATTTCTGAAGTAGGCATTATGGCAGGAAATAAGAGTAATTGGGATTTGCTTCCCGAAAATTATGAAGGTGTTCGTGTTAAGTGCTCAGGGCCCGGACAGGATGGATGGTTCTTGCTGCGTTTGTCCCTACACGACCCGGTTTTGGCACTCAATATTGAATCGAATGAGAGCGGTGGTGTTCAGAAGATTGCAGAAGAGCTCTACGACTTTTTCGGAAGATTTGAAAACCTTGATTTGTCTGCTTTTAAAAGATTTGGATTGTTATGAGAATATTAAAAGAACATGCTTTGGCAATGGTTGTGGATGTTCAGGAAAAATTGTTTCCGCATATTCATGATTTTCAGCAATTGGAACAGAACATCTCGATATTGGTGAATGGCTTCAAGTTGCTGAATGTTCCGGTCATCGTTACCGAACAATATAAAAAGGGACTGGGAGAAACCATCCCCTCGCTGGCCAGGCTTGTAAAAGATTATCCGCACAGCGAAAAAACATCTTTCAGTTGTTGTGACGATCCCGGAATTATGGAGAAGATTGAAATCTCCTCAAAGCGGGACATCATCCTTGCCGGTATCGAAGCGCATATTTGCCTGCTTCAAACAGCACTCGATCTGAAAGAAAGGGGCTTTCGCCCTGTAGTGGTAGAGGATTGCGTAGCTTCCCGCAACCCCGGGAACAAGCGCATTGCCATAACCCGCCTTGTTCAGGAAGGCGTATTAGTGACGAGTTACGAATCAATCCTTTTTGAACTTTGCCGTTATTCCGGCTCTGAACAGTTTAAAGCTATTTCTAAACTGGTAAAATAAAGAAGATGTCGCGCATTTTTGGGTTAGGAGAGACGGTTTTAGATGTGGTGTTTAAGGATGGTAAGCCTGTCTCAAGTCAGCCTGGCGGAACGGCTTTTAACGCATTGGTGTCATTGGCACGTGCAGGGCACAAGGTAGAGCTGATCAGTGAAATCGGGAACGATCAGGTAGGCAACAGCATGGTCTCCTTTTTGAAGAAGAACCGGGTTGGAATCAATTGGTTACACCGTTTCTCCACAGGGAAAACACCTGTTGCCCTTGCTTTTCTAGACAAAGAAAATAATGCCTCGTATCAGGTATACAAGGATTTTCCCGAAGTAAGATTCCAGATTGAGATGCCTGAGTTCAGGAGAGGAGATATTTTACTTTTCGGTTCTTTTTTTGCCGTAAACCCTGTATTGCGTCCACAGGTGTTGTCTCTGCTTAAAAAAGCACGCTCCCGGGGAGCATTCTTGATTTATGATCCAAATTTCAGAAAAAATCATCTGGATGGCATTAAAATATACCGCCCTATTATAGAGGAGAATTTTGCATTGGCCCATCTGGTCAGGGGAAGTGATGAAGATTTTCAGACCATTTACAAAGATATCAGCATTAATGACGCTCTGAAAAAGGTCTGTTTGAATGGGGCTCATGCCATAGTTACTGCAAATGCTGAAGGCGTCCATGCATTGATAAACGGTGAACGGTTATATGTGGAATCGGATAAAATTGACCCCGTCAGTACCATTGGAGCCGGAGATAACTTTAATGCCGGGCTTGCATACGGTTTGGCTTCCGGGCAGAAACCAATTTCAGATATAAACTTCTGGAAAGAAATAATAAAAAGGGCCATTGACTTTTCCACTGATGTTTGTCTTTCGTTCGACAATTATATCTCACATCAATTTGCATCTACTTTGTGAAAATACTCCTTCAAACTTTTGTTATAAAATGCAGGTCAATTAGTGCTTGTCCATAAACTCGCAAAAAAAATTCACAATATGTGTGTCTGTTCAGAAAGTGTCATTTACAAGGCTTAGCG
>NZ_AHZV01000322.1 GCF_000250735.1 Anaerophaga thermohalophila str. Valhall
AAAAAGGCAGGTGGTAATAGTATTTGTTCATCATCAGCTCAGCCAGCATGGAGGGCCCGGCATTGCTTCGAGGCAAAGGTAAAAGTGGCATTGGAGCAATACAGATGGCCGGGGTTTCGTCGTCGTCTTGTCCATTATCGGTACTCTCTTCTGCTTCAGTTGGCTTTATAGCGTACTTGACGCGTACTATCTGGCGAACATAAGTCTCACCAGGTTTGTGTTCAAGAATTTCGGTAACTTCCTCGCCAATACGCACCCAGTTGTCTTGTTTTCCTTCCGGCTCTATTACTTCTACTTCTCGTCTAAGGTGCTCTGGAAGCGGCTGACGCACAGCCTTCTTTTTATCTTTAACGGGCTTGCGTCGTTCATACTCGATTAGCTCTTTTTCTGCATCTTCAATGGCTGTTTTCTCCTCTGGAAGTACTTCCAGCCCCTCCCAGTCAATCTTTCTCTGGTCGGGGTCTTCTGCAATATGCTTTTCGCTGGAACTCCCGAAAAACTTATGCCGAAACCAGGCAAGTTGATCGGTAAGCTTATTGATTTGCTTGTCTTTTTGGGCCACAACAGCCTCTAATTCGTGGTTTTTAGCTTCAAGGGTATCGAGTGCCCCATTGTCGATTTTTCGCAACCGGGAAAGCTCCCCAAAAAGCTCATCACGTTCCTGAAGAAGCTCTTGGATTAATCTATCTTTATCGGTTGAAAAAACGCTCATTTATCACTGCTTGATTATGAGCTTAAAGATAGCAAAATCAGGTCTTTCAGCCAATTTATTTTACCTAAAAATCTTGAAAAGATGCTTCTTTTTGTCGTTTTTTCAAGTAGCCGTTTTTTGGGCTTTACATTCTTGACAATCATCATCAAATCGTGCCAACTTATTGCATGTGATGTAAGGCTTTCATCAAAAGCGGGAAGTTTGAAAACACCACTCGCGAGCTTCTTGTGGTAGATTACAAGACCACCGTGCTCCAGGTGCAGTATCTTCATGGTGGTTAGCCTGCGATTGACAAAAATGAAAACCTCCCCGCTTTGAACATCACGCTTCATTAAAGAGGTTACAATACCGCTAAGGGTGTAGAAGCTTTTACGCATATCCACCGGGGCCGGATACAGAAAGTATTTTAGCTTATCGTGTAAATGAAACATCGGCCTCAGTCAAATAAGTGAACAATTGCTTTTACTAATCGCATGTCAATGTTGTCTCTTAACACCATCTTTGTGCCATTGGGAAATATGAATTCTATTGGTGCATTGTCTCCTGATGTGTGGTTGCTCTTCATGGAAGATTGAAACGTTTGGTTATCACTCGCCGGTTGATCTGAATCAAAAGTCAATGGGATAAAACTTGCGGGCGGATGTTGCGATATCTCTTCCAGTTTATTCCTCCAGTAATAAAACGTTGAAGGAGCTAAGCATTGGTTGGCACAAAAGTCCTTTATGTTCAGACCGGATTTCTGGTACTCCTGGAATAGTCTTTTGAATGTTGATAATGTCATCCTCATTTTTTGCCATCAAAGTAAGGGCGTCTGCGCTGAGAATGCAATATGTGGGAGGCCGAAGGCTTACTTTCAATGATAGTGCCAATCAGGGCATTTTAAAAAATAAGCGGCTTTTCATAAACTTTGGAAAAATAATTGTGCGACATCAGAAGAAGAACGATGACCGCGATACCAACAAACATGTTTATGATTGGTATTATTGCTGCAATGGGCAACAAAATACCAATTCGCCCTAAAGTAATCGCTTGTTTTTTCATAACAGCTTAGCTTTTTTGATTAAATAACTGAAATTAATTTGTGAGTCCGGTCTAAAAAACATCTTTATTGCCAAACTCATTGTTGTTTTGATTTTTTGCATCGTCATTAACAATAAGTTAACTTCGGCACAAAAATTTAAAACGCCTTAATTTTGACAAAAAATATGTCTTTTTATACCACACTCATTTGTTAAAATGGAATATTTATTAATTCGGATCATTCCATGCCTGTTTTACAAAATAATGACCTTTATTGCCCGTAAGGCAAAAATCAAACAATTGGTATTCAAACAATAAAAACGAATTCAAGTTATTAATAATATTTTTAGTATGCAACATTATTTCATCAGTTTAAAATATTTCTAAGTTATTGGTCTGATGGAACTCGCATGATTGGGTTTATACATGTTCTCTTGTAACAAACCTTGTCATGCTCGTTTCATTAGATCGTTAGATTATTAGATATAAGATATAAGATGATTCGTATACCATTGAAAATCTGTATATTATCAAAACAAGCCCATTAAATCTAACCAATTAAATCCAAGGTGTTTGCAAAAGTTTAACGGACTATTGAATAATACTAAAAAAATGCTACATATTCCTGAATGATCCGGATTCATAGTTTAAATTTGCAGAGTAGTGAACAAAGAATAGATCATTAGATTTTTAGATATAAGATGATTTATATAATCTTGATATACTGCATTTTAACAAATACAACCCATTAATCACAAGCAATTGGTTTGCAACGGATTGTAAAAGTATAACGGACTGGTGGAACAAAAACAGTAAGCTTCTAATAAATGATCATCAAAACAAATTAAAAACAAAGTCGATATGAATTACAGAGTACTCGGAAAAACCAATCTAAAAATCTCGGAAATCTCTCTCGGAACCTGGCAGGTAGGAGGCAAATGGGGATCGGGATTTGACGACAAAAATGCCGAAACCATTATCAATACTGCCATCGATAATGGTGTTAATTTTATCGATACCGCTGATGTTTATGAAAACGGAATGAGCGAAAAAGCAGTAGGAAGGGTTGTTCGTTCACGCCCGGAGGAAGTTTTCGTGGCATCGAAATGCGGCCGTCGAATCCAGCCACATGTCAACGAAGGTTACCAGCCCGATGTTCTGCAAAAATTTGTAGAAGACAGCCTTAAACGGACAGGTCTGGAGGCCCTCGACCTGATACAACTCCACTGCCCGCCTACCGAAGTATATTACCGTCCCGAAATTTTTGAACGATTTGACAAACTTAAAGAACAGGGTAAAATTAAAAACCTGGGCGTTAGTGTTGAAAAGGTGGAAGAAGGCCTTAAAGCCATTGAATATCCCAATGTTTCGACGGTTCAGATTATTTTTAATGTTTTCAGACAACGACCAAAAGAACTGTTCTTCAAAGAGGCCGCCAGACGAAACATCGGAATCATTGTAAGAGTCCCCCTGGCCAGCGGATTACTTACCGGTAAATTTCATTCCGGCACCACTTTCGATACAGGTGATCATCGTTATTTCAATCGTGATGGAAAAGCCTTCGACAAGGGCGAAACTTTTGCCGGAATTGATTTCGAAAAAGGACTGAAGGCAGTAGATGAGCTAAAGAAACTTTTCCCCGGTGAACAAAATCTTGCTCCTTATGCATTGCAATGGATATTGAAATTTGATGAAGTTAGCTGTGTTATTCCCGGTGCATCGTCGGTTGAACAAGTCAAATCAAACCTCTCGATTTTTGATTTGCCACCTCTTTCCCCGGAAAAGTTTGAGGCGATGAATGCCATCTATGAAAAATACATAAAACCTGACGTGCATCATCGCTGGTAGCAAATTAAATTCTGTGCGAATTTACCTCTGCCCGGCAAAGGGCTTATATGATGAAATACTTGCGCGTTCCGGCAAACCAATAGTTAAGACTTATTTTATACTGATGAAGAATGAACGTTCGGAAAAATACTTTGTGCCTGATGATGAAGATGAAAACATCATCCTTCACAACAAAAAAGGCATAACCGATCCGCACGAACTTTACAAAATGGAGTTTTCGGGGTTTTTAAGAGCTCAACTCATACTGCTTGAGGAGCTCACCCCGAAAACCCGTTTTAGTGTGAAATATATACTCAATATTCACAGAATGGCATTATCACATCTTTATGATTTTGCCGGGAAACTGCGGCATGTTAACATGGCGAAAGGAACTTTCATGTTTCCAACAGCACGTTTCCTTCCAAAAATAATGGACGAATTCGAAAAAAAGTTTCTGAATCCACTCCCCGATAAATACGCGTCAGACGAAGAATTAATAAGAGATATTGCCAGAGTTCATGCCGAATTGCTATATATTCATCCTTTCCGGGAGGGCAATGGACGAACTGCCCGTGTACTGGCTAATTTAATGGCAGCAAAACACGGTCATCACTTTCTGGAAATCAATAAAATCAAAGAAAACTATTTTGAGGATTACATTAAAGCAGTACAAGCGGCGGCAAATGAAAATTACGAACCGATGGAAAAAATTATTCGACTCGTATTTTGATTTCTTTCCTGAAATCTTCAACCAGCTTTTTTAATTCATCTTCGGAGAAAACAATCCCCTCAACAGCAAACGATTCTGCCACAGTATCAACAACTTTGGTAATCCTATCCTCCATCGATATAAAATAAGCATTGGTTTCTATTATTTTCTTTTCCATAAATATCAATAGATCTTTAGATTTTTAGATATCAGGTCATTAAAATCCTGTAACAAGCTTATAATTAACTCTTTACAATCAACAAGCTTTGTTTGATAACTAACTGTCTCTATCCCAGATAAAAAATCAGACAAATTCCAGGGACAAACTGAAAAATGTTTTTCAACAAAATTTATTACTTCTGTCTGTCGGTACTTGTATCAATGAGCCCGGTCTAAAAAGCATCTTTATTGCCAAACTCTGTGTTG
>NZ_AHZV01000321.1 GCF_000250735.1 Anaerophaga thermohalophila str. Valhall
AAAACCCGGAACTCAAAACCCGGAACCCGGAACCAATTCTTACAATTAAGTGGCAGAGCCGGGCGGCCGAATAAACCAATCAACCAATTAACCACTCAGCCCCAAACCCACACCCCCTGACCCCCTGAAAGGGGAACCCCCAACCCGCGGAAACTGACCAGGAACAAGCAACCCTCAACCTGCAATGCGCACCCAGCACGCAGCAACTCCAAACACCAAAAGAATGCGCTTAACATCTCACGAAATAAAAGCGATCAAAACAATTACCAATAAAATTTTTGGTGAACAGGCTACTGTGTCTCTTTTCGGATCCAGAGTTGACGACATGAAAAAAGGGGGTGATATCGATCTTCTGATCAAATGTCCTGATAAAAATCAACCCTAACACCCCGTACCCATCCGGTCTGAGGTTGAGATTAAGGTTAAGAATTCACCACGGAGATTGAAGGCAGAAGATAGAAGCAAGTAGAGACGCACGGCCGTGCGTCTCTCAAAAAATACACCACATAAGACCACAGAAGATCACATAAGATAG
>NZ_AHZV01000320.1 GCF_000250735.1 Anaerophaga thermohalophila str. Valhall
CTCCGCGGTTAATTTTTAATCACCTGCCTGCCTATAAACCTACTAACCTACTAACCTATTAACCTATTGACCTACTGACCTATTGACCTACTGACCTAACCTGGACAAGCCAGAACCAAACAAATTTATACATTATCTGTCGCAGCTCCGCAGCTTTTTGTTTTTCTTATTACATAATTCTACCGTTCTGTCGCCGCTCCGCGGCTATTAACTGTTGTTATAGGGTTGACAATACTAAAACCGCGGAGCGGTGACAGAGTGGTAACGTTACCAATAAAGTCAGTAACAATTAACCGCGGAGCGGTGACAGAGTGGTAACGTTACCAATAAAGTCAGTAACAATTAACCGCGGAGCGGTGACAGAGCATTAATTTTGACCAAAAAAAACACGAATATCAGGGATAAGACACTATTAACCTACTAACCTATTGATTTATTCACCTATTGACCTACTTGCCTACTTGCCTACTAACCAACACGCAACTCAATACAAGAACCCAAACAACCAGAGCGGGATTCGGTTACCACGACCTGACTCCACATTATCGATCACCAGAAAGGAAGAAGGCACATCATTTATCTGATCAAAGCTCTTATTTTTGCCGCCAACTTCGAATGTATATTTACCGGCAACCAGAAAGTCACCCCTATCAGTATAATTCACCTTATATTTTGGTTTTAATTGCTGAAAAACAAAAGTCTCCCGTAAATTACCCCTGTCAGGTTTCTCATCGGCCAGAGCATTCAGGATATTCACATTCCCGGGAAATATTTTTTCAGGCTTTCGCATGCGGGAAAGACCTGCCTTACCTGACTTAAGCAAAAGAATAATTCCGGCTCTCTCCAGTATTTCCAGATAATGATATAATGTTTTGCGGTCAACCTTCACCATTGCAGCCAGCTTAGTCATATTGGGCACAAAAGGAACATTAGAACTGATGATCTCTATCAGAGACTTTAATTTTATGATGTTCTTATACTCCACCCCCTGAGTGATGGGTACATCTGTTTCGAGCACGGTATTAACAACGTGTTGCAAACGTTCCAAATACCGGGGTTTGCTTTCTTTGTAAAAAGGATAACAACCATTTATTAAATATTCCTTAAACACAGCAAGCGGCTTTAATTTTTCGCATACATCGCGGCTTATTGAGAGATGATCGGACAACAGCGTTTCCAATGAAAATGACGGGAACCGGATTCCATATTCAAGCTCTATGTACTCGCGCAAAGACATTTCGGGAACAAAATATGCGGAAACACGACGACTTAAATCACCTCTCCCTTTATAGATATCCAATACTGAAGAGCCCGAAAAAACAATTTTCATATCCGGATAACTGTCGTACAAATTTTTTATCTCTACCGACCAGGCCGGGTATTTATGCACTTCATCCAAAAACAGATATTTACCGCCATGATTATAAAAATCACCGGCAAATTCAACAAGTTTGTGATTTGAAAAGTAGATATCATCCAGGCTCACATATAATACATCATTATCCTTTGGATAATTTTCCTTCAAATATTGCAGCATTAGCGTTGTCTTTCCAACACCACGTGAACCCATTAATGCAATCAACCGGTCGTTCCAGTCTATCTCAGACCAGATAAAACGCTTAAATGCAACATTTGTATTGCTCAACAGACGATGGTAAACATCATATAAACGTTCCATAACACTCAATTTATTGTGGAATATATTCCACAAATATAAGGTGTTTCTGTGGAACCGATACCATTCAAAACAGATAGTATTGGAGAATGAGGCTGAGGCAAAGGCTAAGGTTAAGGTTAAGGTTGAGGCTGAGGTTGAGGTTGAGGCTGAGGTTGAGGTTGAGGCTAAGGTTAAGGTTAAGGTTGAGGCTGAGGCTGAGGTTGAGGCTGAGGTTGAGGTTGAGAATTCACCATATAAGACATATAAGAACATAGAAGATAAGGTTGCATCAAAGATGAACCAGATTCTTTGTAAGCAAAGTGGCAGAGCTGAGTGTACACAGATTA
>NZ_AHZV01000319.1 GCF_000250735.1 Anaerophaga thermohalophila str. Valhall
GTTCCCGTGTTTGTCGGGCTATCCGGCAACATCAGTGATGAAAGATTAGAATTGGTCGATTCGAGGATAATGGTTCCGCTGTTATTTACATCATTGGTTATTTCAAGAGTGGCACCCGGTTTCAACGTCAAATTACCATTCGGATTAATGGTCAGGTCCATACAGAACGCGTCACCGTCAATTTCCGGCATATAATCCACTTCAGTGGCTGCCGGAATCTCAACCACTGTATTTCCTGAAGGAATATTCCCCGATTGCCAGTTTTGAGTATCGAACCAGTCGGTAGTATACCCGAGCCACGGATAATTGCTTACTGAAATGGATCCAATGGAATAGAAATTACCCTCTCCAAAATCATTAAATGATGCAATCGGATTGGTTATTAAGGTACCATTGTTTTTCCCGCCATCATATAAAACTTCACCTGTTACTTCCCATTGGTTATCAGGGGTGCTCTCTTTCCACCCCACCAGTCGAAGATCATTTCGCTCTGAAGGATCGGAAGAGATACCACTTTGGCTGTCCCATCGAACCGTCACATGAGCATTGCTGCCTTCGGGCCCTTTAACTCTCCAGAATTCGTTACGGCTCACAAAAGCAACGGGATAAACAAAACTTTCAGGATTGTAACCATAATTGGCCGGATTGTCGTTGAAATACTCAGCTTCCCAGGCAGATACTCCTGATGTAGAAGTGCTGGAAACCTTTACCTTTCCGTATCGGCCCGAATGTCCTACCGGAAATTCAAAATAACTGCCGTGATTGATATATTTAACCATAGGGCCTTCAACATAGGATGAAGCATTGCCTCCGACGACGGCATCAACAGACGGACTGGTAAGTGTTAAAGTCCCGTTATGCGTGGCGATACGTCCATCCAGCAAACTGAGAACATTACTCACTTCCACGGGACTGGTGAATTCCACACCGGTTGGATTATTGACAATAAGATTGTAGAAAGCACTGGTTCCGGCAAACGACTCTGTTCCCTGTATACCCTGCGGACTGCTGCCATTTAATTCGACAGCTGCATCCTGGCCTTCTCCGGCATCGAATGATCCACCATTAAAGGTAATGTTACCTTCAACCGAAATGGTCTTGTCGTATCTGTTGTCAACCAAAAGACTTCCCGAACCATCGATTATTAAATCACCTTTGATACGTATTAATGAATTGGGGAATTCGCGCACACCGGAACCTGAAAATTTCAGGTTGTTAACATCGTAAATACCACCAAGCACCGGATAACTCACACCATCGCCACCAAATTCGATGGTTCCGCCACCGTGATCGAAGAAAGTGGAATACTCTCCTGCCGGAACACCGGCCGTTTCAAGATAAAGTGTACCTGTACCGTCAACGATACCCAGGCGATGTCCTTCAGTACCGGGAATAAGTAATCGCCCATCTGTTGAACCGTCAATATGCGTTTTGTAAGAAACTGCATAATCAAACGGAATGGTAACGTCATGCTGTATTTCAACAATAGCACCCCGTGGGCCTCCGGCAGGTGGTGCAGGTGTCCATACACTGACATCGGTCCAGTCACCATCTTTTACCGAAGTGTATACAGGCACCTGATCCGGAATGGCTTCATCAATTCCCGCGGTGTAATCACCTGATATTCCTTCTGCATTGGTTGCCGAATTAAAGTTAAAGGTGAGTCTGTGAATGTTTACATCAACATCTCCCAGATTCTTGTTCCATTCTCCCGTCCCGCGGGATAAAATCCGTGCGGTAATGTAATCGTCATAACTATAGCCGGGTTCATTAACCTGCACCAATGACGGAGCATAGCTCATAACAAGTTCACCGGTAAAGTCAGAAAGCCCGCCGGCATCAACCACCCAATAATAATGCAATACATTGTCGGGTTCTATCATCGTGGTACCCGGGTCATCCACGATACTGGGATGTACCTCATCGGATGCTTTAATCCGCAAGTAACCATCCGATGCAGAATTTCCTGTCATGTCAAGTTCAACGGGTGTGAAAATGCCCTGACTCCCTATCGGGAATATAAAACTTGCTGCCCCCGGTGATAAGTATTTTCGGATACCGCCATCTGCAAAAGAAGCATTGGTTTGAATCATATTAGCAGCCGAAAACTGGTCTGATGAATTGGAGATTGTTGCCCCTGTTTCAAACACAATTTCATTGTTACCAATATCAAAAACACCTTCTTCGAGTTGCAGGTTCTCTTTAATAGTGATGATGTTACCGGACTCCTGACTAAAGCCGGCACTGTTTTCGAACCATAATTTTTCAAAACTTCCTTCACCGGTTATTTTTTGCTCTACACTGCCATTCAGCACCACACCATCACCAGTGGAGCCACTCACGAACTCACCATGGTTCACCACGTCGCGTAAAACAAAAATATTGTTGCCATTATCGTCGAAAACACCATCATTAAGCGTCAGCAGATAACTAACTGTTACGTCAGTTCCTGCACTCAACATCAGAGAACCTTCTCCGTTTTTAGTGAGTTTGTAAAAGGTGGTATTTCCTTCAATTTGCTGATTGGAAGCTCCGGTAAAGAGAACTTCATTTCCGGAAGGCACAAAATTACCGGCATTAAACCAATTGGAATTTATCTGCATATCCAGTCCGCCGGCATCGAGAGTTGCACCACTGTTGATGAAAAGGTCTCCTGTCATTAAAAGCGCTTCATCCTGCAATTCTACACGCGGGTTATTATTTCCGTTTATCTCAAGTTCGTTTAAGGGAACAGATGTCCGTAAGCCAAAAGCATCCTGACCGGCAGGAGTATTACCATTGAACAAAACAATGCGGCTGCCAGACAAGACTGATGTTTCAGGATCAAGATTCAATGCAGGAGCAGTAGGAACTGCACCGTTCTGACGCAATATTTCAAAGCCTCCACCTGTATGCCTGAACTCACTTCCATCATTCAATACCTCAAACATACCTCTGGATGAAATTCCACCATCGTCTGTTCCAATATAAACATTACCGTTCCGCTGACTGTATTGCAATACACCCATATCGTTGGTTGCAGACCGGCGAATTTGAGACCCGACATTCAGCGTACCTCCGGTAACTTCGATGCGTGCGTTCCCCGACGCCGAATAAACAATCGGATGATCGCCACCACTCATATCAAGAACCCCTCCGGAAACACGCAGCAAACCATCGAGCGAAAGACCCGATCCACCATTAATGTGCAAGGTTCCGTCGCGTACTTCAAGCCCGGAATTGCTGTTAATCTCAAAATAATCGTCACCAGTAGAAAGATTAATATTAATATCGGGATGATTGGCAATAAACAAACCATTCTGTAATTCAAGTGCTTTCTCCACACCGGCACCCGATGTGGGGCCGTGAAGATTAAAATCGCCATTAAACTGAGCCCTGGAGTTAATCGAATTTCCCTTATTTACCACAAGTCTGTATAATGCGGGAATATCGCCATCCACATAAGTATAAGTCATATTATCGCTGCCATCAAGAACCAATGTAATGCGATCCTCATTTGTTGCAGTGAAAAACTGCAAACCATTGGGATCACTTCCGGCAGATTCCTGAATAATATCGCCACCAACAGTAATGGAATGTTCATCAATGGTAGTATTGGGGTTCTCCACAAAAATGTAAGCACCTTCATTTTTCATTCTCAAGTCACGAGAAACCGTAATATGTCGCTCAGTGTTATTTGGGAAAACAATACTTGCTCCTCCACCACTTGGATTACCTTCAGAAGAAACGTTTTGTTCAAACATAATCAGGTCACGACCAACGGTTATATCACCGGATGCACCATCCGATAATATAAGATTCATATTACCCAGTATCTCAAAATTACCGATAGTTTCAATATCGTCGGGGAAAGTCACATTTTTGTCCTGCTGCCCCCAGTGGTCATTCGAAATTAAAAGATTGGGTGCTACTTCGGGCGCATTGTTGTAAGTTCGATTGTTCCAATTATTTTCATAAACGATGTAAGACGAATCGTTTTGAGCAAATTCCCCGATATCCATAAGAGAAAAATCGGGATCGGACCACCGGTTCCAGAACATACCTTCGCCCCGCACCATTCCAGCAATCAATTGTCCCGACTCATTAATACACAAGGTAGGCCGGAACTGAAAGTTGGAACGGTAAACCCGGGGCACAGGGTTACCATCGGCATCTTTCATCTGTGAGAAAATCACTTCGGCACATTCCCGGGTATTGTTATCTATCCAAATCCCATGAGGCTCACCTTCTTCACCACTGCTTTGGGTGTTTCCCCAGGGTACCCAGCCAATAACAGCAATATCGCCGGGGCCGGGATAATCATCCGCGGCCGGTTGTCGTGAATCGTGATACTCGTATTCATCTACAATACCATTGTTATTGATATCCTGTAAAATATCGCTGCGTGTCCATGCGTCCAAATCTGTCCAACGGGGCTCCCTTCTTACATCCCTTGTATAATAGACCAAAGGCGCACCGGTGAAACAATCCGTATTCCCGGCAGTATAATTCGATTCCGAAAGCTCGAAGCCATTACCGGAACCATTGAATGTAATGGTATTGGCATTCTCATCCACTTTGGAATTGTCATTTTCATACGAACGGGTAAACGGATTAACCGCTAAAACACTTCCCGGGTAATATTCGTTTTCATTCCCGTTTACATCGTCATCGTAGTACTTAAAAAGATACTCTGCTTCCGGCAACTGATCAAACCCTTCATATCTGACCCTCCAGTAATACGACAATACATCACCGGCATTTATATCGGCTGTCTGCAATTCCCGGTCAACCGGGTTAATGGTAATGTAACCATCGTCGGTATTGCTTCTCAAAGTTATCTGCGCATAGGTATATTTTGACTCCGGGGCAGTTCCGGAATCTCCCACGCCAAAGGGGAAAGCAAATGTACTTCCATCTGAATCAGACGGAATATATATTGACAATCCGCCATCGGAAGCCATGCCGTTGGTAATGATCATCTGATTAACGTCTCCGTCAGATACCGGGTATGGATTTAATGTTCCGTCACGGTGCAAATAGTCAACCTTTAAATTATTGCTGCCTATATTGATGCGACCATGATAATAGGCAATTCGCCGGACCACAACATCGCTGTTAAATGTAATAATGGCCTCCTCGGGAGTAGGATTCAATTTCAGGTTTCCGATTTCCGCCCCGTCTTCAGTATTGATCTCTACATCCCCGTCTTTAAGCATAATCAGTGCATCCTGATGGGTTACGCCATGCTCATAGACCCCGCAAACACCATCTTTGCTGATATTAACAGGTCCAAATAGCCGGGCAGCATACATCCCCTGATCAAAAGTACCACTCTCCACGCTGAATTCATTATCAACCCTGATAAGACGGGCATGCCAGGGCGCTTCCACATTATCGGCACGCTTGGCATCGTCTCCGTCAAGCGTCAGTATTCTGCCTGCCGGTTTATTTATGGTTACATTCCAGAAGCACTGTTCGTAACCGTCTTCCACATCATGACCGATGTACAAAGTTCCATCGCTGTTTCCGTTAAAGATGGTGGTGTTGGGTTTGGCAGTATCGTATAAGTATCCCCGATAAGCCGGTGTTCCACCCGGCCCTGCCGTCGCATTGGCATCAACAGTCATATTACGCCCAACCGATACATTCATCCCGTTATGGTCGAGAAGGCAATTCTGACCAATGGATAAATCATTTATCACTATCAGTGGCTGAGCTTCCAGATCCTGATCAGAACTACCCACATCCAATCCTTCGGCAAGGATGAATGAGCGATTATTGCCGGAAAAATTGGTCAACTGAAGATTGTAAAAAGGTGCCCGTGAAGTAATAATAAAGTCTCTGTTATTCCCGATATTGCAAATTACAGTGCCTCCGGTAACAGAAACATTGCCAGGTTTGCTGTTTATGAATATTCCTCCGTCGGCATTTGCCTCCTCGATATTGAGTACACCCCCCGACATTTCAAAAGAATTGTCCTCGTGGGTCAGGTTAAAAACATAATAATCGCTGGTAGTACTCCCACCTAAAACATTAACCGTTCCGCCTGTTTGTATATAAGCTCCTTTGTGTTCTTCACCCAGCACGGAAGTTCTGATCTGATTGGTATTGAGTGTTCCGCCTTCAATGCGCACGATACCGTTTAGCCGTGTAGTAATACCACCTGACACTTTTGCTTCGACCAGCCCTGAAGTAACCCGGAGTTCACCATAAGGCACCAGGGCGTTTCCGCTGTTTTTGAGAACCGTTCCGCCGTCAACCCAGATACAGGCATCGGGGTAAATATGGTAATTGCCTGAGGTGTTGAGCATATCAATATCAATATTGGGCCCGGGTTTCACTGTGCCGGAAATCAGCCCCAAAGCGTTGTAATTCTCCGTTTCGGTATTTTGATGATCAGCTCTTCCAAAAAGATTGAAATAAGAAGGAGACGAAGCATTCAGAAAGACAGTTCGGGAGCGACTCCCCTTATTGATTTCCAAACGGTAAAAGTTAGTAGTTCCATTACATGTTATGGTCTGATCCTTCTGCTGATTCAAAAGATTGACATCCACAATACCATCGGTGGCTTCATTGTTGTAATCGGGAGCAGTCCTATTGGTAAAAGCAACCTGTCCGCCTGAATTGTTAAAGTCGCCATACAAATTTAATTCGTGACGGGCATTGGCTGTTCCGGTAACAATACCACCCGATGAATGTACCAGCAAATCACCGCTGACAGTCATCTCAACACTTGCAGTTGAAGCGTCGTTTCCAATGCTGACAATTCCCTGTTGAATGCTTAACGTTCCATTGACAGTAAAATCGGACAATACAGCCATTTTTGAAGAAGGACTATCCAATACAACATCCACGTTAAAAAATTCCCGGATCGATGAAATGGTGTATCCCTCACCGTAAAACTCAACTTTTCCTTCTCCTTCGCCCCGGGTAACAAAATCAGATGCATCTCCGGCAGGGAAATTATCTCCGGCCATAGAGATAATTCCGGTACCGCCAATTGTATTAAAAGTATGCCCGTTGGTTGTTCCCAAATCGAGTTCACCATGAACAGTAAGTGCCTCATTTTGGAGGTTATTCATACCATCCGGCACAGTCACTTTTTTACCACTGAGTATCACTACTTTATCGGAAGCTGAAGTTGGTGATGTGGACGGGGTTAAATCAAAAGGATTATCGGGGATACAACCGCATGGCGCCAGTGTCCATGTTTGCGGGTCATCCCAGCTACCGGTAGATTTCAAAGAGTACCAAATCCGGCTACCGCTACCCTGCACGGGACTGGTCTGTTGATCGGTACTGCCAAGCGTAAAGTAACCCTCAGTAAAGTCGGCGTTCGAAACTTCAAACCAAATTCTGTCACCTTCTACCACTCCCTTACCGGCAACATCTACCTGAGAATAAGTGCCGGCAGGAGAATCTTTTCGTAATAACACATAATTATCAATCTCCTGAGGATACAATCCACCGTCAAAACCTTCGGAAAGATCAAACGAAAGCCGGACATCAGAAGTCCCGTCTTTCCGGACATACCAGGCCCTGTTCCAGGCAGCCTCTGCTCCCGAAGCCGTAACATCTGACCCTACATCTATAGATGCCTCATCATTTACTGCCCCGTCATGTCCCGCGACTATAAAATCGCCTTCTGAAGCTCCGTTGAGGGCAGGATAAAGTCCTGCCGAAGGGCCAAAATCCCTGACTGAGGCACTTCTTTGTACCCAGCCCGTTGCATTCTGCCAAAAAGCATCATCCCCGGGAGTATATGAAATATGCACCTCATCAATGTCAATTCCGTATTTCTCACTCAGCCAGGTCTGTACCAAAGCACGATGAAAATCTGAAAGATTGTCTTTATATATAATGATTTCAGCAATTTGTCCCTTAAAGTAAGTAGAGTAATTCTCGTCAAGTTTACCGATTTCGATATCAGCAGCCGTATTATTTATCGGGTCCGGCCCTGTCAGGGTGAATGCGCCGTTATCAAGCGTACCGTTTTTATATATCTTTGAAGAATCGTTGACTTCAAAAATATAATTCGCTATATAAGAAGTAGAAGCTGTATTGGGAGCACCCGAAATGCGATTGTTGCTTGTAGAGTAATCAGCATTTAATTCTAAATCATCCCAAATAAATAAAGTAAATGTAGCATCATTATGCCCGTTCCTTTTAGAAATAAGTCCCTGCGGGCCTGTTCCTGCGCCGGTGTTGAAAACCACAAAAACCGACAATTCGCTGATGTCATTAAACACTGCATCATGCTCAATGGAAAGATTGCCACTATTAAATGAAGAAAAATCCAGTGCATTTTGTCCGCCCAAAGTTCCTAATGAAATATTTGCCCCGGTATTAACGGCATCATGTCCATTACCTGACTTGTCGAACCAGGTATCACCGGAACCAAAAGAAGATAAATCGGAAGCATCCAGCCACAAAACATTCTCGGGCAGACCATCAGTTCCGGTTGCATTTCCCACACCGGCAGGCCCGGTTTGGGCATTAAGATTTAACAATCCGAAACAGAAAGAAAAAAAAGGAACAAAAATCTTAGTAAAACTTCTCATAGCACAGAAGGGTTAAAATAATGTATAGCAACCACAAAACTAACTGATTATACGTTACCATTAAACTTTCGCCCCTGACATTTTGGTCACAGACAACAATGAAGTGGTTAACGAAGGTTAAATGGAGATAAACGAAAAAGCCCCGTTCCGACTTTTCGAAACGAGGCTTTCAAACTTCACAGGGTGATATTTTTCGGCCCCCTGTCTAATCCGGGGGGATAAGGGTATCCGGGTTTCGGTCGCAACGCCGTAGCTTTTTTCTCTTTTACCGGACAGATTTTACTACCAAACTGTCACCGCTCCGCGGTTAATTTCTACCACCTAACCTGGACAAGCCAGAACCAAACAAATTTATACACATTATCTGTCGCCGCTCCGCGGCTATTAACAGCTGTTACAGGGTTGGCAATACTAAAACCGCGGAGCGGTGACAGAGCGGTAACATTACCAATAAAGTCAGTAACAATTAACCGCGGAGCGGTGACAAAGCATTAATTTTGCCAAAAAAAACACGAATATCAGGGGGAAGACACTAATCACCTGTCGACCTAATCACCTATTGACCTAATCACCTGACGACCTTACCGGTTTCAACAACCCCACCGGCATTTACACGAATCACGAACACGCCACTGTTATCAGGCAAATCAACTTCCGTTTCCGGTTCATTGGTGTTGACACTGTTCATCAACCGGCCATTTATATCCATTACTTCAATGGTTGCATCTGAAGTCTGCAATAATTCCTGACCGATACAAACCACTACAAACTCCTTCTGCCCAATGATCTCTATTCCGGTAATATCATGCTGTTCCGGTTCTTCAACACTGGTAGGAACTTCCGCTACCTTCTCAAGATGAAGGACAAATCGGTCGTGATCATCACCCATTTGTGTCGGTGTATAAACATACTCGTTCACTTCTTTCAGGTTTGTCCATGAACCGGTGGCCTTGTCCTCAAGATAGACCTCATAATTGGCACTGAATTGAGATAGATCAACCTTTATGGTTACTTCGCCTTCAACACGATTGCGAACACTCAGCGAAACAGAATACGCTTCTTCCGTCAATACAGGCAAACCATTTATCGCGTAGGGTGCATCATTTATCCGCGTATAAATCTCCGGTACATTCTCTGAGCTGTTAAACTGCTTTTCC
>NZ_AHZV01000318.1 GCF_000250735.1 Anaerophaga thermohalophila str. Valhall
TGCTCCGCAGCTTTTTGTTTTTATTTACATAATTCTACCGTTCTGTCGCCGCTCCGCGGCTATTAACTGCTGATATAGGGTTAAAAATACTAAAACCGCGGAGCGGTGACAGAGCGGTAACGTTACCAATAAAGTCCGTAACAATTAACCGCGGAGCGGTGACAGAGCAGTAACTACCAAAAAAACACGAATGTCAGGATTAAGCCCCTAACAACTTAACAACCCTGATTTCTTGCTTGCAATAATTTGGGTAAAACAAAAGGGACTGCCTTTTCAGACAGTCCCTTGTTTTTTTCTTCTATCGCTAATGGCGATTCCGGTGTCCGCCTCTGCCGCCTGTTTCTTCACGAGGGCGGGCTTTTTTTACAACAATGCGAGTCCCGTCGAATTCTTTGTCGTCGAGGTTTTCAATGGCCGCTGTGGCCTCATCGTCGTTGGCCATTTCCACAAAGCCGTAACGCTTTGAATAACCGGTTTCACGATCCATAATTACTTTGGCGGAGGTGACTTCACCAAATTCGCCAAACATTTGCTCAAGGTCCTCACTTTTGGTGCGGGAGCTGAGCTTTGCTACAAAAATGTTCATAATAAAAAAGAAAATAATTAATAAATAGTGTCTGTCCATTAAGTGCCATTTACTGTGTTACGCTCGTCCGAAAATTACTCATTTACGATGAGTAAACTCCGTATTTTCGGACTTCGCAAGCCTTGTAAATGACACTTTCTGAACAGACACATGATAAGTAAGAAACTTTTCCTACTTTATAGACAGGCACTAAATAGTGCTCGTCTATAAATCCATTACTCCGTTAAACTTTTTCAGATGCCTGGTAGGTAAAGACGCCCAATTTGGGCGTCTTTACCTCTCATAGTAAAAACTTTGCGTTATTGTGCCTCTGCGTTTAGGCTTTTAAAAATCGACCATACTGCAAGTTAAGATATTTGATCATCAATTGCACGAAAAACGGATGTTTTTTTAAAACGCAAGTACCGCACTAATTTCATCATCTCCCTGTTGGTAAGTTCATCTTTGGCCAGGAGTTCTTTCAGTTTTTGCTGAGTTTTATCTTTTTGCGGTTCTTCGGCAGGTTTTTTCTCCTCGCTTTGTTCCGGGTTCGTGGTCTGTGAAGTAAGCAGGGAAGGTATATTCAGTTCCTCGTTCAATTTTACTTGTTTGTATTTCACCGATCCGGAGTAATATACCAATGGCTTTACGCATGATGGCATAGGCAGGGTCTTCGCCTGAAGGGTTTATCACCACTTCGCGTAGCCGGTAGCTTTGAGGTTCCAGTTCCAGATCAATATCTATCCAGGTGTCGCGGATGGTAAGGTTAAAGGTGCGTTGTTTAAAGCCAAGCGATTGAAAAACGAGATCGTATTCTCCCCGGGGAAGTGAAATTTCGTAATTGCCATTAATATTGGTTATAGTTCCTGTTCTTTCTTCAGGAATGTAGATGCTTACATTGGGCAACGGATTTCCCTGTTCATCAACAATGGTACCGCGAACGCCTTGTGAGAAAATGCCGGCCGGCAGAAATGCCAGCAGAATGAGTAGTGTCGGTTTTGAAAACATAGTTTGAGGGGGTTGGTTAAACATAACAACTGAGTGTTGTTTAACAAAAGTTGTTCCAAAAATGAAACGAGGGCAACAAGGGTTATTTTCAGGATGGCAATCTGCCGGCAATAAGCGGTAAGATTAGCTGGATTTTCTAATCTCCAACACCCTGGCAATTTAACCTTCCGCACTTGTTCTGGTTGAGACTAAGATTAAGGTTAAGGTTAAGATTAAGGTTGAGAATTACTAATAAATAGAGCAAATCAAATACGAAAAAAGCAATATATCCAAAACCGTGCGGAGGGTAACCCCCTTCAGGGGGTGCGCGAAAGCTGAGGTTAAGGTTAAGTTTGAGAATACACCATATAAGACATATAAGAACACAGAGATAAGGTTGCATTATTGATGATAGAGATTTAAAATTTAAAAGAGCATTTTAAAATTATAAGTCCCCCTTGGGGGATTAGGGGGCCTTTAGGGGGTGCGCGAGAGGGCAGGGAAATAGTATTTTCAATTGCCAATCAACCAATAACGTTTTCACCACAGATTCTTGCAAGCAAGCGGCATAACCGAGCGACACAGATGAGCACAGATTTCAATTATCAATTATCAATGACCAATGATCAATAGAGGCTAAGGTTAAGGCTGAGGTTGAGAGAAGGAGATTTCCTATAACTTGCTAATTACCAATTGACCAATTAACCAGCAACCAGCAACGAGCAACCAGCACCCAGCAACCAGCACCCATCACCCCGGCTTTCAGCCTCTAACCTATACTTTCAAAACCTCCACTGGAAAGAATTGCTTACCGTGTAGAAAAGCTTATCAACATCGGGAGGCGCCATGTTATCGTATTCCAGTTTCACAAACAGTCCGAAATTGAAACTTTTCGAGATTTTAAGGTTGAGACGTGATTCGCTCCATATCCTGAAATCGGCCGGATCGGAATAATCCGGTTCGTAATAAGTGGTATGGTTAAAACCGGCCGAAGGACTGATCTGCCAGCTGAAACTCCCCATGGAACTGAATTTTACAAGGCTCTTGCGACGGTTATAGTCGCTGTACTCATACAACTCATTGAGGTAGATGGTGTATCCCACAAGAAAAAAGGAAAATTTATCACCGTCGGCAATGTTAAAGCGGGGACCACCTCCGAGGATGTATCGATGTTTCAGGCTTTTAATGCGATTGTATTGATATTGAAAGAAACTTTCGGCTATGATGATTTTGTCGGGCACCCAGTAATTGTACTTCAGCATCAGGCCGCCGTTGTTAACGTTACGTTCGTCTCCCACCTGGTTGAACCCCAGTTCTGTGGAGAGAAGATAGGTATTCAGATCATCGTTGTATTGAAGCTTTAGCCGTGAGTTCAGTTGTTTCTGGTCGGTAGTGGTATGAATAAAATTGAAACCCAGGTTAAATTCTCCCTGCAGTCCTTTTGAAGGATCCTTTGTTCTGCGTTTGTCAATGTTCACAATCTGGGCATCTGAAAGAGAGAATGATCCCGAAAAAACGAAAAGAAACAGAATTAAGTAATAAATGCTTCGCATCATAGCGCGTTGGCGTTTAAAGTTTAGTTTTTCAGGCGACAAATTTAATAATGCGTACCTATGGCGCAATACTCCGTTGAACTTTTACAATACGTTGCAAACCAATTGTTTATACCTATCAATGTTCATTTATTAAGATTCAGTGTATCAATATTTTACGAAACGAGCATGGCACGGTTCCCCAACAAGAATATGTATAAATGCTTGCATGCGAGTTCCATCAGGCCAATAACTTATACATAATTTATACTGATGAATCACCTTACATCTTGTATCTAAAAATCTAACGATCTATTGTATGGCGGGTAAGAAGTTATTTTCAGAATATAGTCATAAAAAGCAAATATTCATATTTGGTACGACCCAGCCCTCGGGGTCATTCCTTTAATTTTCCGCTCTTGGCGTGGTATAAACATAGACAAAACTCATCAATAGACCGTTAGATTTTTAGATATCAGATACAAGTTGATTCGTATGAGCTTGACATACTGTATTTTAACAGACAAAACCCTTTAGACACAGACGGTTGATTTGCAGCTTATTACAAAAGTTTAACAAAGTATTGCTCATAGCACCTCAAAATAATATTTAGCTCCAAAGAATATCACGATATTCAATTTCCTTCAAAACCTTATAAAACTATGCCAACTGTCATTATCTTTGTGCTCTTCCGGGTGTAAATTTGCATAAAAAATAAATCAGTACCAATGCCAAACATCTCTCAACGCGGCAGTAATATGCCTGCTTCTCCTATCCGAAAGCTGGTTCCTTTTGCTGAAAAGGCAAAGTCGAAAGGGACTCATGTGATTCATCTGAATATTGGTCAACCCGATATTTTTACGCCTGAAGTGGCACTGAATGCACTTCGCAACATTACTCATAAAGTGATTGAATACAGTCATTCGGCCGGGAATGAATCCTATCGCCGTAAGCTTGCCGCTTATTACCGGTCGATCGGAATAAATGTTGATCACACCGAGATACTGATTACAACAGGCGGGTCGGAAGCACTGACTTTTGCCTTTTTGAGTTGTCTTAATCCGGGCGATGAGGTGATTATTCCCGAGCCGTTCTATGCCAACTACAACGGGTTTGCCACTCTGGCAGGAATTAAGATTGTGCCTGTAACATCGACCATCGAAAACGGGTTTGCACTTCCACCGGTCAGCAATTTCGAAAAACTGATAACATCCCGTACAAAGGGGGTTGTAATCTGCAACCCGAACAATCCCACCGGATACCTCTATACCGATGAGGAGTTGAATGAGGTACGTAACCTGGTGCTGAAGCACGATCTCTATTTCTTTTCTGATGAAGTTTACCGGGAGTTTTGTTATGACAATCACGGGCATCTTTCGGTAATGCACCTGGAAGGACTGGAGGAGCATGCTGTGATGTTCGATTCGGTATCCAAGCGTTTCAGCGAATGCGGCGTACGGATAGGGGCGCTGGTAACAAAAAACAAAAAGGTGATTGAAACGGCATTGAAATTCGGTCAGGCCCGTTTGAGTCCTCCCGGTTTGGGACAAATTGTTGGTGAAGCTTCGCTCGATACACCCGAGGAATACTTTGTGGAAGTATATAAAGAGTACATTCAACGCCGTGACTATTTGGTGTCAGAACTTAACAAAATTCCCGGTGTGGTATGTCCTTTGCCAAAAGGCGCTTTTTATACTATGGTTAAGCTGCCGGTCGACGATTCCGACAAGTTCTGTCAATGGATACTTAGCGACTTTGAATATGAAGGAAGCACATTAATGATGGCGCCTGGAACCGGGTTCTACAGTACTCCGGACAGAGGCAAAAACGAGGTGCGCATTGCTTATGTTCTGAACAACGATGAACTGACCAGAGCCGTCAAAGTTCTGAGAAAAGCCCTCGAAGTCTACCCGGGAAGGAGGGTGTGACAGGAGTTTTTGGTTTATTTTACTTTTTTGAAAGAGACTTTTTTCAAAGCATTTTTAATCCTGGTTCCCGGCCTGAAACTCAATCGTAATTCTTTAATGTTTTTAGCGCTAACATCATCTTTTCGCTTTGCCGGCTCTACTTTAGCGTGAAGGCGGAAAGAACCTATGCCGCCAAGTTTAACTGTTTTCCCTTCGGCCAGCAGTTCAGGAATTAATTGCTCCAATCCATAGATTACCAGATATATGTCTGCTCTGCTGGCAGTGCTCCTGGCACTCAATATCTTGCACATTTCATCAAGGTCGACGCACGAACTCCCTGTCAGTTTTGGAAACCATAATGGTTCCTGGTCTTTCCCGTGTCCGGGAGGATGAGTGGTACTCATGACTTTATATTTCATAACCAATGGCTTTTAATTTTAATCCGGATTAAAAATATAAATAATCCGGTTTATATAAAAATTTAATGCGGATTAGAGTTTTTAATTATGCGGATAAAATTATCAAATAATCAATGTAACCTATCTTATACATAAGACAGGTAAGGTGTAAACAGGCTGAGAGCCTGAGAGAAATAGTCCAGGGTGTTGCCCCAGGCTATTGCTTAAAGACCTTCGGCCTTTTAAAAACACAACAACATTATGTATTCCTTTAAAAGGAAAAAGCCCCGCTTTTGGTTTGCAAAATCTTTGATATCTTTCATGGTGTAAAAATTTGTCATTGGTAACGCAATCTCCGGCTTTTCCCGGCTATCAGTGATTTGCAGTAATTTTTTTTGTATGAAGCTTAACTCAATACTCTGTTAAACTTTTGCAATACGCTGCAAACCAATTGTTTGTGCCCGAAGGGGTTTGTTTGTTAAAATACAGTATATCAAGGTTGCACGAATCATCTTGCGCCCGCCTTGCCTGCCTGCCGGTATCTAAAAATCTAACGATATATTGTTAACTTATATTCTTCATAAAAAAATTTACAAAACGGTTCAGCATTAATAAACGTAATTCCGTCGCCATTTTTTTGTAGTTTGACGAAAATAGAGAGGAAAAAGAGGGAATCGTTTCTTAATTTTGATTAACATTTTACGTAGGATGAGGGAGACGCTCCGAAACCTTTTTTATGAATTAACCAGTCCTCCCAAAAGCGAGGCTTTTCCTTTTGGGAAATACATAAACTTTAGAATCAACTCTCTGAAATGAAGTAAGTTGCTTGGTTATGTATAAGGTAGGTTAAGCTGGCATCCTGTTAATCATTGAATGTTGCAAACATCATTAAAAAACTAAACCCTGATAGAGAGTTCCGGTTCCGGTTCCGGTCTTGAGACAAAACTTATGAGAAACAAATTAATATCAGTATATTTTTTGGTCATTTTTTTCAGCTTTAAAGGACTAAGTCAGCATACTGTAATAAGGGGACACGTTTACGACGGAGTTACCAAAGAGCCTTTACCGCTTGTCAATATTTACTTTAAGAACACCAATATCGGGACTGCCAGCGATACAACGGGACTATTTACATTAAGTGTAAGTGTTCCTGTTGATACAATTATTTTTTCTGCATTGGGATACATTTTGCAGAGCTACCCTGTAAGGCAGGGGGTGGTTAATAATATGGATGTCATGCTGCAACCAGTTAATTTCGATATTGAAGAGATAAGTGTTAAACCCGACGATGGCCCCGTAAAAAAACTTATTGCTCGACTAAATACGCATAAAGAAAAAAATAATCCTGCAGCGCATGACAGCTATTCCTACCGACGTTACACCAGATGGGACTATCGTATTAATAACATAACGGATAAAATGACGGGCTGGAGTATTTTCAAACATACAGAGGGTGTTTTCAGATACGATGATGACAGTACAAGGTATATGCCTGCCTATTTTTCGGAACAGGTTGTGTTTAATGAGTTTCAGAAAAATCCTTTAAAGAGGAAATCAACCATTGAAGCAGATATTACCAAGGGGTTAGGTCTCCTGGAGGATACCGAAATTTCCGGTTTCACATCGGGTCTCGATGATGGCATTAATTTTTATGACAACACCATTCGGTTACTGGATCAGAACTTTATCAGTCCGGCCCACGACAATGGCTGGTTCTACTACAAATATTACCTGCTTGATTCCGTAAAAACAGATACGGGTAAAGAATATATAATCCGGTTTACTCCACGCCGAAAAGGGGACAATACCTTTAGAGGCGAAATGACCATTGCCGATGGTACTTTTGCCATAACAAGCGTTGATGCTAATCTGACCAATACAGAACACCTTAACTTTATAAGAGAATTAAAAATCCGAGCCAATTATCTGTTCGTTAATGATTCAATCCCTTTCTTCGGTAGCTCAAAAATCACATTCACCATTGATTACCTGCCTGTAGAACTGAAAAAAGACCAGAAACGGGTTGAGCTTAAGGCAGTAAATTCAATGCATTATTCAGATGTGGATATAGGACTTGGGAAGAATATAGAACTGAGTCATAAACAACTTGCTTATGAGTCGTTGGAAAAGAAAGGTTATAAAAAGAAAGACACCGCTTACTGGCAATCGGTCAGACCTGCTCCTCTTGATTCAGCAGACCTGGAATTCAAGGCAGGAATTGATTCTGTGAACCGGTTGCCAGCCATTAGGTTACTCGACAATGTAGCTAACATGGCGATGACGGGTTACTACGATTTAGGTCGCTTTGAAGCCGGTCCTTATGATGAGACGATTCTTTTTAATGAAGTTGAAGATACCCATCTTTATATCGGCGGACGTACCAGCGACGAATTTTCGGAGAACTTCAGCATATGGAGTGGTGTTGGCTACGGAACGCGCAACAGGCAGTGGCTCGGGCGGCTGGGAGCGGGCTATATGTTGCCAACCACACGGCGCAACTTAATAAGCGCGGAATACGATAATAATATGGTGCTGATAGGCGAAAGTGAAAACATTCTTTACCTCGACGAAAACAAGCAGAGCACTTCAACATCGAACCTTATAAGTTACCTTTTCCTGAGAGATGAACTGGACGAATTATTTCAGACCAAAAAATTGACAGCTTCCTATGAATGGGAGGTACGAACGGGATTTAGCATTAAAAGCAGTGCTTCACGAACGAGATTTTATTCACCCGAATTCTATCCATTCATTTCTCAAAGCACACAACCGGAGCATTTCGATGCATCGGAGATAAAAGTCAAATTCAGATGGTCGTGGCAGGAAAAGTATCTCGATTACGGTTACCGGCGAATCTACCTGGAATCTCCAAAACCCATTATTAATATTGCCTTTACAGCAGGAGTGTCCGATGTTGACGGACACACTGAATATTATGGGAAAATCCATTCAAGCTACAAGCATCATTTTTATATGGGACAGACACGTCTCGATTATGCCCTGGAGGGTGGCTGGATTTTTGGCACCGTGCCCTATCCGTTGTTGGATATTCCCCGGGGCAACGAGTCATACGGGATCAACCAATACAATTTCAATATGATGAATAATATTGAATTTTTCCACGACCGTTATTTGCATGCATTTGTTGAATGCAATCTCAACGGTTTTTTGTTTAAACGCATTCCGTTATTGGACAGACTGGGGTTACGTGAAGTGATAAGTGCCAAAGCAATGATAAGCAGTGTGGATGAAAAACACGAGCAGCTTCTGAAATTTCCCGAAACTTATGCAAATTATAATAACAAACCGTATGCAGAAATAGGACTGGGTGCTGACAACATTTTGAGGTTTTTCCGGTTTGATGCCCTATGGCGGCTGACAGAAACAACAGAAGCTCCCACATTTGGTGTACGGGCTTCTGTTGAAATAAAAATTTAACGATTTATACCATGAAAACCGATAAGAGGATAAATCTATCCTGTTAATTTCTTTTCATCTTTTATTGTTGTACCAATAAAGAGGACAAACTTATATCCGTTAGTTATCCGATGATTGTCAGAAGTACGAAAAAGCCTAATTGTATGATGAAATTCTGCAATCCATTCATATTAACTGTCCTGTGCCTTGGCATGCAACCTCAGGATGCAATTGCCGGGAACAATAAAGTGGGTGTTCCTGCTACTGATATTTATACACTGGTTTTGCAGAATGAGGTTTTGTTTTTTCCCAGAACCAGTCGTGTAGCGGTTAAAGAAAAAACATGTTGGGTGGTACCGGACTACCTGAAAGTACAATATTTAAAGAGGGCCGGACATGTTTCGGCAGGGATGGGCTATAGTATTCATAACTTTTATGAGCCAACACTGCTGATAGGTTACATGTATAAGCAAATGAAATCGAAAAATGGTGAAGCCCCTGTGCTTACGCTAAAAAACAGTTTTACCATTTTGGGACAAAATACATCTGAAATAATAGCTATCAAAGGAGGAGTGTCAATAAATGTTTTATTTGGGGAGACAGCTTTTGATAATACAACCATTTACAAACGAGCAGGTTACTATTTTCAGGAACAGATCTATTCCATGCCTTTTATTGGTGGAGAGTGGTTTTTTAGCAGGAAGACCGTAAAAAGCAGCCTGTTTGTTGAAATATCCACTGTGGATTCTTTTCTTAAAGATGCCATTAACAGCGAGTTTGTACAGTTTGATGAAATATGGGCATTTAGCCTTGGCATCACCGTTTACCTTCATTAATGCAATAGTGAGGGTTTCACTTTGAGTGAAGCCCTCACTAAGCGGATATTAGTTTTTGACCTGTCTTTCATTTTATGTGTCAAAGTAGTATTAATATTGAATTTCATTTCAGCGACACATAATTAACTTTCATACCCCCATATATGCACTTCCACAGATCAATACCAACTTTACTTTTTATGCAATTTATATTTGCCCAAAATTTATTGAAAAACAAGCGTTAAAATGAGAAATATGAAAATTTCATTATTAACTATGGCTGTTACTGCTCTGCTTTTCTTAAATGCCGGATGTTCAACCAATGAGACGGAACAGAAAAAAGAATTACGGTATGTAAAAGTCACAGAGGCTGTAGCAGCAACAACAACCGTAAACGAAAAGCAATTCAACGCAACAATAGAAGAAAACCGGCAATCTTCTGTTGCCTTCCGTGTTGGAGGAACTGTGGAGAGTATTTATGTGGATGAGGGTGTTTTTGTGGAGAGGGGCGAATTGATTGCCCAACTGGATCAACGTGACTTCAAAACCAACTTGTTGGCAGCTGAGGCACAATACCAGCAGGCCAAAGGAGAATTTGAAAGATACTCCGAACTCTATAAACAAAACAAGTTGCCTGCTAATACATACGCCAAAATGGAGGCGGCTTTCCTGTCTGCTAAAAGCAATTGGGAAAGTGCCAGAAACGCACTTACAGATGCTCAATTGAAGGCGCCTTTTTCCGGCTTTGTTTTTCAGAAACTTGTTAATAATCATGAGGCGGTTGCTCCGGGACAACCTGTTTTTATTCTTATAGATACCAATATTCTTGAAGTCAGGTTTGGGGTTCCCGAAAGCGTTGTGAATCTGTTGGGAAGGGGTCAAAAGGTTGAAGTTGTGGTAAATCATCATTCCGGCACCCGGATTCCTGCAATTATTCAATCCGTAAGTCACAAAGCCGGAGATGATCATCTATTCGGGGTTCGCCTGGAAATGCAAAATCCCGATCAGGGAAAGGTAAAACCCGGTATGACCGCAAAGGTTTTCATTCACAACTTATCTTCAGCTAATGAGGATCGTCATCTTGTGATTCCTACCGAGTCAGTTTTTTATTCTGATGAGCAAGCCAATGTATGGATATACAATTCCCACGAAAATAAAGTTTCCCGCCGAAATATAACAACGGGGGAATTAAAAGGAAAAGGAATGATTGAAGTAACGAATGGGCTTGATCCGAACGAAATGATCGTTACCGCCGGGGTACACTCCCTTATGGAAGGACAAGAGGTGAAACCACTTTTCTAAATAGTGTCTGTCCATAAAGTACCATTTGCTGTGTTACGCTCGCCGCCAAAATACTCATTTACGAAAAGTGAACTCCGCTTTTGGCGGCTTCGCAAGCCTTGCAACTGGCACTTTCTGAACAGACACATGATAAGCAGGAAACTTTTCCTACTTTATAGACAGGCACTAAATAGATCGTTAGATTATTAGATAAAAGATAAATCTTAGGGTGTTAATAAATTTCAAGAATCCTTGAATACGAATAAAACATCTTACCTGCTTACCATACCTACGGGAGGCAGGTATCTATAAATCCAGCAATCTATTGACTTAATAATTCTTCATTAAAAAGATAAGCTGATGTTAGAGAAACTACTACATAAAAGATCATTGCTTATAACCTTTTTTATCATTCTGGTAATAGGAGGAACAGGGTCTTTTTCCGGGTTGAGCAAGCTTGAAAATCCCGAGATTCCGGTCAAGGCCGCCGTGGTTATTACGCCTTATCCGGGTGCTTCGGCTGAAGAGGTTGATCTGGAAGTGACCGGGCCTTTGGAAGAGGCCATTCAAAAACTGGAACATATTGATTATATAGAGTCCCGTTCCATGCCTGGCATGTCTCAGATAACAGTGACAATGGAGGGATATGTTAAAACTTCGGAATTGCCACAGATATGGGACCACCTTCGCAGAAAGGTGAACGATGCCCGTTCGGAATTGCCCGCTGGTGCAAGCGATCCCATTGTTAATGATGACTTTGGGGATGTTTATGGCATTTTTATGGCTGTCAGCAGCGACGGTTATTCCTATGAAGAGCTGGAAGAATATACCGATTTTCTGAGGCAGGAACTCCTACAAGTAAAAGGAGTAAAACGCATAGAAATAGTTGGTGAGCAAACCGAAGTGGTCAATATCTCATTCTCGGCTGAAGAATTTGCTCATCTTGGCATCAACCCCATGTCGATCGTGCAAACGCTTAACGATGAAGGAGAAGTGGTAGATGGCGGAACGGTTGTTTCAGGCACTGAAAGAGTACGCCTGAATGTGGGAACCAAACTGCGTTCGCTGGATGAAGTCAGAAATATGAACATCTTTACCAATGAAGGCAATAGTTTCAGGCTGGGCGATGTGGCCGACGTCTCGAAAGGGTTTTATCGGCCGAAGCAGAGTGGTTTGACCTTCAACACCCAACCGGCATTAGGACTGGCCATTTCAATGGAGTCGGGCGATAACATCATAAAACTCGGGGAACGCGTAGATGCCAGGCTGGCAGAATTGAAACCTGAAATACCGATAGGAATTGAAATCCATAAAATTTATGACCAACCATCCAAAGTAAAGGATTCCATAAGTGATTTCACCATCAATTTGATTGAATCGGTAGCAATTGTAATTATTGTACTACTGATTGCAATGGGATTTCGGGCCGGGTTACTCATAGCCAGCAGTCTGGTTTTTACCATTCTAAGCACTTTTATCATAATGGGGTTCTTGGATATGACCCTCGATAAAGTATCATTGGCTGCCATCATTATTGCCATGGGCATGCTTGTGGATAATGCCATTGTGGTGGTAGATGGGATACTTGCTGATATGCAAAAAGGGGTTGAGCGCCACAAAGCTTTTGTACTGGCCGCTAAGCAAAATGCCTTTCCTCTGCTGGGTGCTACCATCATTTCTATTTTGGCATTCATGCCAATGGCATTTAATACAACAGCAGCCGGTGAGTTCATGAAGCCGCTTTTCTTTGTTTTGACAATTTCCCTTATTATGAGTTGGATACTGGCCATGATTCAGGCTCCTTTTATGGCTTCTTTGTTTTACAAAAAAGAAAAAAGAAAGAAGAAGAAAGGACATGATGCAGAAGAAATTTACTCTGGGGGATTTTACGGATGGTTCAGAAAAGTTATTCGGTTTGCTTTGTGGCACAAATCTCTAATAACAGTGGCTACGCTTGTTATCCTGATAATCTCGTTTTGGGCATTTCGCTTTCTCAACAAGGATTTTTTCCCGGTTCCCAAATATAACCAATTCATGGTGGAGTATTATCTGCCTGACGGGAGCGATATCTACCATGTTGAAGAAGATTTGGCAACCATTCAGGATTCTCTTCTTTCGTGGGATGAAGTGACAAAGGTGACCACATCATTGGGGAGCTCTCCTGTTCGTTATACCCTTATGCGGCCTATGAACAGTTTCAACTCGGGCTATGGAGAGCTTATTGTTGAAACCAATACCTATGAAGACGCTTTGGAAATAATTCCGGAAATAGAAGAAACATTCTCGAAAAAATTCCCCAATTCCGACATCAGGTGCAGGCAGTATTCATCGGTTGGCGGAGATTACAAGATACAGGCCATGTTTTCCGGGTCCGATCCTGAAATATTAAGAAACCTGGCCAATCAGGCCAAAGAAATCATGGAAAAAGAACCTACAGCTGTCTTCGTCAACGACAATTGGGGAAACCAGGTGAAAAATCTTGCGCCGGTCTATGCACCTGAGAAAGCAAGGCCGTTGAATATCTCCAGAAGTTCTATGGCTTCTGCTCTTTCTGTTGCATCCGAGGGAATGCCTGTGGGTGTCTATTATGAAGACGACACCCAGCTCCCGATGCTTCTTAAACTGGAACCGTCGCTTTCCGAAAATCCCTCCGACATAGGTTCTGTTCCGGTGTGGGGAAATTATTCGGAAAACAGTGTGCCTTTGGGACAAATAACTGATTCATTGGAGATGGAAGGCAGAAACTATCTGATTTGTCGTTACGATGGTATCCGGGCTATCAAAGCCCAGTGCGATCCGGTGCGAGGTTATACCGCTCCTCAGGTCATGGAAAAAATCAGACCAAAAATAGAAGCAATAGATTTGCCCGAAGGATATAAACTGGAATGGCATGGAGAATTAAAAGACAGCAAAACAGCCAACGAGGCCCTGTTGCAAAATTTGCCACTTGCCCTATTGCTGATGGTGCTCATCACCATTGCTTTATTTAACAACTTCAGGCAGCCCGCGCTCATATTCCTCATTGTCCCGATGGCTTTTATCGGCATTATCGCGGGTTTTTTGATAACCCGTTTGAATTTCGGATTTGTTGCCATCATCGGGGGACTTGGTTTAATTGGAATGATGATCAAGAATTCGGTTGTTTTGCTGGATCAAATTAACATAGACATCAACAGCGGAAAAGAAAGACTGACCGCTATCATTGATGCGACAATATCCAGAGTAAGGCCTGTGACAATGGCGGCGCTTACAACTATATTAGGTATGTTCCCGCTGCTGTTCGATGAAATGTTCCAGGGAATGGCCGTTTCCATTATGTTCGGATTGCTTTTCGGTACCATTATTACCCTAATCATCGTACCGGTACTCTATGCGGTTTTTTACAGAGTCAACACCAGGGTTTTGTCACAGACAGATGAGAATAACTCGTACCAGCAAGAAAACTAAAGAATTTTGAAATTATGCTACAAAAAACAATATACCTCGCGCTAATCGTGCTGATCGCCGTGCCCGGTTTTTCCCAGACCCCGATAACTATTGAGGAGTGCCGGCAAGAAGCGCTGGCAAACAATAAAGATATACAGTCGTCGGTTTTAGAACTTCAAAAAGCAGAAGCTTCAGTAAAAGAAGCCAGAACTGGTTTTCTGCCAGCCATTGATGGCAGTGCAAATGCCATGTACATTCCCAATTTGGAAGAACTAAAACAATTTGGCATTGAAAAAGAGGACCTGGAAGTCTACCAGGCACAGTTTTCCGCACAACAACCCATTTACGCAGGAGGAAAAGTGAGACTTTCGAACAAAATGGCCAAAAAAAGGGTGGATATAGCCGATAAGGCGAGAGAGCAGCAGCGCGCTGAAATTATTATGAAAACCGATGAAGCTTATTGGGACCTGGTAGCCATGCAGGAACAGAAAAAAGTGGTCGAAAAATTCACCGAGGCCCTCGATTCTCTTGAAGAACAATTGCAGGCAAATTATGAACAGGGGCTGGTCCCCAAAAGTGAATTGCTGAAAGTTACGGTCCAAAAAAATGAGGCTGAAGTAACGGCCATGGAGGTGAAAAATGCTGTACAACTTCTGCAGATGAACCTGGCCCGGATCATAGGTCGCAATTTAGATGAGCCTTTGCGGGCAATTTCGGAACCTGATTTCCCGGTCGATAATGATGAGCCAACTTTTTCACAAGAACCCGTTGTGCCAGGCAATCGACCTGAAATTCAAATCATGGAGAACCAGGTGGATATGGCACAAATGGAAACAAAGATGACCCGGGCTGATTACTTGCCCGAACTGGGCGCACAGGTCAGTTATGGCTACCTTAAAGTACCCGATATTTCTGACGGCTCGTGGCAACTTAATGCAGCAGTGCAGTTGTCGATCCCCATTATTCACTGGCGTGAAAAGAAACACAAAATGAAAAAGGCAGAGATCAGCGAACAAATGACTAAATTAGACCTGCAAAATGCTCGTGAACAGATCAGCCTTGAGATAAGAAAGACCTGGCTCAAACTCCAGGAGGGAATTGAGAAGATACAATTGGCCCGCAAAAATCTGGAAGAAGCCACAGAGTCACTGTCTGAAGTGGAGATAAGCTACAATGCCGGCCTGAATACCATCACCGACTTGCTCAATGCACGGGTGGCCCGCCAACGCGCTGATGCATCCCTGATTGAGGCGCAGTCAAATTACCAGGTATTAAAATCGTCGTGGCTGAAAGCCATCGGTAAACTTGACAAAAAGTACCAATAAAACCCGTTTCATGCAAAGGCAAAATAACACATACCATCCATCTTTTACTCACAAGCCATGGCCTCAGAAAATTGCTTTTTACAAGCGGTTGATGGCAGAAATACTTATATCTCTGTTGTTTATTGTTGTCTTGGTCTCTATCAATAAAGACAATTCCTTTAATAGAATTGAATTAAAAGGGGTGTGTTTTGTGACATTTGCATTTGTCTTTTTGAGTGAAGGAATTTTTACATTTGATTCACTGGTAGCTAAGAAATATTCCTGGCATAATGCGCTTTTCAAGAGGGTTGGCATATTGCTAACTTTTACCCTGGTATGGATGTTTGTTACCGGTTACCTGGCAAGCGTGATACGTCCTTCGTTTATTCCCGATGAAAGGTTAAACGACAAAGACAATTTTGCTATGAGCGTGGCCATTCTTGTGCTGTTTATCACCCTTTATGTATCAGGGCTTATAGCAGCCAATTACCACAGTTCACTCAAATATTTTATCCTTGAGAATGAAAAACTCCGTCAGGAAAAACTCCGCATGGACTATTTTGCATTGCAGGATCAGTTAAATCCACACTTCCTGTTTAATAACCTGAGTACATTAATGGCAATCATCCCCGAAGACCAGGGAAAAGCTTTGCGGTTTACTGAGAATTTTACAGATGTCTACCGCTATGTGTTAAAGAGTTCAAAGCTAATGTTTGTAACCCTTCGTGAAGAGGTAAATTTCATAAAGGCATATCTTGCACTTCATAAAGAGCGGCTGGGCAATGGCTTCAGTTTTACAATCGATGTAAAGGAAGAAAAACAGGACAGAGTTTTACCACCTTTGAGTTTACAATACCTGGTAGAAAATGTGATAAAACATAATATTGCCACTGAAGACAGACCGTTGGTTCTTTCTCTGACCACAAGGGGAGCCAGGTTGATGGTCACTAACAATTTTCAGCCAAAAGTATCAACATATTCAACGAATACCGGGCTCAATAATCTCCGCAAAAGGTATGAATTCTTTAATCTGGAAAACCAGATAGAGATACTGAACTCCGGTGAAACATTCACAGTCTCGATTCCTTTAATTGATAAAAAATACGTCCATGAAATATAAAATACTGATTGTTGAAGATGAGCCACTGCTTTCAGCTGCGCTTCGTAAAAAAATTGAAGCTCTAAGGCCTGAATGGACTATTGACAATGAGTTAAGAACTGTGGCCGATACCGTTGCATGGATAAAGGCGCATCCTGAACCGGCACTTATTTTCCTGGATATTCAGTTGGCGGACGGAATCTGCTTTTCTATTTTTGAGCAGGCGGATATAACAAACAAAGGCATTGTTTTTACTACGGCATACGACGAATATGCCATCCGGGCATTTGATCTTAACAGCATAGCCTATCTTTTAAAACCCATCAAAACAGATGATTTAAAGAATGTATTTTCGAAAATAGACAAGGTAATGGATGCCTTTAAGTCTTTTGATTTTTCTCCTCAGATTGATTACAAAAAGCTTGCTGAACATGTTCTGGAGCATCAGAAAAAATATCGGAAACGTATTATGGTTTCGCGTTCTGACGGATATATTCAGCTTCCGGTTGAAGAGGTGGCTTTTTTTTCGATTGAGGAAAAAGTAACAATTGCAACTTCCTTTCATCAAAAGGAACATATTCTGGATTCCACCCTGGGAGAGCTTGAAGAAGAATTGGATCCTTCAATGTTTTTCAGGGCCAACCGTCAGTTCATTGTCAACATCAATGCCATACATAAAATGGAAAATTATTTTAATAGTAAGCTTATAATAAAACTTCATCCCAGTTTAAATACTCCTCAAAAAATAGTGGTAAGCCGTAGCAAAGCACCGCTAATAAAAGAATGGTTAGACAGGTGAGTTTTTCATCCGTCGGTTCGCAATTCATCCCCAATAATTGTCTTTTCAACCCTGCGATTTGATGGTTCATTAATGTTTTAGTTTCGCTTTGGTTGCTGATCCTTTACCTTTGTGCACTTGTTTATTATATTGCAACGACAATATTTTTTATTTAACAGGTCTGTGATGCATTTCAGACACACACATTGAGAAAAATTTTGCGAGTTTATTGACGCAATAATCAGTTAAAAAAAGCCTAAACGCAGAGACGTAATGACGCAAAGTTTTTATTATGAGAGGTAGAGACGCCCAATTTGGGGGTCTCTACCTTACCAGGCATCTAAAAAAGTTTAACGGAGTATTGTAGACGATCACTATATAGTAACAGCAACAGCGTGAAAATACTTAATAAAAAATACCGGAACTTTTTGATTATCGCCGTTGTTGTTTTTGTTATCCTTTCTATTCTTCAAATCCCAAAGCTCTCCATCAATCCAGGGTTCGATGATTATATTCCCGAAAATACTGGCAACCGTGCTTATCTGAACAGACTTGACAGCATTTTCGGGGGTAACGAAAAGATACTTCTCATACTTAAAAACGATAAAGGGGTTCTCAATCCGCAAAGCTTTGAAAGATTGAGGCTGCTTACCAGAAAGCTGCAAAAAGAGAAGGGGATTGAGCATACTTTTTCGTTGCATGATGTAATTGAAATCACTCAGGAAGACGGCTTTACCATTATTGATCCGCTTGTTTCAAAGATTCCGGCTGAGCCAAAGGCTCTTGACGCCTTAAAACAAAAGATTGTAGCAAACGAAATGGCGCGACGGCTGGTAAGTGAGGACTTTTCAGCTTTTGCTATCGTACTGACAAAAAAGGCGGATGCCGCAGACCATTTGGTTATTTCAGCGATAGAGCAGGTTATAGAAGAGACACCCGGTGAAGATGAGATTCACATAGGAGGCCTGGCTTATATTCGCAATTCCGTTAAATCGTACATCAGAAAAGACCTGGTTACCTTATTGCCCGGTGCATTTTTGTTAATGATAGTGATGCTTTATCTCTTCTTCCGGGAATGGAAAGGAGTTGTATTGCCTTTTATCGTGGTTGTGCTGTCCATTGTGTTTTCTTTCGGCCTGATGGCTGTTTTTGAATGGGAAATTTCCATCGTTACAGTGCTTTTACCTGTTATGCTCGTTGCTATTGCCAATGATTACGGGATTCATCTCATCAATTTGTATCAGGAGAAGATTGCTCATGGCAAACTTACCGCCGTTAAAGATATAGCTTACAGTATTTACCGGGAGCTTCGCCGGCCAATAGTAATTACAGGACTTACAACCATCGGGGGGATGCTCGGGTTATTGTCGCATCAGATGGCTCCGGCTGCACAGCTTGGCGTTTTGGCATCGTTGGGGATAGCACTGGCGTTGCTGCTGAGTTTGTATTTTATTCCCGCGCTTCTTACGTTTTACAAAATGCCCGAAACAGCTCATTTGCCTCTCACAGAAAGAAACGGGTTTCTTAATAAAGTTCTCCGGCTATTTGCGCAATGGGTGAATCATTATCCCCGCGCCATTGTTGCATTATTTATTTTGGTAGCGCTCATCAGCATAGGGGGAATCTTTCTGTTGAAGGTTGATACCAATATCGAAGGTTATTTTGGAAGAAATACGGACATTCGCGAAAGCATCGACCTGACAAACGAAAAATTCGGAGGTTCGCAATATGTATCCGTTCTTTTTAGTGGTAACGTTCTTTCTCCCGAACTTCTGCACCGCATGGAGGGGTACACCCTTAAGATAGAAGAATTACCACATGCCGGGAACATCTTATCGCCTGTTACTTTTTTCAAAGAACTGAGCAAAGGCATCTATTCCCCCGGTGACCCTGAATATGGGACTCTGCCCGGGAGCGAGGCCGAAGCTGCGCAATATCTGGAAATTGCATCTCTGGCCGGGTTTGCTGATCAGGCGGCGCAGATAATTGACTACAACAATGAAAATGCACGGATTCTTGTAAGTCTGACAGACGGGAGCAACCAAACTGGAAAAGAAATGCTGAAGGCACTTGGAGAAATAACAATCGGTGATCCAATGCTGAATTGCATCGCCGGGCCGGGGTTGTCGAAGATACAGATTGCCGACATGGTCATTAAAGGACAGATAACTTCTTTATTTTTTAGTCACTTTTTATTATTTTTTGTTCTTTTTGTTCATTCATTTTCAGATCAACGGCAGCAGGAATAAAAGGGAGTTTGCCGCTTCTGGTGGCCACCCTGTTCCTGTTTGGACTCATGGGTTTTTTGGGTATTTCGCTGGACATAGTAACAGCGCTTTTGTCATCCATCATGATTGGAGTCGGGGTTGATTATACCATTCATTTTTTGTGGCGCTACAAGGCTGAATATGCTGTAAGTAATGACATAAAAAAAGCCGTTTCGGTAACATTGGTCACAGCCGGCAGGGGGATTATATTTAATGCTTTTTCGGTGATTATTGGCTTTTCAGTATTGATGTTTTCGGGTTTTTCTCCCCTCCGTTTTTTCGGCGTTCTGGTGGTGGTTTCTATTTTTTCATGTTTGATAAGTGCTTTACTGCTTGTTCCGGCCATTGTAACATTAACAAAACCAGGATTTTTAGAACCAAAACAAAGTTGAATACTATGAGAATCACCATTCTGCTTTTTTGTTTATCGGGACTAATCGCAACCGGAGTTGAGGGACAGGGCAGCGCAAGAGATATACTGGAAAATGCTGTGAAAAAACTGACCCTGAAAGATATTCACCTGAATCTGGAGGTGGAAACATCCGACGGGAAGGGTAACAGCAAATTGCGGACAATGGATGTTTCGTTTGCCCTGTTTGATGATCTGAAGAAGGTACTGGTTGAAATTACAGCCCCTGAAAATATTCGCGGCACCAGAATTTTAGCAACCGACTATCCTGATAAAAAGGGAATTATCGAGGTCTATATGCCTTCTACAGGGAAAACCAGAAATTTCAGGTCCAGTAACAGAAAACTGAAAATGATCGGAAGCGAGATTCCTATTAACCATTTTAGCGGTACCGCTTATGCCGGTTACGAAATATCAGTAGCAGAAACTGTGATAGTTGACGGCGACAAATGCCATAAAATAAAACTGAATTCACCTGATGAAACTGAATTTTTGATAGTTTATATCAGGTATGATGGTGAACAATTGTTTCGTATTGAATCTTATGATAGTCTGGGTGATCTCACCGGTGTTACCGAATTATCGGATTATTTCCGAATTGATGTTCCCGGCGCAGGCGATTTTTATCCCCGGCTGGTGAGCGTAAAGAATCTGAAAAACGGGAAAGCATCAAATATGGAGATAAAAGGAATTGTGCCCCTGCAAGAGATAAGGAAAACAGATTTTGAACTTTGAGAGAATGACACTGATAACGGCTGGAAATAAATTTTAAAAACCAGGCATGATATTCAACTCATCCATAGAACCCATATATTACATATTGCCGCTGACAGGCTTTATTATAGGTTTGTTTGGATCAATTCTTGGGGGTGGCGGTGGTTTTTTCTTTTTGCCGGTTCTTACCCTGATAATTGGTGTGCCGGCACAAATTGCGGTAATTACCTCATTGGTTGCCACATTGCCGATTTGTGCTGTCGGTGCCGTGATGCACTACCGGAAGGGGAATGTGGATGTTGGTAAAGGTTTTCTTTTTGCGTTGACAGGCATAGGCGGTGCTTTTGCCGGATCTTACGTGGCTAATATTATAAAACCGGAACAACTGAAAACAGCTTTTGGATTTTATTCCGTTTTAATCGCCTTAATTTTGGGGGTTAACACCTGGCAAAAACGCTCAAGAAACAAAAATATAGCCGTTGGTGCCGAGCCGGCCGGAAGAATCTTTCTTCAAAAGTCAAAAGGTTCTCTCTACGGTTTTTTTGCCGGGGTAATTACAGGAACCTTTGGCACCAGCGGTACTGCCCCCGTTTTGGCAGGCCTGTTTTCCATGAATGTTCCGGTAAAGATAGTTGTGGGAACCTCGCTGATGGTTGTTTTTGTTAACACCTTCTTTGCCGTGGGTGCTCACTTCCTGGTAGGGCAAATTGATATGACCCTGGTTTATTTTCTGACATCCGGGTCTGTTATTGGCGCTTTGCTGGGGCCGGGTATCGTAACAAAAGTAAAAACCGATAATTCTGAAAGTTCCATCAGATATGTTTATGCAGCTGTTATGGGGGTGATTGGCATTTTAATGATTGTGGCATGAAGATTTTAGATTGTTAGATTGTTAGGGATGTTAGTACTATTAACATTGTTAGGGGTGTTAACCAGGCTAACAACCCCAACAGGCTAACACTATAACAACCTAACCTGGACAAGCCAGAACCAAACAAATTTATACATTATCTGTCGCTGCTCCGCAGCTTTTTGTTTTTCTTTACATAATTCTACCGTTCTGTCGCCGCTCCGCGGCTATTAACTGCTGATATAGGGTTAAAAATACTAAAACCGCGGAGCGGTGACAGAGCGGTAACGTTACCAATAAAGTCCGTAACAATTAACCGCGGAGCGGTGACAGAGCATTAATTTTGCCAAAAAAAACACGAATATCAGGGGTAAGACACTAACAATTCTAACAGACTAACAATTTTAACAAGCAAACCTCTTTGAGAATAAACAGTTGGTTTGTAATATATTGCAGAAATTTAACGAAGTTTTTTTATAGATGATAAAACTGATCTACATTATTATCCTGATTTATTTTATGGCCGGTGGTATCGGCTTCTATTTCATTAACAGAAATAAGGAACGTGAAGTAGCCAGGAAAAGCTATACCAAGTTCGGTGTCTATTTTATTATTATTAATATTCTGTTTTTCAGTATAATCATCAATCCGGTGATGTTTAAATACATCGCGTTTGTGATTATTGCCGGAGGGCTCATCGAGCTGTTTTATCTGCATCAAAAGTCAGGCTATCAGCAGAAAGGATTCTTTTTGCTTTCGTTGCTGGTGTTTCTCATATTGGCAGCCGGACTTTATTTTTTCAGCCGGCAAAGCAAAGAATTCATCCTGTTCTCATTCCTGATCATCTCTATTTTTGACAGCTTTAGTCAGATAACAGGTCAATTGTGGGGAAGGAAGAAAATATTTCCCGAAATTAGTCCGAATAAAACCCTTGGAGGATTGGCCGGAGGAGCTCTGGTAGCCCTGGGGAGTGCAATATTTTTACGAAATATGTATGGTGGACCTCTTGCAAAGTTGATACCGGTGGCAATCGGTATTATTGTATTTGCCTTTGCAGGCGATCTGGCCGCATCGTATTACAAGCGAAGATACAACGCCAAAGATTTCAGCAACCTGATTCCGGGACACGGAGGAATACTGGACAGGTTTGACAGTCTTATTGCTGGAGCAGCATGGACAAGTCTTTGTGTGTTAATGTTTAACTTATGATCACGAATTCATTACAGGAATTGTTATGGACAACATCGTTGTAATTGCTTTTGTTTATTTGATTGGTATTGTTGTTTTGCTGGCTTTTAATGAGTTGAATTATCGAAGGTTGAAGATAAAGGGGGAGATAACCCGTAAGTTTGCTCATTTTTCGGCAACGCTGGCAACGGTGCCTTTTCCATACATCTTTCCGTCGCATTGGTATGTATTTGTGCTGGCTCTGCTGTTTTTTATTGCATTGGGTGTAACTCAACGCAGCAAGCAACTCAAGTCAATACATGACATCAATCGTAAATCGATGGGAAGTTATCTTCTGCCTTTATCTATTTATGTCACATTTCTGATTTCATGTCTGGTCGAAAATAAATTCTATTACATTTTACCTATGCTGATCCTTGCAATATGCGACCCCATGGCAGCTATTCTGGGCATCAACATTAAGAAGTATAACGGGCGTATAAAAGTAGGGAAACGCAAGATCGATAAAACATGGCTGGGTACCATCGCCTTTTTTGTTACCGGTATGATTATCGCGATGATTGCCCTTTATTTTCACCGTGAAATATTTGATTTCAAAACGTTATGGTTGTCTTTGCTTGTGGCTGTTGCTGGAACTATAGGCGAATTAATGAGTTGGCGCGGATCGGACAATTTGTCCATACCGCTGAGTGTTATTGTTGTTTTAATGATTTTTTTGTAAGAAAGGGAGATTGACAGATATGAGATTATCAGATACCTGCAGGCAGGGGGCAGGGAGCAGGGTGAAAAGGTAGAAGGGTGGAAAGGTGAAAAGGCAGAGGGAATCACTGAGCAGGAATTAGTTTGCTGAAAGTGACCGACAGGCAGTAGGCAGGGAGCAGAGGGCAGAAGGAATGGGGAATGGGGAACTAAATAGTGTCTGTCCATAAAGTGCCATTTACAGTGTTACGCTCGTCCGAAAATTACTCATTTACGATGAGTAATTTTCGGACTTCGCAAGCCTTGTAAATGACACTTTCTGAACAGACACGCATACTGTAAAAATTTTTTGCGAGTTTATAGACACGCACTAATCAGGGTCTGCCGAATAACACTTAAATAATTAATAATAAATTATTTACATTGCATAATTCCATTTAAGGTGCAAGGTTTTTCATGCAAATCTTTAAAAATGTTTGTACCTGTAAATCAATAGATCGTGAGATTTTTAGATATAAGATGTAAGATGATTTTTACAACATTAATATACTGCATTTAAATAAACAAACCTCTTTAGACGCAAACAATTGACTTGCAGTATATTACAAAATCAAACAAAGTATTGTGTAAATGTTAATTGTCAACATATCACTGTTCAAAAGAATGTCGCAATAATGAACGACTTTATCTATTTAAAAGGCGCGGTGGCCTGTCCGCTTTCCGGGCCGGCGGATGGCGGGAAACCAAAATGGGCGACGTTCATGGCCTTGCGCAATGGCCGGAAATTTTGGCTTTCGCGGGGAGTCAGGTTTAAGCGGACCAGTGTCGTGTCATGTATAAAATGTCGTATAAGTTGAAACTGATTTTTGCTTTTTTCAAAATGAAAAAAGCGCGCATAGCCCTAGCTACGTAAGCTTTTTATCATGAAGAAAAAACGAAAATCAGTGATGCTTGGTGCGATATTTTATGCTTGACACGACACTATACCTTTTTGGTTCTTTTTGGGCCAATGCCAATAAGAACAATGGAAAATAAATTTGAAACAGGTTGCTGACTTTTTCAGCAGCCTCTAATTAAAGAGTGTTGTTTAATAAAATACAGATTTTATGAGTTATACGATTCATCTTAAATCTCATATCTAAAAATCTAACGATCTAATACAAAGTGTAAAGCTAAAAAATATGAAGAGAATAATTGTAAACGGGGCCAACGGTTATGTGGCATCTAACTTCATAAACGAATTGCTGAAGAAGAACTATGATGTTATTGCACTGGTGAGAGGAAACGGTAAATTTTCTGCAACCGAACGGGTTGAACAGGCATTGGCGCAGGTCGATCAAAAGCCTGTAAAGCTTCCGGATAACCTTACGGTATACAATTATTCCCTGATGGAAGAGAATTTCTCTTTGTCCGAAAAACAATTGGAAAACATTTTTGACAGGGATGTCGATTATTTTCATTTCGCTGCCAGCCTGAAATACGATTATAAATCGAAAGAAGAAATATATTCCACCAACGTAGAAGGCGTTGAAAACTCGATTGGCGTGTTTTCGAAACATGCCAAAGGCAGTTCACGCTTCTTCCTTGTGGGAACAGCCTATTCCTGTGGTCATTTTAAGGGCATCTTTGAGGAAAAATTTTATCCCGATGAAGATATTTCTGCCTTCCGCAACTATTACGAATGGTCTAAACGGCTGGCTGAAAATGTTGTGCGTAAAAAGATCGAAAACAACGGGTTGAAAGGTTATGTGATTCGGTTATCCCAGGTAGCCGGGAACAACCTGACCGGCGAGACCAAAACCGACTATGGAATTTTCGATTTTGCTAAAAGGGTGCATAGTCTGGCAAAACGATATCCCGGCAAGACAGTCAGAGCCAAAATTGCACCGGAAGGGATACAAAATCTTATACCCCTTAATGTGGCGGTGGATTATCTGATGCAAACAGTTGCTGTTCAGAAGGTTCCGGAAATTATGAATTTTGTGGCCGATACGCCGGTCAAAAACAGGTATATTATTAATGGTTTGAATAAATTGCTGCCATTAAAGATTGTTCCGGTTCCCGATCTGGAACATTCCGAAATGAATTCTCTGGAACGGCTTATGGCAGTTGGGATGTCGTTTACCGGCAATTACACTAATGTTCATATCCGGTTCGATACATCACGGCGCGATGAGGTAATTTCACGTGTCAACGATTGCATGGATGAAGAGACGGTTTACAGGATGCTTGAATACTTTATTCAGAATGTTTGTGAGAAAACCGGCAGGAAGAAGGAAACCCTGTCGGTTGGCAATAATAATCATTAGTGCATGCCTGTAAAGTCAATAATAAATATCCGTATTGGTAGTTTGGCTTTTCATGACCTAAGAATGAAATTAGAACGGGAAAAACCTTATTTTCAATCTTAAACCTTAGTAACAAGGAAAGCATCTCAACCATATCCCTGACCTTATTACCTTATTA
>NZ_AHZV01000317.1 GCF_000250735.1 Anaerophaga thermohalophila str. Valhall
ACAATATGTGTGTCTGTTCAGAAAGTGCCAGTTGCAAGGCTTGCGAAGCCGCCAAAAACGCAGTTTACTTTTCGTAAATGAGGATTTTGGCGGCGAGCGTAACACAGCAAATGGTACTTTATGGACAGACACTAATAACTTAGATAGATTTTTTACGAATGAGAAATGAAGCACAACATATACCGGAAGAATTTAAGAATCCGAAAATTTCAATAATTGATAAGGGTGTATGGCCGACAGTAAGGCGTTTTCTGATCGTATCATTTATCGGATTACTTGTCATTGTCTTTGTTTTTCTACTGTACGGTGAAAGTCCCAATCCGTTGAATACTCCTTTTCCTTTCATTTTATCGGTTCTGTCGTTTAACCTTGCCAGCGAGGGGAACATTGTTATCAACCGTTATCTTGATAAAAAGTCACCCTGGTTCTTTAGCATTTCGCGACGGGTAAAGAAACAACTTTTATGGAGTTTCCTGTGGACTGTCTGCGTAGTTATTGTTTCGTTTATGGCCTTACCCGATCATGTTTTTGAAGAACCCTATTTCAGAAGATCGGCCGTTTTGGAGATAACATTCGGACTGATATTCGTTCTTATCTTCAACAGTACATTGTTTATCCGCAGTTTTCTGCTCAACTGGAAGAAATCACTGCTCGAGGTGGAAGCATTAAAACAAGCCAAAATGCAATCGGACTATAAAGTATTGCAAAATCAGCTGAACCCTCATTTCCTGTTCAACAGTTTTAGTACACTGATTTCCGAAATTCATTACAATCCGTCAAAAGCCATAGAATTTACCCAGAAGCTGGCTGAAGTTTACCGATATGTGCTCCAAAAAAGAAATGAAATAACAGTTCCGTTGCATGAAGAACTTGATTTTCTAAACGATTTTGTCTTCCTTCATAAAAGGCGAATGGGAAATGCATTGGTTGTAAATATAAATATTCCCGACCGGTATACAGACCACCACATTCCTCCCCTTTCCCTCCAGCTACTCATCGAAAATGCCATTAAACACAACAGTGCCTCGGAACAAAACCCACTGGTCATTACTGTTGAAACCACCGAAAACAGACAGCTAAAAATATGTAACAGTCTTCAGCCCAAAAGAACAGTTCGCTCCACAGGAACAGGCATCGATAACATTGCACAACGATATAAAATGCTTACAGGAGAAGAAATACGGATTAGCAAGACACCAACGCACTATTGCATTGAGCTTCCTCTGCTTCTGGATGCAGAATAAAATCATAATGTCATGAATATACTGATTGTTGAAGATGAAATCCCTACCCGGCGTTTACTTTCTGATATGATAAAGAAGATGAGACCGGAATGGAAGCTGACCGGAGCTACAGGAAGTCTGGAAGAAACAATCGATTTTTTCAGATCGCATCCTCAACCCGATCTGATTTTCATGGATATTCAGCTTTCGGACGGCAGCAGCTTCGAACTGTTTGAACAAGTTGATATCAAAAGTCCGGTGATATTCACAACTGCTTACGATGAATATGCGATACAGGCATTTAAAGTCAACAGTATTGACTATTTACTGAAACCGATTAACGAAAAAAAGCTGGAAGAAGCTATTAATAAATATGAAAGGTTTTTCAGCATGCAACAACAGGCACCACCGCCATTAACAGACTATCAGTCTGTCGCTGAGATGGTGGCCTCGGGCAGCAAAAACTACAGAACACGATTGCTGGTGAACCTTCCCGATGGTTTTCAAAAATTAGACATCGAAAAAGTGGCCTGGTTTGTAAGCTCCAATAAGATAACCACCGCCTTCACTTTTGACGGTCACCATCACATCATTGATTTTACGCTTGACAAGCTTGACAAAGAGCTCGACCCCATAAAATTCTTCAGAGTTAACCGGCAGTACATCATGAACATTGAAACCATACATAAAGTCGAAAACTGGTTCAATGGCAAACTGATCGTGAAAACCCGGCCCAAAAACAAAGAAAGGATCGTGGTTAGTCGTGAGAAAGCCAAAAGTTTTAAGGAATGGATTAATCAATGAATCTACTCCCAACGCTCTCATTTAGAGACAGACTCATTAATAAAAATGCAGAACACCATTTAACCCGGATTATTCATGATAAAAATTTATGAATAATTCAGGTTAAGATGTCCTGCATTTATAACTCCAATTACGGATTAAGCTTCCTGAATTTGTTTGAAATAGCCCAGATCATTGAGCGATGAATTAGCTATAAATTCAGCTCTTGCACGATTTTCAGCTCTTCCGATACGGATAAATATCTCCGTTGAGTTTCGGAACTTATCATCACGCTCGGTATCGAGCAAGAGCAGATATCCCATTATGATATGACCGGCCATCTCTACAAGGCGCCGGGCATGGAAGTCAAGATATTCATTGTCTTTTACGTCCACTACGCTTTTAACGGCGCGCTCATATTCTTCAGTCATACCAATCAATGTTCGGCGGAAGCCGTGCAATTCCGGCCTGAGCGGCATAGCCTCAAACTCACGAATGCGTTTCAGATAGCCACCGGTAGTAACGCCGCGAATGGCTGCTACAACCTGAAGCTGAGTTGTTCCTTCGTAGATGGTAGTAATACGGGCATCCCTGTATATGCGTTCAATGGGATAATCCTTCATAAAACCACTACCTCCGTGAATTTGAAGAGAATCGTAGGCAAGCTGGTTGCAATATTCACTGCTCATACCTTTCAAAAGCGGCGTGAAGAAGTCGGCCAGACGTTGATAGTATTTCATCTCCTGTCGTTCTTCCTTTGTCAATTGACGCTTTTCGGAAAGGTGCATGTAAGCTTTGTAGATATCTACGTAACGGCTTGTTTCGTAAAGTAATGTTCTCGATGCATCCAGCTTTGCTTTCATGGTAGCAAGCATTTCATATACAGCAGGGAACTTGATGATGGGTTTGTCAAACTGCTCCCTTTCTTCGGCATAAGCCAGAGCCTCACGATAAGCTGCTTCACTGATACCTACCGATTGAGCACCAATTCCCAAACGGGCACCATTCATCAAAGCCATTACATATTTGATCAGCCCCATTTTGCGATCACCTACCAGCTCGGCAGGTGCATTTTTAAATACCAACTCACAGGTAGGCGACCCTTTAATGCCCATCTTGTTTTCGATACGCCGTATCTTAACCGCCTTATGATTTCTGTCGTAAATAAACATAGAAAGACCACGCCCATCTGTAGTTCCGGGCTCCGAACGGGCAAGTACCAGTGAAATATTTCCATCTCCGTTGGTAATGAATCGCTTCACGCCATTAAGATACCACTTCCCGTCTTTTTCGTTATATGTAGCCTTCAACTGAACGGCCTGAAGGTCGGAGCCGGCATCCGGCTCGGTCAGGTCCATTGCAGCGGTTTCTCCCCCGGAAATTCGGGGGAGATAGCGCATCTTCTGATCTTCATCGGCAAATTCGTGAATGGTTTCGGCACAGTCCTGAAGTCCCCATATGTTCACAAAACCGGCATCGGCACGCGACACCAGGTCGGCAGCCATGATATAAGGGACAATCGGAAAATTAAGCCCCTCATATTTTCGGGGAAGAGTAATGCCCATTAAGCCGGCCTTAACAAGAGCATCCAGGTTTTCCTGAGTACCTTTGGCATATACCACTTCATTATTCACAATCTTTGGTCCTTCCGCATCGACATCCTCGGCATTGGGGGCCACAATATCGCCACATATCTCACCCACTATTTCGAGGACTTTTTCATAACTGTCCATCGCATCCTCATAGTCGAGCGGAGCATAATCATATTTGTCCTTGTCCTCAAAGTTGTTCTCTTTAAGGGCAACAATCTTTTTCATCAACGGGTGTGTAAGATGAAATTTGAGGTCCGGATTATCTGTAAAAAAATTAGCCATTGTTTCTCTTTTATTAATCAGACTCAGAATCAAAAAACCGGTTCCGGTCCGAAATCCTACATTCAGATATTACCTAAAATTATTTGGTATTTTTCTTATATGCCTTAATCAGCTTGGGAATGGTTTCCATTACATCGCCGGTAATAACAAAATCTGCGATTTTATTAATGGGCGCCGCCGGATCGTTATTAATGGCAATCACCATAGAGGACTCCTCCATTCCGGCAGTATGCTGTATCTGACCGGAAATACCGCAGGCAATATACAATTTGGGCCGTACAGTGACACCTGTCTGTCCCACCTGACGGTCGTGCTCGGCAAACCCGGCATCCACAGCAGCACGGGAAGCGCCAACTTCGCCACCCAATACTTCGGCAAGATCATAAAGAATGGAAAAGTTCTCCTTCGATCCCATCCCATATCCTCCTGAAACAATAATGGAAGAGTTCTTGATGTTGATCCGGTTTTTTTCAATGTGACGCTCAACGATCCGGACGACCGTATCTTCAGGCTTCAGGTATTTCTCAACATCAATAACTTTTACCTTTCCTTTGTGTGTTTTGGAAAAGATCTCTTTCTTCATCACACCTTCCCGTACTGTGGCCATTTGGGGCCGGCAATCGGGATTGATGATTGTGGCAACAATATTTCCACCAAATGCAGGTCGAATTTGGTACAAAAGATTTTTATAGTGCTTTTTGGCTTTTTTATCTTCGTGATCGCCAATTTCGAGAGCAGTACAATCGGCTGTGAGTCCGCTTTGCAGGGCCGAAGAAACGCGTGGCCCCAGATCACGCCCCATGGTGGTTGCCCCCAAAAGTGCAATCTGTGGCTTCTCCTTTTTAAAGAGCTCAACAATAACCGATGTATAGGGCAATGTAGTAAAAGGTTCCAGGCGCTTATCATCGCCGATATGAACCACATCGGCTCCATAAGGGAATATCTGTTCCTCTATGCCTTTCAAATTATGTCCTAAGGCAATAGCCTCCAACTGGCAATTGAGCTGATTGGCCAGAGAACGACCTTTGGTAAGGAGTTCCAGACTCACATCAGCCACTTTCCCGTCTTCTATTTCGCAAATAACAAATATATTGTCCATTTTGTATTCGATTTTAATTTTAACGTCTGGCTGGTTAACCGATGGTATGATTGGCTATCAATTCTTTAACAAGTTCTTCAATCTCTTCATCATTGGCCTGTATATGCCTGGATTCCTTAGCCTGGAAAACCACATTTTCGATTTGTTTTACCTTGGTTGGCGATCCTGAAAGTCCCAGTTTTTCTTTATCACTTTCAATATCGTCAACACTCCACTCGGCAATATTCAGATATGGCCTGTCGTTGGTGAGGTCAATATAATCCTCCGACTGGTTCTGCCGCTCGGTTACGGTTTGTGCATGCTTGAATTTCATGACAAGTTTGGCATTTCGCGGACGGCAGGGAGGTGCAGAACTGTTAATGGTAACAACAGCTGGCATAGGACATTCAACAGTTTCTACACCGCGCTCCAGTCGCCGTTTCAGGGAAATTTTTCCTTTTTCTGCACTATATATTTCTTCGCCATAAGTAACTTGCGGAAGGCCCAGCTTTTCTGCTACCTGTGGCCCAACCTGGGCGGTATCGCCATCGATGGCCTGCCGACCGGCAAGAATAAGGTCATAATCCTTTATTTTCCTGATGGCACACGACAAGGCATAAGACGTGGCCAGGGTATCTGATCCCGCAAAAGCACGATCGGTCAATAAAACACCTCCATCGGCACCCCTGAATAAGCCTTCGCGGATGATATCGGCAGCCCTTCCCGGCCCCATCGTGAGCAATGTAACTTTGGTTCCCGGGTATTTATCTTTCAACCTGAGGGCCTGTTCCAAAGCATTCAGGTCTTCCGGGTTAAAAATTGCCGGCAAAGCAGCCCGGTTTACCGTACCATCGGCTTTCATGGCATCCTTGCCCACGTTGCGGGTATCGGGCACCTGCTTGGCAAGAACAATAATGTTTAATCCCATTTTGTATAATGTGTTTAAATTTGATAATACGCTTTTTAACGAAGCACAAATATAACAAAACAGATTATTCTCCAAACAAAGCCGATTTTACTCCCGATTTATTATCTAAACCCATAAAAAACAGGAGCTAAGAGGAACCCGGACAAAGAGATCATTAAGCGTCAAAACATCAGTAGTTTACAACAATTTTTTACAAACAGTAGTATCAGAATATCTAAAAGTACAAAATTGTTAGAATATGATAATTTTTATCTGGTCTTAATAACATGTTGGATTGTTAGGATTGTTAGAGATGTTAGGGGTGTTAGAGATGTTAGAGATGTTAGTATCTTATCTATAATTTGGTTGTATTTATGGCAAAATATGAGTGCAGTATAAAAAACATATTTTTGTCAAAATCAAGGCGTTTTAAATTTTTGTACCGGAGTTAAATCGTTGTTAATGAGAATGCAAAAAATTTAAAGAACACAGAATTTAGCAACAAAGATGCTATTTAGACCGGGCTCAAATATTTTTTAGAACCTTCTGTAGCTTTTAATTAATGAGCATTACAGAAGAGAATATTTTATTCAATTTTGACTATCCTGTTTGGTTCTGGCTCGTCCAGGTTAGGTGTTTAGCGCATAAAACTAACCAATAGGTTGTTTAACGGCCCCTTAAATTCCCACCAGGGGGTACCCCACCGCGTAATTCCTATAATATTGTACCATTCGCAGGTTTTAATTTGTTGTGAATTGCGGGCCAGCCCGGTTCTCCCCTTTAGGGGAGTTAGAGGGGTAGTGGGAGAGAAAGCTAAATTTGCGACATCTTAATTTGCTATTAAGTCAGGAGCTCTGAAATTTAACAAGTTAACACCCTGACAAACTAACTATTAACTATTCACTAACCACTATTGTCTAACCACTATTGTCTATTGACTATTGACTATTAACTAATTCCATTCACCCCTCTACCAAATACCTCGCCCCACGTTGAAAATACCCCCCATTTCCCCTAATGTCTGAAATCAACCGTCCGTAAATTTCATCGTGTCCCAAAACGGCTTCGTTGCCGGTCAGGATAATTTGCTTGCGGGCACGGGTAAGGGTTACGTTGAGCTTACGGTCGACAACGGCAGGTTCGAGTCCCGTTTCGGTTTTGTTTTCGATGAGTACGCGGCTCTGTGCGAGGAAGTCGAGTTGTGAGGGATTGTTCATGCACAATGAGACCAGGATAAAATCTTTCTGACTACCCTGAAAACGTTCCACCGTATCCACCTGGATGGTATCAAAACATTCGAAACCAGAAATTTCCATGTGTTCCCTGATGTTGGCGATCTGATTACGGTAGGGCGTAATAATTCCTATCCTGTCGGCCATTTCAAAGTCATTGCTGAAACAATGTATTTCTCTGAGCGTCTCCAAAATCTTACATATAACCTTTGCCTCTGTGGTGTTATATTTCTCTGAAATTTCGCGAACCGAAAAAGCTGAAGGAATAAAAACCACACGTTTCGATGCAATCATGCGGGTCAGTTCTCCATCACTTCTGTCGTACACTGGACACAAAGACGCTTGCTGATGAGAGAGCTCGGCAGGTTTCAGCTTGTTGTTGTAAAAATGCCGGTTGGGAAATTCTGCCAGGTCGGGATGCATGCGACCCTGAAAGGTAAGTTCGCCCCAGGCGTCATCCCAGCCGTTTTTCTTGCAGAGCCAGAGCAGCCTCTCAAAGTAAGAGTTACGGCGATCGAAAAGGCCGATTGCATGCAAACGGGGATCATTAATCTTTGACTCCTGCGGTGATTGTGTTACCACGGCAGGCAATTGCCTTTCGTCACCTATCAACACAAACCGGTTGACACGCCCCAGCAAGTGAATGATGTTGGGCTCCAGAATCTGTGATGCCTCATCTACTATGGCAATATCGAATTTTTTAAGCTCGAATAGTTCTGATTTACCCAGAATTGAAGACAATGTTCCGGCAAACAAACGGGTTTTTTCAATAAGGTGACGAATCTCTCTGCGATTTTTAAGATCATTGATCTTATTATCAAGCAACAGGTCTTCATGCTCAGGGTCACAGCCCAACGATGAACCAATCCGTATCATCTGGTCATTTACCATGCCACGAACCGAAGAACACATCTCATCAACCGCGCGATTGGTATAACTGACCAATAAAACATTGAGCGAGGTTTGGTGATACAATTCCTTTACAAACCGTTTAAGAAAAAGGTTGGTTTTTCCGGTTCCAGGGGGTCCCACCAGCAAGTAGTAATCGGTGGCATGCCAGGCAGCCGACAAAACTTTGTTTTGTTCTTCACGGCTCTCTTCAAGGTATTCCGTTTCGGCTGAAGTGACAAATTGTTTTATTGCGTGCCCGTTTTGCTCAGGTGCCTTCAGTCCCAGTAACAATTCCCGGCGGGCAGCAGGCATCTTCAGAAATTCGATGAGTCCCGACTGCATCTGCTCAAAATTATTGTCGAGCGAGTCGTGTTCCAGCGCCCAAAACTCATAACTGTCAAAGTAGTCGAGCGAACTTTGTTTCTGCCGCAAGCGAACGGTTACCTCCTCATTGGTCAACCGCTCAATGGAACATTTCAGAACACGGTGTTGCGTAGCCAGCGAGCGCTCATCAACATGCGGATAGAGCACACAGATGTCGCCCCTCCTGAAATTGATAAAGCGATTGATCCCCGAAGGCCGACTGAGTGTAATACAAGCATTCTCAAGGTTGGCGTTATTGATCTTGATTTTCAGATTACGCAATTCGTTGAAAGCATCCTCATCGGTCAGGTCGGTCTTGTTCCACAGGGCTGATAATCCTTTGGTGTATTCGCCATCGCCAACCTTACTCAATGTTTTTTCACGACTGATAAATGAAGAGAATGCAAAAAAATATTGCTGTTCGAGGGGGGTGATCTTTTCAAGAATTAGTTTCCTGAAATCCAGAAACTTAGCAAAAAAACCACGAAAAACGCTGATCGGAGGGATTAAGTCCGTATTTTCTGACATCAATATCATGAAAAAACTTTTTAAAAAAAGGATAAGGCTCTTTATCGGCAGCCAACAAATATTCCCAGGCTACAATCTGGTTTCTGACATTGATGATCTCACGTTCAAAGCTCCTGAAGTGCGAAACGTAACGCAATGCTTCGCCGGGGTTGGGTGATGAAGAATAAAGAACGGCATTAAAAATCTTTTCGGGATGATGCCCCAAAACTCGCCGGGCCATCATGTTGTACATGCGTACCTGTGCTGCGTGATCTTCCGCCACAACCGACGGATTATTTGAAGGAAATGGAAGTTTACCGGATTTCAGTTCAATAATTTTTGACTGATAATGACCGTTTGCCGAAGGCGTCTCATCAAACAGGTCCATTCGTCCCTGAAGCCCCAACTCCGGACTCATCAACGAAACTTCAAGATTGCTTTTTGTACGGTTAACGGGTCGATGGTCGCCTCTCTGAAAATCCTCATTCACTATACGGCGCAGATTATTATATTGATCCTTAAGCTCATCAAAATAATCCTTATCAATACCCTCGAGTGAAGTATACGGAAGAGGAAATGCCCTGAAAGAGTCCAGTAAAACCTGCTGAAACTCTTTATATGACTCATCTCCGTCATTGATCAACTCGTCAAAAAAAAGGTTGGCTACATTTCCCTTATGGATGGCCTTGGACAGCTTCCGGATTTCGGAACGTCCGATAAAAAAAAGTTCAAAAGCCCTGATTCTCTTACCCTGAATATTCTGGAAACACTTTGCCACCGAGGTAACATCAAGCAGGTAATCGGGCTCCAGAATGATGAGACCGGGTACCACTTTGCCATCTTTATTTCGATGCGTTTCCAGTAATTGAAGCTGTTGACCCGGCTGCATCAGCTCCACCGATGGTGTTAACCCGTCGTTAATATTCCTGATATCGTACAAAACCACCACCGGAGCCGAATCTCCATTCACATCGGGTTGTACCAGAAGCTCCTTTTTGCCTGGATCGATTTTAAGCAACATGCAACGGAACCCCTTCGGATTAACGTGGTATTGCTTCTTATCCCCCTCCCCGATTTCGCTTTCTTTATGCTGATAAAGCTTTTTCAGTTCAACCGGCACCTCCGCTCCGAAAAACCGGGCGTAGGCCTCGGCAAGCACTTTTAAGCTTCTGAGATATTCTCCCTCTAAGGGCTCATAATGATCTTTAATAACCTTGTTGGCAAATATCCTGAACTCGTGCAAACGCCGCTTTTGCACGTTTCCGGTTTGCAGTTTATTACAAACATAATCGAGACGTCCGAACAGATTCGAGAAGGTTAGACCGTCATCGCGGCTCAAATATTTGCAGCATTGTTCAAGGGAAATTCGCAACCGTTTCACCTTGCCGGGTAAGGCCAGTGCATCATTCTCATCAATAGCAATCAGGTTATCAAAAAAGTAACGAGCAGGGTCAGTCATGAATGACAATTCTTACAGGTTATTGAAGATATAACGGCTCATCATATCGTACAGATGGTGACGGGTATTTCCGCCATAAATGCTGTGATTCCGGTTTGGATAAACAAACATATCGAATTGTTTGCCGGCCTGAATCAGCTTTTCGGCATATTCCATGGTGTTTTGAAAGTGGACGTTGTCATCGGCACTGCCATGAATCAGAAACAGTTTGCCGCTTAAGTCCCCGGCCATGTTTATGGGACTGTTATCGTCATATCCTTTCGGATTCATCTGGGGGGTTCGCATAAAGCGCTCGGTGTAAATGGTATCGTAATAACGCCAGTTGGTCACCGGTGCTACGGCTATCCCCACCTTGAACAAATCGCTCTTGCTCAAACAGATGGACGACATGTAGCCGCCGAAGCTCCATCCCCATATCCCGATTCTTGAAGCATCCACGTAAGGCAGAGAACCCAGGTACCGGGCAGTCTCAATTTGGTCATCCGACTCGTAACGACCCAGTTCCAGGTAAGTTGTTTTCAGAAATTCTTCTCCACGAGCGCCTGTGCCGCGTCCGTCAACACTCACCACCAGATAACCGTTCGATGCCAGATATTGCTCCCAGTTCATCTGCCAACGGTCGAGAACTTCCTGCGAACCAGGTCCGCTGTATTGCGACATTAGCACGGGATATTGCATACTCTCATCAAAATCAACGGGTTTAATCATATATCCATTCAATTCAACCCCTTCGGATGTTTCAAAAGTGAAGAATTCCTTTTGAGGTATCTCATATTCAAAAAGTTTCTCTTTTAATGAACTATTGTCTTCAACTACCCTTACCAGATCGCCATCATTTTCATAAACGGCTATTTGAGGAACTTCTGAGGAAGACGACCATGCGTTGATAAAATAGGCAAAATCACTGCTGAATTTTGCACTACTGTATCCTTTGGCAGGTGTTAAGCGTTGCAGGTCTTCCCCTTTCAAGTCAACAGAATAGATTTCGCGTTGCAGGGGAGATTCTTTGGCTGCCTGAAAAAAGAAGGCTTCATTGTTGGCATCGTAACCATAAAAATCGGTGATATCCCATGAGCCGGATGTTATCTGGCGAATCTTAATGCCCGCCATAGAATAAAGATGAATATGGTTGTAGCCGTCTTCCTGTCCCACATACACAAAATGCTCACCATCCGGAAGAAACCGGATATTGTCGAGAACATTTTCAGCAATATACTTTTCTTCACGCACCGTGAGCAGCACATTACTTACCCCTGATGCCGGGTTGGCAAGATACAATTCAAGCTCATTCTGAAGACGGTTGAGTTTGATGATCCCCAATTTATCAGGGTCGTTTGTCCATCTGAGGCGGGGCACATACGCATTTTCAAGATTGCCCACATCCATGGTTTTTGTAGTACGGTTCTTTACATTGAAAACATGCACCGATACTTTTGAATTCTCCTCTCCCGCTTTTGGATATTTGTATTCGTAACGTCCGGGATACAATGCATACTCTTCCTTTGGGGGATACATGCCTTTGTATAACGGAAACGAATATTGTTTAACCTCCGATTCATCGAAACGAACAAATGCAAGGTCTTCACTATTGGGAGACCATTCAAAAGCGCGGTTGTAGCCAAACTCTTCTTCATAAACCCAGTCGGGAATACCATTGATGATCCTGTTTTTTTCACCATCATCTGTTACGGCACTGGTGGTGCCAAACCGCAACTTTTTCAGGTAAATATCATTGTCCTTCACATACGCAACCATTTGGCTGTTGGGTGAAAAGGCCGGCACCTGTTGCTTGCCCTCATCAGCTATAGGTATCAACTCCCTGTATCTCCTGTCGTAGACATAATAACGGGCGAGAAAAGAACGCCGGTAAATACGTTCAACATCATTGTAAACGAGTATTTTGGTTTCATCAGGGCTAAATTCGTAGTCGGTAATATGCTTCACCGAATCGGGATTTCTTTTGAGGTTTCCAATATCAAAAATCACCTCTTCCTTTTTCCCTGTTTTGTAGGAATATTTCACAATCTTCGTTCCGTCGTCTTCAAGGGTGGTATAGTACCGGCCATCGTTCATCGACTGAAGCCCGGCTATTGATTTGGGCTGAAAAGTTCCCTTACGAGTAAAATCTTCCAGTTCAATATTTTTTGTTTGTCCGAAAGATAAAACACTAAAAATAATGAAAAGAAGAAGAAAAGCTGTTTGTTTCATTCGTATAAAATTTAATTTTTAAGGCCTAATGGAACGAGTCCCGATTATCCGGGACTCGTTCCATCAGTATTAAATTAGCTCAAGTTATTGGCCTGGTGAAATTCTCACCACTGATTTGCGACGCATTGGGCGTCACATCCTCCAATCCTACACAAAAATAATCACATTTCAGGATTTTCCGAGAACAGTTTTAGGTTTTGCAACAAATAACATACCCACAAAAACAATCAGACACAAAGCGGCAGCCACAAATGCCGGATTCTGATAGCTGCCGGATAAGTCGCGCAGCCACCCGCCTGTAAATGGACCTGCAATGCCTGAAATACCATATCCCAGAAAAATAAACGGATAGATTTTACCCAGGTTTTCCAGCCCGAAAATCTGGGCGGTTTCTTTGGCATAAATCACAAAATTGGCACCAAAGCTGAAACCAACAGCAAAAGAGATAAAAAGATAAAGAAAAGAAGAAAGAGGGACGATAGCGATAAAAAGAATGAATATTCCCATCAGAAAGAGTGACAGAGGAATTAAAGTATTGCCTGTGACATAATCGTTGATCCACCCCCAGAATAAACGTCCGCTAAAGTTGGCTATCGAAAACACTGTTATTCCCAAAACCAGGGTGCTCTCATCAATGGGGTACTGTTCTCCGATCGGCTTAAGGTTTCCAACAACAAGTAATCCTGCAAAAGTACCCGTAAAAATTCCTGCAAAGAGCCTCAGGAAATTGTTGTCGCGTATCAATTGCCTTAACGGAATAAGGGATGTGAACTTCTTCACATTTTCGGGTCGTATAAAAAAGAAGGACGAAATTAATAACAGAACACCCTTCCCAATACCAACGATCAGAAATACATCCAACAGGGCAACATTTGCAATGAACAATTTCTGAACGATTGTGGATTCAAGAATGGCCCCTCCGCCAAATCCGGCAGAAACAATCCCTGTAATCAGCCCCTTCTTTTCGGGAAACCATTCAACCGGTACTGAAATAGAAATTAAATACCCAAAGCCTGTAGCTGTGCCTGCAAGTAAGGAAAGTCCGCCAAACATAATTAAAAAGCCCGGCCCCCAGAGCCATATTAAAACATAACCCGATGTATATAACACTGCTGCTGCAAAAGCAAGCTTTGAAACTCCCCATGCAGTTAACAGGGATCGTCCGAATACCATGGCAACAGTAAATACCCCAATAAAAACCCCAAAAATAAGTTGGGTTTGCCCGGTCGAATAACCATATTCAGTGATCAGACGGGGCACAAAAATGCTCCAGGCATATATACTGCCCAGAGCTAACATTGTAATAACGGCCGCAATAACCGTATGGAAGGGCTTTAAATTCATAATTCAACTCTTTTTTAAACATTTTTCACACTCAAACATAACCAAAAAATAAAAAAAAGGTTGTTTCTTTGCAGCAAATAGATTTTATCCTGACAAAAAGACGAGTCAGGATAATTGTAATGCAACTTCTTTTGTTTTCATTGGATTGCCCTTACAACACTTCTATTAATTTTATTTTTTTTACTTATTACACATTTAAATTTTATGAATCTTTTTGTAGCCAAGTTAAGCGCCGCTACCACAAGCGACGACTTAAATGATTTGTTTGCCGAATACGGCGAAGTAGTGTCCGCTAAAGTAATAATGGACAGAGATACCGGGGCATCCAAGCGTTTCGGTTTTGTTGAAATGAAAGACGAAGAGTCTGCCCAAAAGGCCATTAAAGACCTCAATGAATGTCTTTTTGACAACAGCCCGATTGTAGTTAAGCAAGCCCGCCCGAAAGGCGAAGGCCGAGATGGTGGCCGTGACCGTTCATTCGGGAACAACAGAAACCGGGGAAATCGCAGATTCTAACTTAGTGTTGATAAAAACAACACTTTATAGGTGATTTCAAAAAAATAAGGTCAGATAATATTTTGCTTTTCCTTCCTTTGGACGGATTTCCAAGCCAAAATATTTCCTGACCTTTCTATTTTTTTGAAGATTAGCCGTCAATCCTGATCTTTCCAACCAGCTTCCTTGCCCTCGAAGGTATGCCATCGGCTATCATCGCCTTATGAATCTCTCCGGGAAAGAAGATCACAAAACTACCCTTGGGGTGATTTACTTCCATTCCGTCACTCCCGACAAACAAAGTACAATCCTTTTCTTCATCATAGGGAACTTCCACATCCATTTTATATTCCTCGGCATATTTAATTTTTTCTTTGCCCTCAAGTAAGTAATGAATGTCTATATAACGTTCGTGAGATTCCCACACGGTCTCTTCTTCCGGTTTAGTCTTCTGATCCATCAAATTCACGAATACATCAAGGCCACTCAACTCAACACAGCCTTCTTTAAATTCAGTAATGTCAAAATTTTCCATGTAATCGAGCACGACTTCAAGCGCCGGATGTATCATGTAATAACGGGCTGCATTCTCGAATGTGTCTATGATCATGGTTTAGATTATTAGATGTAAGATGATTAGATGTAAGATGATTTTACATCTGATTGACAGAAAGTATGTTTCTATTTTACAATTTTACCCTCCTTGTCCGAATATTTAAGCCGTCCTTCTCTAAGCAGTCCCATTATTCTCTTGCGTCCTCCCTTTTGCGACATTCGCATATCCTTGATGATTTCACCCATGTAAACTGGTTGATGCTTTTTTACATACTTCACAATTTTTGACTCAACAGCTTTTAAATCTCCTTTCTTTAAGTCTTTACTTTTCAATGTTCTCATCATTTATTCTCTCTTTTTGGTTGGCATTGTAAATAACAGGTTGTTAGATTTTCAAATATAAAAAATTGACCTTTAATATTTTAACAAAATTCTAACGAACTACTGTTTATTATTATAGATACATTTCGTAAATTTATATGAGTTGGCTTTAATTTGCAAACCGGGAAATATGAAAATCATTTCCCAACATCTGTGCCAGACTCAAATATCCATTACTCACAAACCCAACAAGTCCGGCCAAAAGTAGTACTGAAACACAGACAGAAAATTAAATTCTTACATTCCGGTTCTCCCTAATCTTGCCCAACCGATAACATTGATCAAAACGGGAGATGGATGCAATTAAGCAAATGGTACTTTATGGACAGACACAAAATTAGCGCTCGTCTATAAAGTGGGAAAAAGTTGTAGCAAATCATGTGTCTGTTCAGAAAGTGCCAGTTGCAAGGCTTGCGAAGCCGCCAAAAACGGAGTTTACTTTTCGTAAATGAGTATTTTGGAGGCAAGCGTAACGCAGGAAATGGTATTTTATGGACAGACATCAATTAGTTTGTATACGACAAATTTAAGATTAAAACCCTTCTCACACAAAACATATAAGCAATCCGGATTCGTTCAATTTGTTTTACAAACAATTGATAATCATCTCATTAACCTAAACATGTTTTTTTGTTTTTTGTTTTGCCCGGCCCATCTAATTTCGCAATCCAAATTTTTTTAACTATTTTTGTGGCGCAGAAACAATCTGCGATGTTCTTTCTAATACTTAATTTGACTGATTCATAAGATATCGTGTTAAAATGTTCAAATATCAGGAAAATACAAGCTACAGCAGAATAACAAATTACTTTTTATTGAGAACGAAAATATTTACAGATAGTTGAGCATTGTAACTGGATATCAACAAAATGATCAGTATTTAACCGATTATTCACCAAACTGAATATTATGGCAATTTTCACAGCAAATCAACAACGAATTGCAAACAAGATTGATTCGTCATCCGAATTATCGAATTGGCGCGACTGGAAGTGGCACCTGAAACACTCGATAAAAACCATTGACAAATTTGAGGAACTGACGGGAATAAAGTTTTCGGCCGACGAAAAGAAACAGCTTGAAGAAACCAAAGGAAAATTTCCACTCTCCATTACACCCTATTACCTGTCCCTTATTAAAAAAGAAAATTTCCGAAACGATCCTATTTACAAGCAATCCTTTCTCGACAACAGGGAGTTAAATGTAACCCAATACGAAATGGGGGATCCTCTATCCGAAGACACCGACAGTCCGGTTCCCGGTATCACCCATCGTTATCCCGACCGGGTTTTGTTTCATGTCAGCAATGTGTGTGCCATGTATTGCCGGCATTGTACCCGTAAACGCAAAGTAGGCGACAAAGACTTTGTGCCGGGAAAATCACAGGTAGAAATTGGATTGGAGTATATCCGTAAAACACCACAGGTACGCGATGTTTTGCTGTCAGGTGGTGACCCTTTCTTACTTTCGGACGATTATCTCGACTGGATTCTGACCGAACTCAGAAAAATTGAGCATGTTCAGGTTGTGCGTATCGGAACCAGAACACCGGTGGTTCTGCCCTACCGGATCACCGAAAATCTGGTAAACATGCTGAAGAAGCACCATCCAATATGGATAAACACACATTTTAATCATCCCAGGGAAATCACGTCGTCGTCAAAAGAGGCCCTTCGAAAGCTGGCAGATGCCGGAATACCATTGGGTAATCAGTCGGTTCTCCTGGCCGATGTTAACGACTGTCCTCGTATTATGAAAGACCTGGTGCATAAATTAGTGGCCAATCGTGTACGTCCGTATTATCTGTATCAGTGCGACCTGTCGGAAGGCTTATCGCATTTCCGTACTCCCGTTGGTAAAGGTATTGAAATCATAGAAAGTCTGATTGGACACACCAGTGGTTTTGCAGTACCTACCTATGTGATTGATGCACCCGGAGGCGGCGGCAAAATTCCGGTAATGCCTAATTACATCATTTCATGGTCTACCAACCGGGTTATTCTGCGTAACTACGAGGGCGTTATTACTTCTTACAAAGAGCCCGATAACTACAGTCCGACAACATGTAACCGTGATTGTGAAAATTGCAATCTGGAATTGGATTTGCAGGAAGGCTATGAAGAAAATGCCATTGGCATCGAAAAGCTTCTTTCCGATTACGATGAAGCCATCTCATTGGTACCATCGGACAATGAAAGGATTCAAAGAAGAGGAGATAATAATGGACAAGAGTGAACGCATCGGACAATCAACCATTCAACACGGCTCTGAAAGCAATCGCGTCTATTTAATGGATTTCTGGCCGTCCGATTTTCCAGGCATTATTGAAAAGATGGACACCCTGGCAAAAACCAAAGGATACACCAAACTTTTTGCCAAGGTGCCCTCCCGTTTCGGGCCGCAATTCCGTATGGCTGGTTATGAAACGGAAGCCATTGTGCCGGGCTTTTTTAACGGCATAGAAGACGCTTTATTCGTCGTGAAATACAATGATCCGGAACGCAGATATCCCGATACCAGGGAGATGGAAGTTTTTCAGAAATTACTCTTATCCGACATAAATGCCGATGCTCCGGAGTTAGACAGTTCACATGTCCTAAGGCTGTTAACTCCGGAAGATACCCGGGATATGGCTGAGGTATTTTCGCAGGTGTTCGACAGCTATCCTTTCCCGATTTTCGATGCTGAGTTCCTTAAAAAAGAAATGGCAGAAGAAACCCGTTATTTTGGGGTTTTCCAGGATGGAGAACTGGTGGGAATAAGCTCGGCCGAATGCAACGAAAGACTGAAGAATGCTGAAATGACGGATTTTGCGGTGCTTCCATCTCAAAGGGGTAAGAAAATCGCCATTCACCTGCTCAGAGCTATGGAGGATTACCTGATTACGCAGGGTTTTAAATCGTTTTACACCATAGCCCGGTTAAAATCACCCTCGATGAACAAAACGTTCATGAACAACCATTATCGTTATACAGGTACCCTGGTCAACAATACGCAAATTGCCGGGCAAATAGAAAGCATGAATGTATGGTATAAAACCGTTTAACACCTGAGCTCAAACATCAGCCGGTCTTCTGCCGAAAAGTATTTTTTTAACCAAACAAATCTGGTTACTATGCATATAGCCGACTTCATTATCATCTTCTTGTATATAGCTGCAATGTTAATGGTTGGAGTATGGTTCCACCGGAAAAATAAAAATTCGGAAGACTTTTTTGTAGGCGGTCGCAAAATGACCCGGTGGCACCTCGGGCTATCGGTTGTAGCTACAGATGTTGGAGGCGGTTTTTCAATTGGTCTTGGCGGACTTGGTTTTGTTATGGGATTATCGGGTTCATGGATATTGTTCACAGGACTGGTGGGTGCCTGGCTGACGGCCGTTGTTCTCATCCCCAGAGTATACAAAATCGCATTCACAAGTAAGTTCCAGACGTTTCCTCAGATGCTCAGTCATCATTACGGAAAAAATGTGGCCTTTTGGGCGGGCATTATTAGTGCCATAGGCTACCTAGGTTTCACCAGCAGCCAGATACTGGCCGGTGCAAAACTCACAGCAGGTACCATCGACGGCCTATCTGTTAATAATGCTGCACTGATTATGGGGGTGATTGCCATTGTCTATACTGCTTTGGGAGGCATCAAAGCTGTAATATATACCGACACTGTTCAATGGGCAATACTTCTCTCGGGACTGACCTTTGTCGGTGTTCCTTTTGCACTGCATAGTGTCGGTGGTTTCGATGTGCTGCGCGAATCAGTTGATAAGGAAATGTTGCTATTAACCAATATCAAAGGATCCGTAATTGTTAACTGGGCATTTTCCATTATTCCGATCTGGTTTATCGGAATGACACTTTATCAGCGAATATATGCCGCATCATCGAGGAAAGAAGCACAAAAAGCATGGTTTCTGGCCGGATTATTTGAATATCCGGTAATGGCTTTCCTGGGCGTATTTCTCGGGCTGATGGCAAAAGTATCGATTGACCAGGGTGTGATACCCGGAGCAGAAGCTGCAACAATAGACAGTGAGACGGCAATGCCCATGATGTTAAAATATATCCTGCCAACGGGCGCTCTCGGTATTATCCTTGCAGCATATTTCTCAGCCATCCTGTCCACCGCAGACAGTTGCCTGATGGCATCGTCGGGAAATTTTGTAAGTGATATTTTTAAAGTAAAAAGATCGGACAGCACGCTGAAAGTATCACAGATAATGACATTTGTTTTAGGTGCTTTAGCATTGGTACTTGCCCTGTATATGCCAAGTGTACTGGATTTAATGCTGTTGTCCTATTCATTTATGGTAAGCGGATTGCTTGCACCGGTATTAGGTTTTATTTTCTTTAAAAAACCGAAACCAAATGCAGGTCTTCTTTCTATGGCTGCAGGTGCCGCTGTTTTTGGATTCTTTCATTTCTCAGGCATACCTCTCCCCGGCGAATTTGACCCCGTTGTTCCGGGTGTATTGGCTTCGCTGGTAACCTTATTCATGGTTCAGAAGTGGAAATAAAGAAGTTAAACGCAGATGCTTCGTCAGTCACTATATCTTTAATGTTGTTCACTACTTCCTTCAGGGTCGAAATCACCGGTGATAAGAGGCATCTCATCGGTTGTTGTGCTTTCAATTTCAAGCATTTCAATCAAAAGGTCCAGAGCACCACCAATTCTTTCAAGCTCCTCTTTTGACAGACCTTTCAGTTTTTCATCGAGACGTTGCTGAAGCAGATCGGGTGTACGCTTAAGCAGGGTATCCCCCGAAGAAGTAAGAGCAATATGCATCACCCGTTTATCCCCCGACTTGGGTAAACGGGCCAGATATCCTTTTTTTTCGAGTCTGCCGATAATTCCTGTTACCGTACTCGAATTCAGATTCAGGTGGTCGCGAATGGATTTCTGTGTGGCCTGATACCCGGGAGAGTTTTTAAGATATTCAAGACACAGAATCTGCGGAATGCTGACACCAAAGTCTTTCTGTACCTTCTTCGACTCAAGGTTAATCGAGCGGACAATTCGTCTGATTTTAATCAAAATATCTTTGTAATCCATTTTATTACAATTGATTATAGAATCAGGTATTTGAGATTTTCAGATATCGGATGCTATATTAAACATAAACAACTGATTCGTGAGACCATTCATAAAAGTCTCTTTTTTTACAGAACAAGCAAATTCTTTTTCAGCCGGTAAATTTCAGCCGGTGCGTACCTGTTGGTCAGTCGTACGGAATGCTTTGCATTCAACTCACTGAATGCTTCCAACGCAATTTCGGGTCTGTTATTCTCGGCCGACAAATGAGAAAGAAAAACAACCTCCAAATGCTTAGATCCGTAATTCTTTAGCAATTCAACGGCCTGATTGTTTGATAAATGTCCGTATTCCGAAGCCACCCTGTTTTTAAGGTACCAGGGATACGATCCGTTCCATAGCATATCTTCGTCGTAATTTGACTCAAGGAAGACAGCATTACAGGCTGAAAGATGCTCCATCACGTTCCGGCAGGGTTCACCAATGTCTGTCATTACGCCTACATTGGTTCCTTCATGCTCTATCCTGAAACTGCACGGTTGAGCAGCATCATGCTGTTTGGAGAATGTATGAATTCTAAACTCTCCGATATCAACCACATCCCCGGGTTCAAAATTAACAATTTTCGCAGGACGATCGGGACACCAGCTTTTTTCAAAAGTTGCCACAGTCATGTAAACCGGTACATTCAACTGCTTACTCAAAACCCGGACACCCCTGAAATGGTCGGCATGTTCATGTGAAATGAAAACAGCCCTTATTTTTGATGCGTCAAGTCCCCGCACACGCATCCGCTCCATCACCTGTCGCCTGCTTATTCCGACATCAACAAGAATTGCATCCTCCTGGTTTCCAATATAATAACAATTACCGTTGCTCCCGGAAGCCAGCGCACATATTTCTAACATATTTTATCAGTATAAAAATGGCAATCTTTGCCATGCACGTTTCTTACTTTATTTGAAATTCAGGCGAAGTGCCTTTCACGTATTTTATTAACAAATCTGATAACAAATTAAGGGCTGCTTTCAAGCTTTCTCTGTCACCGTCAAAAGCAGGAATAATCATCAACACCCTTTCAGTATTCTCATCAATAAGAGTACGCACCGAATCGCTGGTAGGCGTCCCAAAGGCGCCCTTGTCATCTCTGAAAACCGGAAGGTTTTCAATATTCAATTCTCCCCTTCCAATGCCTTCATAAGGTTCTCCGGCATTACCAATCCCTAAAGAAACCTCACCCTCAATCTTGTCAAAATCGTAACCACAAATGGAATAACCTGTTCGAACAGATGCAAGATTCAAACAATCCACCACTGAATTAACGTGATAAAGCCCTTTTCCCTTACTAACCCTGCGTAGCAGCGACTCAGCGGCAGGCCTGTAGCGGTTCGGATCTTTCCCGAGTGCCCTGTAGGCATTCTTGGCACTTTTTACTGTCTCCATATTCCTGATGGTTTCAACATCAAGCAACCCGACCAGTTGTTCTGTCTGTTCATCCAGTCCGGAAACAAGATTCTCATCGGAAGGTGTCACCAAAACCGGAGAATACAGTATTCCCAGTTTAAGATTTGGCAATTTGTTACGAAGCAAAGTTTGAATTTCAATCTGTGGTAAGGACATATCAACCTTTGATTTGGCTTTTTATGAATTGTACCAAATTATTATACTGAATCACTGCTGTCCGACAAAAAAACATTTAACTTTTTTGCGCTCAAGCCGCGCGGGCTTTTACTTTTTTTGTTCACGAGATAAAAATTATAAGGTGTTCACGATTTCCGCTTCGCTCCAATTCTACAGCAAAAAAAGTAAACAAAAAATGCCGTCGCG